>JBKPHP010000240.1:0-4789 GCA_046729895.1 Actinomycetota bacterium
AGCCGACGCACGGTCGATTCAACACGAGACCCTAGGGATAGGAGCGGCCGGCGAGCGATCCCCCGCTCTCCTCGTCATGGGTAGGAGCCGCCGTGATCGATGTTCCGCGCCGGTCTCGTGGATAGCGTGGCCGGCCATCGATCTCCGACTTCCTCTTGCGCCAAGACCTGAATCCTGATTCACTTCTTGGACGATGGCGTATCGACCCACGGAGCGGACCGAGGCGCGCAACGCCGCGACGCGAGAGCGGATAGCGGTGGCCGCACTCCACCAGGTGGCTGATGGCGGCTACGCGTCCGCCGCCATCCAGGCGGTAGCCGCCCGAGCCGGCGTCGCGGTCGGGACCGTCTACCGCCACTTCCCATCGAAGGCCGAGCTGTTCGCCGAGGTCTTCCGGCGGGCCTCCCAGCGGGAGCTCGACGTCCTGGTCCAGGTCGCGGGCGAGGACGGACGCCTCGCCGAGGAGCGGATCGCGGCAGCGGTGGAGGCGTTCTGTCGCCGCGCCCTGGCCGGTCCCGTGCTTGCCTACGCCTTGATCGCCGAGGCGGTTGATCCCGCCGTGGAGTCCGAGCGGCTGAGGCTGCGCCGCGGCTACCGCGACGCGTTCGCTCGTGTGCTCGAAGAAGGGGTCGCCTCAGGGGAGCTACGTCCGCACGACGTGCAGACGCTCGCGGCGGTCCTCGTCGGCGGCCTCGGCGAGGCCCTCGTCGGGCCGCTTTCGGCGCGCGACGGACGCCGGAGCCGCAACGAGGCGCTGGTGGCGAGCCTCGTGCAGTTCTGCCTGAGTTCCCTGCCAACGCGTGAGGTCGAGGAGGCCCTGGCATGACAACCGTCACGCAGCGAGACACACACGAGGTACTCAACCAGGCGCCGCCGCTCGCGCCCTACGACTTGTTCGAGGCGGACGTGGCGCTGCGCGAGGCCGTCAAACGGGAGGGCGGCGGCTGGGGCGTGGACAGGCTGCGAGACACCGGGGAGCTGGCGGGGTCGCGCGAGGCGCTCGAGCACTCCGAGCGTTGCGAGCGCAACGAGCCGATCCTCCACACTCACGATCGCTATGGCCGGCGCGTCGATCACGTGGAGCTCGACCCTTCCTGGCACTGGCTTTTGCGCCAGGCGATCGAGCGCGAGATCCATTGCCTGCCCTGGCGCGACCCCCAGCCGGGCGCCCACGTGGTCCGGGCGGCGCTGATGTTCCTCTGGAGCCAGACCGACTCGGGCGTCATGTGCCCCGTCTCGATGACCTACTCGGTGGTACCGGCGCTGCGCGAGGGGCCGGCCCTCGCCGAGGAGTGGGAGCCGCGCCTGATGCGTCCCTCCTACGATGACGGCGCGCTGGCCGGCATGGCCATGACGGAGAAGCAGGGCGGCTCCGACGTGCGCGCGAACACCACCCGCGCCGAGTCCGTGGGCGACGGCGAGTACGAGCTCATCGGCCACAAGTGGTTCTGCTCGTATCCCTCCTGCGACATCTTCCTGACGCTGGCCCAGGCTCCCGCGGGCCTGTCGTGCTTCCTCTTCGAGTCCAGCGACCCGGGCTTCCGGGTCCAGCGCCTCAAGGAGAAGCTGGGCACTCGCTCGCTGCCCTCCTCCGAGGTGGAGTTCCACGGCGTGCGCGCCCGGCTCGTCGGCGAGGAGGGGCGCGGGGTCGCGACGATCATCCGGATGGTCAGCCACACCCGGCTCGACTGCCTGCTGGGCTCGGCGGCGGGCATGCGCTGGGGCCTGGCCCAGGCCGTGCACCACGCGAGACACCGCTCGGCATTTGGCAAGCTGCTTGCGGACCAGCCCGCGATGCGCAACGTGCTGGCGGACCTGGCGGTGGAGTCGGAGGCGGCCACCGCAACCGCCTTCCGCGTCGCCCGCGGGTACGACGAACGGGAGGGAGCCTTCCGGCGCTTCGCGACTGCGGTCATGAAGTACTGGGTCTGCAAGCGCGCCCCTCAGCATGCCGCCGAGGCGCTCGAATGCCTGGGCGGCAACGGCTACGTGGAGGAGTCCGGGCTGCCCCGTCTATATCGCGACTCGCCGCTCAACTCGATCTGGGAGGGCTCCGGCAACGTCGCCGCGCTCGACGTGCTGCGCGCCCTGTCGAAGGAGCCGGAGGGGCTGCCGGCCTTCCTGGAGGAGTGCGAGCAGGCCGCCGGGGCGGACTCGCGGCTCAACGCCCACCTCGCCGGCGTGAAGGACCAAATCGGCCGGGTGCCGCAAGAGGACGACCCGCAGTGGCTGGCGCGCCGCATCGTGGAGGCCCTCGGCCTGGCCCTGCAGGGCAGCGTGCTCGTGCGCCATTCGCCGCCGGCGGTGGCTGACGCGTTCTGCGCGCGGCTCGAGGACGGCGGCCGCGCCTTCGGCACCCTCCCGAAGGGTGTGGACGCGGCCGCGATCGTCGAGCGGACCCTGCAAGTCTGAGGGCGAGGCCCGATCCACCGGGTACCGCCGCCGCTGCGGCACCGCCGTGATCTGCCGCTCCGCGGAGATCTGAGCAGGCTCGGGTTGCATAATCCCCCAAAAGGCCCCGCTCGTGAGCTCGCCGAAGAGAGATCGACCGGAATTCCAAACTCTCGCCTACGAGGTCGATGGCCGAGTGGCGCGGATCACGCTCGACCGGCCGGAGAGGGGGAACGGCATCACGCTCGAGATGCCGCGAGAGCTCGCCGAGTGCGTGGAGCGGGCCAATCTCGACCCGGCCGTGCACGTGATCGCCCTGGCTGGCAACGGCAAAGGGTTCTGCGGCGGGTACGACCTGGTCGAGTCCGCCGAGCGCGACATGGAGGGACTTGGGGCCGAGGGCTTCGAGGGGTCGCCGCTCGACCCCTCCGTGATCGCCGCCAACCACGATCCGGGTGGCACCTGGGACCCGGTGGTCGACTGGCAGATGATGAGCCGGAACGTCCGCGGCTTCATGAGCCTGTTCAACTCGGAGAAGCCCGTCCTGTGCAAGGTCCACGGCTTCTGCGTGGCGGGCGGGACGGACATGGCGCTGTGCTCGGACCTGCTGGTGATTGCCGAGGACGCCCGGATCGGCTACCCACCGGCTCGAGTCTGGGGCTCGCCGACGACCGCGCTATGGAGCTCCCGGCTAGGGGAGCAGCGCGCCAAGCGACTTCTCTTCACGGGCGACCTGATCACCGGCCGGGAGGCGCTCGACTGGGACCTGGCCGTGGAGGCGCCGTCGGCGAACGAGCTCGACGAGCGCTTCGAGGCGCTCCTCCAACGTGTGGCGCTGACGCCCGTAAGCCAGCTCGTGATGATGAAGCTGCTCGTCAACCAGAGCCTGTACGCCCGGGGCCTGCACGCCACTCAGCTTCTGGGGACCTTCTTCGACGGGGTCGCCCGCCACACCAAGGAGGGCTACGCCTTCCAGGCGAGGGCCGCCGAGGAGGGCTTCCGGGCGGCGGTGCGGGCCAGGGACGAGCCCTACGGAGACGCCCGTCCCTAGGGACGGAGCGGTCCTCCAAAAGGGTCGGTAGGGGTGCGGCTGGTGATCCGACGGCAGGCTATGGCTACGGATCCGCTTCCTGGCGGGCTAGATTCACGCCGATATTGGAGCGGTCACGAGGCGGGTCTCAGGCGACGCGGTCTCCGGCGCGCGTCACGACGACCGCCCCCGCTCAGCGGCTGTAGCTCGCGGTGAGCGTGCCCCGGGCCAGCGCGGCGCCGCCGACGGCGGAGCGGACCTCGTCCGCAGACGCGTCGGCCTTCAGCCCGAGCGGCTTGTCGAGCGCATAGAGCGCGAACACGTAGCGATGGGGCCCCTTTCCCTCGGGCGGGCAGGGGCCGCCCCAGCTCCGATCGCCGAAGCCGTTCTCCGTCTCGACGGCCCCACGCGGAACGTTGCCCTCCCGGAGGCCCCTGGTGGCAGGTGGGATGGCCAAGAGGCTCCAGTGGACGAATCGCCCCGCGTCGCGATCCTCCACTAGCAGCGCCAGCTCGCGCGCCCCCCTAGGAACGCCCGACCAGCGCAGCGGCGGGGAGAGGTCTGCGCCGTCACAGGTGTAGCGGCGCGGAAACGCGCCCCCCTCCCTGAATGCCGGGCTCTCGAGACGCAGCGATTCGCGCGCCTGCGGCAACGGCTTCTCCGGCTTGTCGCCGCCGCCACAGCCGGCGATGACGGTCAGCGCCACGAGCAGCGGGACGACGCGAAGACGGGCTATGACTCCGAGCCCACCTCCAGGAAGGCCTCGTAGCGCTTGACCTCGCGCTGGGCCCGAGAGCGCTCCTCCGAGCCCTCCTCGGCGCGCTCCTCCGCCGCGCGAGCCTCCTTCAGGCGAGACTCGAAGGCGCCGCGGTCGATCTGGTCGGGCGGGATCGCCTCCTCCACCAGGACCAGCGCCGAGTTGTCCACCACCTGGAGGTAGCCCTCGCCCTGAGCGAAGCGCACGACGTCCGAGTCGGACTTGTAGAGGCGCAGCTCCGTGGGCTCGAGGATGCCCATCAGCGGCGCATGGTTCGCGAGCACTCCGATCGATCCCGTCGTCGTCCGCGACGACAGCATCTCAACCTCGTCCGAGAACACCTGCCCCTCAGGGGTGAGGACCTCTACCTGGAACTTGTTCCTGGCCACGGTTCAGTCGCGAGTCCCCAGTGGCCAGTCGCCGGGGCATGACCCTGGCGCCTGGCGCCTGGCGACTGGCGACTGGCGACTCACGAACCCTCCTCCTCGTCGCCGCCCTTCTCCTCGTCCGAGCCCTGCTCCTCGCGGCCGCTCTCCTCGCCGCCGCCCGACGACTCGCCGGTGGCCTCGGAGCCCTCCTCGGCCTCCTCGCTCTCCTCGGCCTTTTCCTCT
>JBKPHP010000241.1:0-36227 GCA_046729895.1 Actinomycetota bacterium
TCTCCCGCCAGCGCTGGCGAAAGTGCTCCGCGACGTCGGCCACGGCCGGCCCCTGGATACGTGTTGCCACGTCGTGCCAGCCGAGCCCACCCTCGGCCGGGTGAGCGCTGCTGTCGAATCGATCGCCGGACAGCGAGGTGAGATCGATTCCGCCCACGAACGCCACCTCGTCGTCGACGATGACGAGCTTCTCGTGGTGGCAGTGAAAAGTGCGCTCGCGGGCGTCGAGCTCGCAGCGGACCCTCGTCCCGCGCGTGAGCTCCTCGCGGACGGCGCGGACGTCGGACCGACGAGGCCGAAATACGGGCAGCGGTGGGCCCGCCCAGAGCAGTACACGGACGTCGATCCGTTCGGCGAGCTCGGCGAGCATCTCGCGGAGACGAGGCTCCTCATCGCCGCGAGCTAGGGCGAAGTTGGGCGTGAGGTGCCAGCCAGCGATGTGGACGTGCGACCGGGCTGCCCTGAGGGCCGCGGCGATCGCCGGGAGGGCGTGCTCCCCGTCGATCAGGACCTCGAATCCGTTGCCCTCGCGCGGCGGCGGCTCACCCTCGGCCCACGGCTCCTGTCCGGCGGGCGGTCGCAGCGCGTGGCCCCCGCCGAGCCGCTCAAGCCGCCGGCGGTGATGGTTTCGGACCAGGCGCTCCAGCCTGTCCCCGACGGCATGGTCGAGCCGCTCGACTGCGCTTCCCATCGCGCCCACGTCGCCCCTTTGCCCGGGTGACGTTATTTCAGCCGCCAGGAAAGTCCCAAGGCGGCGGTTTGGGGGTGGTCGGCCGCCCCCAAACCGCCCGTTCGGGCGGCAGCCTTGCGCTGCCCGCCAAACGGCAGTCAGGGCGCGCCGGGCTGCTCCACGAAGGTGCCGCGGGCGGTGGCGAGCGTTCCGTCATCGCCCGACGCCGACGCCGCCAGGGTCAGCGTCCCACCCTCGACGGATTCGACATCCGCTTCCAGCTCGACGAAAGAGCCGACCGGCGCGGGGGCCTTGAACTCGATCGCCAGCTGACTGGTGAGGGCGTAGGTGCCCTGGTCGTGGAGAACGAGGGACATCGCCTCGTCGAGCGCGGCGGCCATCACTCCGCCGTGCGCGTAACCGGGAGGTCCCTGGTGGTCCTGCTTGACGAAGAAGCGACCAGCGACTCCTCCCTGAGGACGGCGCTCCAGCTCGAGCTGCAGGCCGAACAGGTTGGCCTGCCCGCAGCCGAAGCAGAGGTCGTGGTGCGAGAGCCGGCCGCCCTTCCCCGCTGTCACTTTTCCGTCTCGACCGCTGCCAGGTCTCTGCGGCCGAGGGCCGCCAAGGCGCGCTCGGTGATCTGGCGGTTGGTCGGAGCCATGGCAGCTGGTCTCAGCCGGACGACAGGAGTTGCCCCAGTACGAAGTGCAGGATCCCGCCGTGGCCGTAGTACCGCCATTCGTTCGGCGTGTCGATGCGCACGAGGGCCTCGAATTCCACGTCGTCGGCCTTGACCGCCAGAGCCTCGGTCCCCTCCTCGAGCGGACCGAGATCGAAGCTCTCGTGTCCCGTCAGCCCCAGCGACTCGACCGACTCGCCGGCTGGGAATTGGAGCGGCAGGATTCCCATGCCCACCAGGTTCGAGCGGTGGATGCGCTCGAACGACGCGGCGATCACGAAGCGGACCCCGAGCAGGCGCGGCCCCTTGGCCGCCCAGTCACGGGAGGAGCCGGAGCCGTACTCCTTGCCGGCGAGCACGCAAAGGGGCGTGGCCCCGTACTCCCCCGCGGCGTCGAAGATCGTCTTCACCTCGCCGTCCTTAATCGTGAAGCCGCCCTCCGTGCCCGGCGCCAGGCGATTGCGCAGGCGCACGTTGGCGAAGGTGCCGCGCATCATCACCTCGTGGTTGCCGCGGCGGGAGCCGTAGGAGTTGAAATCCCTGGGCTCCACCCCTCGCTCGATGAGGTAGCGGCCGGCCGGCGAGTCCTTCTTGATGGCGCCGGCCGGTGAGATGTGGTCTGTGGTGACGCTGTCGCCGAGCACGGCGATGCAGCGAGCGCCCTGGATCGCAGTCAGCTGGGGCGCGTCGTCCCGGAAGTAGGGCGGCCGCTTCACGTACGTGGACTCCGGGTCCCAGGCGTAGCGCTCGCCCTTCGGGACCTCCAGGGCGTTCCAGCGCTCGTCGCCCTCGAAGACCTCGCCGTAGCTCTTCCGAAACATGTCCGACTCGACGGCGTGCTCGATCTCGGCCTGGATCTCCTGCTGGCTGGGCCAGATGTCGCGCAGGTACACGTCGCCCTGTAGTGGCTCGCCGAGCAGGTCGAGATCCATGCGGCCCGCCAGGGCGTACGCCACGCACAGCGGTGGGCTCGCCAGGTAGTTCATCTTCACCTCGGGGTGGATGCGCCCCTCGAAGTTCCGGTTGCCGGACAGCACGGAGCAGACCGCCAGGTCGTTCGCGTCGATCGCCCTCGAGATCTCGGACGGAAGCGGCCCGGAGTTGCCGATGCAGGTGGTGCAGCCGTAGCCGACGAGCGAGAAGCCGAGCTGCTCGAGCGGCTCGATCAGCCCGGCGCGCTCGAGGTAGTCGGTCACCACCTTCGACCCTGGCGCGAGCGAGGTCTTGACCCAGGGTCGGCGCTCGAGGCCGCGCTCCACCGCGTTCCGAGCGAGCAGCCCCGCCCCCACCATCACCGAGGGGTTGGAGGTGTTGGTGCAACTCGTGATCGCGGCGATCACGACGGCGCCGTGGTCCAGCTGGAACTCGTCGCCGCCCTCCAGTTGGACCGTGGCTTCCTCCCAGGGTGGCTCGGCGACCGCCGTGTGATGGCGATGGCCTGCCTCGCCCGGCCGGCCGCCGTCCGGCCGGACCGCCGGAGGGTCGCTTGCCGGGAACGTCTCGGCCACGGCGTGCTCGGGGGAGCCGGGAGGCGGGTCGTGCTCGACGCCGTCCCCCATCAGCTCGCCGAGCTCGGCGCGGAAGTCAACCGCGGCGTCGCTCAGCGCCACGCGGTCCTGCGGCCGCCGCGGGCCCGCCAGTGACGGCTCGACCGTCGAGAGGTCGAGCTCCAGCGTGTCCGAGTAGGTGGCCTCCTCGGAGTCTTCGTCGTGGAACAGCCCCTGCGCGCGGCAGTAGGCCTCCACGAGCTCTACCTGCTCGGGTGGACGGCCGGAGAACTCGAGGTAGCGGAGCGTCTCGGCGTCGACGGGGAAGATGCCGCAGGTCGCCCCGTACTCCGGCGACATGTTGCCGATGGTGGCGCGGTCCGCGAGCGGAAGGTTGCGGAGCCCCTCACCGAGGAACTCCACGAACTTGCCGACCACCCCCCGCTCGCGCAGCATCTGCGTCACGGTGAGCACCAGATCGGTGGCCGTGGAGCCCTCGGGCAGGGCGCCGTGGAGCTCGAAGCCGACGACCTGAGGGATCAGCATCGACACCGGCTGACCGAGCATGGCCGCCTCGGCCTCTATGCCTCCCACTCCCCAGCCGAGCACGCCGAGGCCGTTGATCATCGTGGTGTGGGAGTCGGTTCCGACCAGCGTGTCGGGGAACGCCCGGGTGCCATCCGTCATCACCACGCGCGCGAGGTACTCGAGGTTGACCTGGTGGCAGATGCCGGTGTTGGGCGGCACCACGGCGAAGTTGTCGAAGGCCGCCTGGCCCCAGCGCAAGAACGCGTAGCGTTCGCGGTTGCGCTCGAACTCGAGCTCGGCGTTGCGCTGGAAGGCAAGCCGCTCCGCGAAGACGTCGACCTGGATCGAGTGGTCGATCACGAGGTCGACCGGCACGTGCGGGTTGATCCTGGACGGGTCGCCTCCCAGGTCGCCCACGGCGTCGCGCATGGCGGCCAGATCGACGATTGCCGGCACGCCGGTGAAGTCCTGCATCAGGACGCGGGCGGGCCGGTAGGCGATCTCCTTCGACGGCTCGTCAGCGGCCACCCAGGTGGCGAGCGCCTCGACCCCCTCGTCCTCGCCGTTGCGCAGCAGGTTCTCGAGCAGGACCTTCAGCGAGTACGGCAGCCGGGCGACGTCGTACTTCGCCTGGAGGGCGTCGAGCCGGAAGATCTCGTACTCGCGCCCCCCGACCTCGAGAGCGGAAGGTGGGGCCACGTTTCAACCCTACTCAGCGAGTAGGGCCCTGAGCTCGGCGAGCATCTGGGCGGGACCCTCGAAGACGTCGCCCCAGGTGTAGCGGCGGAACTTGTCACCGCGCGCGTACGCCTCCCACTCCCGGCGCCGGTCCTGCTCCCAGGCGTAGCGCGACGAGTGGAAACGGTAACTGTCGAGCTCCACAGTCAGCTTGTGCCGGGACCAGCGGCAGTCGACGTAGTGGCCGCCGGTCGGGCGGTTCGTCTCCGGCAGCGGGAGTCCGGCCTCACGCAGCAGCTTCAGGAACCGCTTCTCGAGCTTGCTGAGGATGACGTGCGAGTCGCCGGCGATGATCCGGCGGAGCCTGCCGGCGCCCCGGCTCTTCGGATGGCGGGCCAGCACGGACTCGACCTGCCTCGGTGTGGTCCGGAAGCGAACGCCGGCCTGGTGGCACGCCCAGCCGAGATCCTCTTCCGACAGGTCGCCGGCGATGTCTACGAGCGTCCGGGGCACGGTTGTGGCGGGGATCCCCTGCCACTTCGTCGCTTCGACCTCCCGCGACCGGCGCGTCCTGACGCCCGCGATTCGCCTCTTCCCCGCCGCAATCACCTCGGGCGGCGGCGCAGGGCCCTTGAGCAAGCCAAGCAGGTAGGCGGCGGCGAGGCCGCTCAGCACCGCTCCCGCACCGCACGCCTTGACCGCCGCCATGTACCGGGCCTCGACGCTCGCCGCGTGGTGCCCCACGCGGTAGACGCCCCGGTACTCGCGGATGAGCGCTCCCGTGCCCAGGCGGTGCTCGACTTCCCTCGGGGTGACGCCGGCCTGGAGGAGCTCCGCCCGACTCACGACGCCGTGCGCGGAGGACGCGATCCGCGCCAGCTTTCGCTCTACGGTGGCAATCTGCACCCCCACTGGGGGTGCTAAGTGCCTTTCTAAGCCGTATTCGCCCCGGTGGCGGCGGCGAGCGGCGGTCCGCGCTACTCGATTGCGCCGTGGGTTATGCCGCCGTATGTGTAGCTCGGCACCACCGGCCATTGGCGCCGCCAGCTCGCCATCTCGGAAGAGGGGAAGACGTTCATCCAGCGCGGATCGGCGCGGCCCCGGTCGGCGACGGCCTTCTCCTTGACCATCGAGTCGTACTGGTCGATCGAATCCTCGAGCGTGTTGGAGTTCAGGATCACCTCGCGGCCCATGAACTCTGCCTCCCTCTTCACGCCCGGGATCTTCGAGAGGTAGGGGTGCCAGTTGTCGGCGCAGACGCCGTTCTCGGATGAGACCCACACTCCGTCCGGCGTGTTGATCACAAGGGACTGGTTGCCGTCCGTGTGCCCGGGGGTGGACATGAACGCCACGCCGATCCCCAACTCGACGTCACCGTCGAGGAGCACCAGGTTGTCCTCGATCACGTGGTCCATCCCGCCGGGCACGTACCAGGCCCACTGCATGGGATGCGGCGACCGGAGCGTGTCGACCTCCTTGCGCCGGTAGAGAAACTTCGCGTTCGGGAAGAACGGCTTGCGCGGCTCGCGCCCGCCCTCCACCGGCCGGTCGGTGCCCATCAGTATGCGGAGGTCCTGAACGTGCAGGTGGTCGAAGCTGACGTAGTCGACGTCGGCCGGGGTCAGCCCGCAGGCTGCGAGCGCCTGCTCGACCGTGTTGTGCTCCTTGGCGAGCACGTTGTTGGAGAGCCACTCCCCGTAGCGTTCGATGAGCTGCGCGTAGAAGGGAGCCTGAGCAGACCCCTCCGGAACCGTCGGCTCCCAGACGAGCGTCCGGAGCTCGCCCTCGAAGTCGTGGAACTGCACGACCACGAGCCGGTTGGTGATGTTGATGAAAGGGTTGAGGCCCTTGGCCGCGCCGCCAAAGGCGTAGCGCATCGGATACCCCGCCGACACCAGGTCGACCGTCCGGACTCCCGTGACCTGGCCCTGATCCTTGAAGCGCCGGCGGAAGTCCTCAGCGGCCGCCCGGATGGCCACGTGCCGGTCGCCGCGGGGCCAGGTGGCGTTGGCATCGTCGAACTCGTGGAACGGCTTGATCCCGATCGTCTCCGGGCTCTCGATGACGGCCATCTCTCCTCCTGGGCTCTCGGTCGACCGATTAGCGTACTCGGCCGATGCATGACCTCGCCTGCGTCGTGCACCTCCATTCGATCTACTCGGATGGAACCGGCACGGTGCCTGAAATCGCGCGCGCCGCACGACGCAGCGGAGTGGACGTCGTGCTGCTCACGGACCACGACACGCTCGAGGCCAAGCGGCGCGGGGAGGAGGGCTGGTACGGGCCGGTGCTGCTGCTCGTGGGCGAGGAGGTCTCGCCGCGGGGCGGCAATCACTACCTGGCCTTCGGGCTCGACGAGCACATCCGCCATCGAGGCCGCTCGCCGGCCGGTATCTGCGAGGCGGTGCGAGATGGCGGCGGCTTCGGCTTCGCCGCCCATCCGTGGTCGAGCGGCTCGGAACGCTTCAAGCGCGTCCGGGGAATGCCCTTCGGTGATCTGTCCTGTGCCGCCCTGCACGGTGTGGAGCTGTGGAGCTTCGCCACGGATACGGGTGAGAGCCTGCGCGGCATCCGCGAGGTGATCCGTTTCGTCGCGCGACCGGGTCACGTGCTGCGGCACCCTCCCGAGCGGAACATGCGCGGTTGGGAGGAGCTTTGCCGCGAGCGGCCCACGGTCGCGCTCGGCGGTCTCGACGCGCACCAGTTCGGCAAGCGCATCGGCCCATTCGTCCCACTGCGCCTGATGAGCTACAGGCGCTCGTTCCGCTTCATCCGGACGCACGTGCTGGCCGAGGAGCCGCTGAGCGGCGACATCGAGCACGACCGCGAGCAGGTCTACGCGGCGCTCCGCGCAGGCCGCTGCTACATCGCGGTCGACGCGCTGGCCGCGGCGAAGGGCTTCCGCTTCTGGGCGGAAGGGCCAGGCGGCCGGGTCGAGATGGGAGAGGAGGCGCGGGCGGGCGACTGGACGCTGCAGGTGAAGCTGCCCTCCGCGGCGCGGCTGCGGCTTCTGCGGGACGGCCGGGAGATCGGAAACGGCCCGGAGCAGCGGGTCGCGGAGCCAGGCGTCTACCGCGTCGAGGCCTACCGGGAAGCGCATGGCGCGGAGCGGACCTGGCTCCTCTCCAACCCGATCTACCTGCGCTAGGCGTCCCGCGGCGCCGCCGGGGCCCCCCGCGCCGCGCCGGCGCTCGCCGCGACTACGAGCAGGATCGCCACGAGCTCGCGGGCGCGCAGGTCTTGTCCCAGCACGACGAAGCCCGCGAGCGCCGCCACTGCCGGCTCGAGACTCATCAGCACGCCGAAGACCGGCTCGGGCAAGCGTCGCAGCGCCTCGAGCTCGAGCGAGTACGGCACCGCCGAAGACAGCATCGCCACCGCAGCGCCGAGCGCGAGGAGGCCGGGCTCCAGAAGGGCGTCGCCGCCGTCGGCGACGCCCACCGGCACGAGCAGGACGCTCGCCACGACCATCGCCAGCGCCAGGCCGCTTCCGCCGGAGAAGGCCCGGCCGATCCGGGCGCTGAGCAGGATGTACGCGGCCCAGAAGCCGCCCGCGAGCAGCGCCAGGCCGACGCCGCCGGCGTCGAGCCCCGCAAAGTCGCCGAAGTCGGACAGCAGCAGGATCCCGGCGGCCGCGAGCAGGACCCAGAGGAGATCGAGCGCCCGGCGCGAGCCGACCACCGCCACCCCCAGCGGGCCCACGAACTCGAACGTCACCGCGACCCCCAGTGGGATGCGGTCGAGGGCGCCGTAGAAGGACAGGTTCATCCCGGCGAGCGAGACGCCGAAGGCCGCGGCCAGGGCCAGGTCGCGGCGCGGTCGCCCCCCGACGCGCGGCCGCCACAACACGAGCAGCACCAGCGCGGCGAACAGCACCCGCAGGAACACGGTGCCGCCTGGACCGAGGTCGTCGAACAGGGTCTTCGCCAGCGCCGCGCCGAACTGCACCGACGCGACCGCGGCGAGCACGAGCCCGGTCGGTGGGAGGCGATCCACAGGGCGATAATGCCCGGCCGTGGCCGGTCGCAGCTGGGAGCAGTACGAGGCGGCGTTCGAGGGCGTGGACGCGCCGTTCGCGTTTGTGGACCTCGACGCCATGTGGTCGAACGCCCGAGAGATGCTCGGCCGCGCAGCTGGAAAGCCAATTCGAGTGGCGAGCAAGTCGGTGCGCTGCCGGCCGCTCCTGCGGGCGATCCTCGATCACGACGAGCGCTTCGCCGGTCTGCTCACCTTCACCCTCGCGGAGTCGCTGTGGCTTCACTCGCAGGGCTTCGAGGACTTGATGTGTGCCTACCCCACGCCCGACCGCGGCGCCCTCGCCGAGCTGGGTCGACTGGAGTCCGACCGGCCCCCGATCGTGATGGTCGACTCGGCCGCCCATCTCGACTTCATCGACGCCGCCGCCGGCGCCGGGCACCGCCCGATCCGCGTCTGTATCGAGATCGACCTCGGTTACTGGATCGCCCGGGGAAGGATCAAGATCGGGGCCAAGCGCTCGCCCATCCGCACGCCCGAGCAGGCGGCGGCGCTGGCGGACCATGTCCATGGGCGGCCCGGCTTCGAGCTGGCCGGCATCATGGGCTACGAGTCGCACATCGCCGGCGTGGGCGATCCGCCGCTGGGCAAGCGCCTTCAGGGCCCTGCGATCCGGCTGATCAAGCGCCGCTCCGCGCGGGAGATCGCGGAACGCCGCGCCGCGATCGTGGCGGCCGTCCGAGAGGCAACCCCGGTCGAGCTCGTGAACGGTGGGGGTACCGGCAGCCTGCACACCACGGCCCGGGAGGAGGCGGTGAGCGAGCTGGCGGCGGGCTCCGGCTTCTACGCGCCCACCCTGTTCGATCGCTACGCGGACTTCACCCTTACCCCGGCCGCCGCCTTCGCGTTGCCCGTGGTGCGCAAGCCCGCAGCTCGGGTAGCGACCCTGCTCGGCGGCGGCTACCTCGCCTCCGGCCCCGCGGGCAAGGACCGGCTGCCAGAGCCGTGGCTCCCCTCGGGCCTCCGCCTCGACCCACTGGAGGGCGCCGGCGAAGTCCAGACGCCGGTACTGGGCGCAGCCGCCGCGGGACTGAAGCTCGGGGACAAGGTCTACCTACGACACGCGAAGGCCGGCGAGCTCTGTGAGCACTTCGACAGGCTCCATCTCGTCGAGGGCGGGAAAGTCGTGAACGAGGTCCCCACCTACCGCGGCGAAGGCCGCTGCTTCGTCTAGGGCGCAACACGAGGATCGTCGCCGTGTTCAAGCCGTCGGCAGGAATGGCGACTTCACGCATTACGCGCCTGAGCATCGCCGCCGTTGCGGCTTCCTGCGCGCTGTCCGCACTTCTGCTCCCGGACGGGGCCAGCAACGCCGCATCGCGCGCGCGGCACCCGAACGTCCTGGTGCTGATGACCGACGACCAGACTCTCGAGTCGATGCGCGTGATGCCGAACGTGCAGCGGCTGCTCGTACGGCGCGGCACCACCTTCGACCGGAGCTTCGTGAACTTCTCGCTTTGCTGCCCCTCCCGCTCCACGCTCTTCACGGGCCAGTACGCGCACAACCACGGGGTGCTCGGCAACACGCCGCCTGTGGGCGGCTACACGAAGCTCGACAAGTCGCAGTGGCTGCCGTTCTGGCTGCAGCGCGCCGGCTACCACACGGTGCACCTCGGGAAGTTCCTCAACGGCTACGGGCGCTTCAGCCCGCCCACCGAGGTCCCGCCGGGCTGGAGCGAGTGGTACGGCTCCGTGGATCCCTCCACCTATCGCTTCTACGGCTACACGCTGAACGAGAACGGAGCCCTCAGGACCTACGGAGTGGGCCGCAACCCGGCCTTCTACCAGACCGACTTCTACGCGCGCCGGGCCGTGTCGCTGATATCGCGGCTGGCGCCCGCGAAGCAGCCGTTCTTCCTATCCGTGGCGTTCCTCGCCCCTCACGCCGGTGGGCCCCAGGAGAGCGACGACCCTCAGCTTGGCACGCCCGTCCCGGCACCCCGGCACAGGAACCGCTTCGCGGCCGAGCCGCTGCCGCAGCCGCCCTCGTTCAACGAGGCCGATATCTCCGACAAGCCCACGAACATCCGTCGGCGGCGCCGCATAGGTCCTGTGATGCGGGCTGCCATCCGGGAGAACTACCAGCAGCGCCTGGAGTCCCTGCTCGCGGTTGACGACGCGGTCGCGGCGATCGTGCAGGAGCTGCGCCGCACCGGCGAGCTCGATGACACACTGATCATGTTCACCTCTGACAACGGCTTCTTCCACGGTGAGCACCGGGTGCGCGACGGGAAGGTGCTCGTCTACGAGCCATCGATCAGGGTCCCACTGGTACTGCGCGGCCCCGGGGTGCGCCGCGGTGTCCACCGGCGCCAGCTCGTCACCAACGCCGACCTCGCGCCGACGATCCTCGATGCTGCCAATGCCCGGCCCGGACGCGTGGAGGACGGCCGCTCGCTCTTCCCGCTGCTGCGCGACTCCGGGCGCGAGTGGGGCCGCGACCTGCTGATCGAGGGAAACGCCGGGGTGAACGGCGGCTTCACCGCCCTGCGCACCTATCGCTACATCTACGTCGAGTACTCGAACGGCGAGCGTGAGCTCTACGACCTGCGGAGTGACCCCTTCCAGCTCCAGAGCCGCCACGCCGACCCGGCCTACGCTTCGATTCGAGCTGCGCTCGCGGGCCGGCTGGCCGCGCTCAAGGCCTGCCGTGGCCGGGGCTGCCGACGGCATCCACGCCTGCGCCTCGCCACCCGCCCGAGGCACCGCTGCGCTCGCCGGGCCGTCCGCGCCCGCATCGTCGGAAGCGATCGGCGCACTGTCGCAGAGGTGGACTTCATCGTCCGCGGGCGGCGCGCTGCCCGCGACCGGAAGCCGCCCTTCGTCAAGCGGGTCCGGATCCGCCGAGTCCGCCCCGGCCGGCGGTTCCGCCTGAGGGCGCGGGCGACGACTGTCGACGGTCGGGTCATGACGCTCGACCGCCGCCTGAGGCGCTGCGGCTAGGCGGGCACGGCGGCCCCAACCGGACCCAGGACGCGCTCGCAGTAGTCGTTCCCGAACTTTCCCTCGGGATCCAGCCGGGCGCGGACCGCCTGGAAGCGCTCCCACGCCGGGTAGCGCGGCTGCAGCGTGGCAGCCAGCTGATAGTGGCGCTTGCCCCAGTGCGGGCGGCCCCCGTAGTCATCCATGATTCGCTCGACGGCCCGGAAGTAGCTCTCGAACTCCATGCCCCGGTACTGGTGGACCGCGACATAGACCGTGTCGCGGTCGTGGGCTGTCGACAGAAGGGCGTCGTCACCTGCCACCACCCTGACCTCGATCGGGAATCCCACCCGCAGGCGGCGACGCTCGACGAGCGCGAGCACCCGGCGCGCGGCCTCCACCCCGTGTTCCCGCGGCACCGCGTACTCCATCTCCGTGAACCTGACGTCGCGCCGGCTCGCGTAGACCCGGTGGCTCCGGTCGGTGCGCGTAGAGTCCCGGACGAGCCGCGCGATGTTGCGTCCCAGCCAGGGAATCAGCGCGGGGACGCGACGCCCCACGCGGAACACCAGGTCGGGAACCACGTTCTCGAGCACCAGGTCCTGCAGCAGCCGTTCCGCGCGCCCCGGTGGCTCGGGGGGAAAGTCGCCGCGCTCCGACCGCCGTACGATGGCCAGGTCGGAGTAGGGAAAGGCGAAGAACTCGAAGTGGTCATTGGAGCCGGCCAGCTCGTCGAAGCGGTCGAGCGTGTCGGCCAGCGGCCGGGGCTCGTCCAGCCGCCGGAGGATGAAGGCGGGCACGCAGCGGAGCGTGACCGAGGAGATCGCCCCCAGGCAGCCCAGCGACACGCGAGCCGCGAGAAGCTCGTCACCCTCCTCGACGTTCACGATCTCGCCCGAGGCGGTGACGAGCCTGACGGCCGTGACCCGCGACGACAGGTTCCCGAAGCGGGCTCCCGTGCCGTGGGTGGCCGTGGCGAGGGCGCCGGCCAACGTCTGTCTGTCGATGTCGCCCTGGTTCTCCATCGCCAGGCCGCGTGCCGCGAGCTGCTCGCCGAGCTCGTGCAGCGATATGCCCGCCTGCACCGTCACGAGCTCCCCGTCCTGGTCGAGCACGCGGTCCATCCGCGAGAGGTCGACCAGGACGCCGTCGGTGCAGGCGACGTCCGTGAACGAGTGCCCGCTACCGGCGACGCGAATCCGCTCCGCGCCGCGGACGACCTCGGCGAGCTCGTCCTCGGTCGCGGGCCGCGCGATCCGCTGAGGTGCGCACACCTGGTCGCCGGCCCAATTGGTCCACCGCTCGGCCATGGCGGGCCAGCCTAGCGGCCGTCGAGCGCCGGAAATTGCTGCACGGCGATCTACCCGGGCCGCTGGTGGGCCGCCCCTATGCGGTCTCTGCCGCCGGTTCCGGCTCGTCTGCCTTTGCCGTCCAGTGCGCCTCGGGGTCAGGGGGCCTGTCGCGCAGGTACCCCTCGGCGTCGAGCGCCGCCATGCAGCCCATCCCGGCCGCCGTGACCGCCTGCCGGTAGGTGTGGTCCACGACGTCGCCGGCTGCGAACACGCCGGGGACGTTGGTGCGGGTCGAGCCGCTCTCGACGAGCACGTAGCCGTTCTCGTCGAGCTCGACCTGACCCTGAACTAGCTCGGAGTTCGGCCGATGCCCGATCGCGATGAAGGCGCCACCGATCTCGAGCTCCTTCTCCGAGTCGTCTCCGGTGTTCTTCAGAACCGCCTTGTCGAGCGATCCGTCGTCCCGGGACTCGAGGCTCTCGACCACATAGGGCGTGACGAACTCGATGTTCTCGGTGTCCCGCGCCCTGTCGACCATGATCGCGGAGGCCCGAAACTCAGGACGCCGATGAACGACCGAGACCTTGTCGGCGAACTTCGAGAGGAACGTGGCGTCCTCCATCGCGGTGTCGCCGCCGCCCACGACCATCGTGTCGGTGCCGCGGAAGAAGGCAGCGTCGCAGGTCGCGCAGTAGGAGACCCCCTTGGCCGCCAGCTCGTCCTCGCCGGGCACGCCGAGCTTCTTGGGCTCGGCGCCCATCGCCAGGACGACGGACTTGGCCCAAAACTCATCGTCTCCGACCATGACCTTGTGAAGGCCGCCGTCAGGGGACAGCTCCACGGCGGTGGCGTCATCGGTGATGAAGCGCGTGCCGAAGCGCTCGGCCTGATCACGGAACTGCTGCATCATCTCAGGCCCGAGCACGCCCTCCGGGTAGCCCGGGTAGTTCTCGACGTCGGTCGTCTGTTGGAGCAGCCCGCCCCACGCGAATCCCTCGATTACCAGCGGTTCAAGATCCGCACGGGAGGTGTACAGCGCGGCGGTGTAGCCGGCGGGTCCGCTGCCGACGATGATGACGTTCTCTAGGCGCTTCTTCTCGCCCACGTGGCCTCCGGTGCTCTTACTTTACTTTGTGAAGTATAGACCCCGTGGCGGGCATTTTCGCTACGTTCGCGCTCCCAGCCGGCCACGGTCCGCCGAAGCTGGACGAAGGCCACGATGCCCGGCGGGATGGGCAGCCAGAACGCGACGATCCGATAGGTCAGCACGGCGGGAAAGACGATGCTGCTGGGCACGTCGAACAAGACGAAGGCCGCGATCATGCCGGCGTCCACCGAGCCCACGCCCCCAGCGGGCGATGGCACGAGGTTGGCGGCCATGCCGACGAAGAAACCCTGCACGAGCACCGCGAACGGCACGTTCCCGCCGAACGCCTCGAAGGCCGCCCACAAGACCCCGATGTTCGCGGCCCAGAAGCCCACCGCGCCACCCACCGCCAGCGCGCCCCGTTCCGGGTCGCGCAGGTAGGCGATCGCGGTCCGGACGCCGGTGGCCACCGTGGCGGGCCCCTTGGCAAGGCGCGCAACGTCGCGCGCGCGCCGATAGCCGCCCGCGAAGTGCGAGATTCGGCGCTCCACGTCATGCGGAATGAGCGCCACGAGCAGAAAGACGCAGATCAACCCGCCCGCGATCCCCGCCGGCACGATCGTTCCCCCCAATGGTGCGTTCCCCGGCAGCACCCCGACACGCAGCAGGACGCCGAACAGCACGAGCGCGACGAGGTAGACGGAGTACATGAGCACGAGGAAGGCGACCATCCGGCACGCCGAGCGCCGCCGCGACATGCCGGCCTTGCGCAGCGCCCAGTAGGTCAGCGCGACGCCGCCGGCTCCCGCGGCCGAAAAGATCCGGGTCGCGGCCAGCCCCGCCATGGTGATCTGGTAGGAGGCCTTGACGTCGAGACGACGACGGAGCTCGTCGTCATTCGTCCCCCCGAGGACGCCGCGGAAGAGAGCCACGTAGGCGCCGAAGGCGGCCACGTTGAACGCCACGGCGATCACGATCCAGTACCAGACGGCGTCATCCACCTTGGCGAGCGCGTCGTCGAGGCCGACGATCTTCGGGAAGAGCACGTAGATCGCCACGATCGCGCCCGCGAAGACGAGCGCCCAGGTGGTCAGCTTGCGGCGGTCATGGAGGAACGCCTGGAACGTGCCGACCTGCTGCTCGACGTCGTCGTCGCCCTCCTCGTCCTCGTCCGGCTTGAGCTCGAGGTCACGGTCGATCCGTTCCTCTTCCTGCAACAGGCTCCGGCGCCGCTCCTCGGGGGTCATCGGGCCACCCCCGGCTGGAGCCGCGGCGCCACTCGCCAGATGCCCTCCGCGAGCGCGAACCCGGCCACGAGATCGACGACGTAGTGCTCCCCGAGGTAGACCAGCCCGAACGCGAGCGGCACCGCATAGCCCCAGGCCAGGGCCGCCGGCCCCTTGCCGACCGTCGACAGCACTCGTGCTGCCATCACTGATGTGCCGAAGTGCAGTGAGGGCATGGCGGCGAAGGGATTGCCTTCGAGAGCATGGTAAAGCGGGCGCCAGAGGCGTCCCCAGAAGCGCTCGCCGGCCTCCTCCATGATCCGCCTGACCGGCGGCATGCTGCCGTTTCGCGCGGCCCACCAAGGCGGCGCGGTGGGCAGGAACCAGTACATCACGCAACCAAGGTCGAAGCAAGCGGACATGAGCCAGGCCGCGCGCGGGTACTTCTGAGGGTCCCTCAGGAGGATGTAGAGCAGCGACCCGTGCGGCACTGCGAACCAGCTCCAGTGCACGACCGACAGCGCGTAGTCGTGGGGAAGGACGTCGCCCTCACGGCCGAGCGCCGACTGGAGCCGCACCGTCGGGGTCGTCCCACCGCCGAGCGCCGTGTCGGCCTCGATCGGGTAGTCGACCTTCAACCGGCGCAGGAGCGCGTCGGGGTCGTCGTCGGGCATGTCGTAGTGGGCGAAGTAGGCCCACATCTGAAATGCATAGATACCCGCGTCCCGGAAGCGGGAACGCGGGAGTGCGAAAGCGAGCGCCGCCGGCGCCGGCCAGGTGAGCGCCGAGACGACAAGGGGGCGCAATCGAAGCCGGTGGCGCAGCGGGGGCGCGGCCAGCGCGGCAGCCACGGCGCCCCACGCAAGCGTCCGTAGGGCGCGCGAGCGTCGCACGACGGCCGCAGCATAGCTTGGTGAAGCGGATTTCCCCTTCGTTCGCCGGGCCCCCGTGTTCCGGTTGGGGGGGGGTCGGCCGCCCCCAAACCGCCCGTTTGGGCGGCAGCCTTGCGCTGCCCCCAAACGGGGAAACGATCACTCACGCCTGCTGTGGCTCCTGCTCGATCGGGCCGGGCATCAGCTCGTCCGGCGGCGGGGTGTCCAGGCCGAGTACACGCATCCGCCGCCTGAGCGCGCGGTAGGCGTACCCGTAGACCTGTGAGGAGTGGTAGCTGTAGCTGACGAACTCCCGTGCCTCCTTCGCATGCGGGGGCACGAAGACGTAGGCCGCGCGCGGCGCCAACTCGAGGACCGTACGCTCGACGGTGTGCGCGTGACGGGAGTCCTGCTCGATCGCCTCCTTCAGGAAGCGCACTCCGAAGGCAATGTGCCTGTGCTCGTCGCGCTCGACGAGCCCGAAGCCCTCGCAGAACCCGGGATAGAGCCCGTGCTGGAGCATGTAGTCGCGGATCATCGCCTGCCCGGTCACGGCCAGGAAGCCCTCGATCACGAGGTGGTAGGTGGTGATGCCCTCAACGAACAGGTCGAAGTCGTCGGGGCGCGCCTTGATCCTGCCCGCCACGTCCCGCAGGCCGTCGTCAAAGACGGTGTGCCACGGTTCCTTGAGCCGCTCCTCCACCTCCTTCATGCGGCCGCGCAGGTCGTCCGCCGACAGCGCGATCACCTCGGCGCCGAAGCGGTCGAAGAACGCGGCGTGGCGGGCCTCGTCCACGAGCTGGGTCGAGAGGAAGAGCTCGACCTCGCCGCTGGGGGCGGCCATCAGGAAGGGGGCCAGGTCCGCCGTGACCCGCTCCTCGCCGACGTAGAACGAGCCGAGGGTCCAGATCACGTTCTCCTGCGCCGCCGTGGGGCTGGCAAGCCAGTGCTCCCGGTCGACCGAGAAATCCAGCTCGAAGACCCGCCAGTTCTGCCGCTCCCATAGCGCGTAGAGCTGCTTGTAGTCGAGCAGCCCGCTGCCGTCGCTTGCCGCCGACGCAACCCCAGGATCCCCTTGGCCGGCCGGCCCAGGGCCGTCGCCCGTGCCGCCCAAGGACTGCGAGCGCGCCTCCTGCGCCCGACGCTGACCGCGCTCGCGCTCGAGCTCGGCGTCGTCGCGGCCCTGCGAGCGCTCGATCCAGCGACCCAGGAGCGTAACCGGGTGCATCTCGCCCTCGACGTCCGTGATCCGGTCCTGCATCGCCTCGGTCGGCGTGAGCTCGCCTGCGGCAAGGCGCTGGTAGGACTCGTAGGAGAGGCGGGCCACGGCGTCCGGCTGCTCCGGCTCTTCTCGCGTCACCCGCAAGGGCTCGCCGTCGCGGACTTCCACGTACCATCGCCCGCCACCGTCGCCGGTGAGCTCGTACGCGACGGTGAAGCGGTGGCCCTTCGTCCAGTCGGGCTCGATCATGTAGGGAAGCGCGCGGTAGAGCAGGTCCGGGTCCAGGCGACCTCCCGCGCGCAGGACGTCGGCGGGGCCGGGCTGCTCCGCGGACATCCGCCTCAGCAGCAGCGCTCGTCGGCGACTGCCGCGTATCCGCAGGCGGCGGCGCAGCGTGAGCGCCAGCGGGCTTCGCTTCCCGAGCGCCATGTCCACCAGCGAGCGCGCGTCGGTCGAGAGGCTGAAGTCGGCGGCCTGGCCGGCCGTGGCCGGTTCGACGCGGGCGCGCCCGTCCGCGACGGAGACGCGGTAGGCGCCCACGCCGTCCACGTCCAGCGTGTAGGCGAGCGTGGCCGGGATGGCGGCCGCGGCCGCCGGCAGCGTCATGAGGACGAGCCGTGCGGCCAGCTCGGGGTCGTGATCGGCCACCCGCCCGAGCGCCTCGCGCCGCCGGTCGGCCTCGCTCACGCCGACGGCTCCCGGATCTGGACCTCGACCGGGGCGCGCTCCGCGAAGAGCTCCGCGTCCGCGCGCGTGCCTATGTGCTGGCCCCAGTGCATCGGCACCGCCACCCCGGGCTGGATCCGCCGAGCTGCCTCCGCTGCCTCGCCGGCGGTCATGACGTAGACGCCGCTCACCGGGAGCAGCGCCACGTCCACGCCGGTGACGCTGTCCATCTCTGGAATCACGTCGGTATCGCCGGAATGGTAGAGCCGCTCGCCCCGCACGTTGAGCTCGTAACCGACCCAGCCGGCCTGACGGGGGTGGAAGACGTTGCCGTCCTGGTCGCGCTTGGAGGTGTTGTAGGCGGCGATCGTGGCGATTCCCACGCCGCGCAGGAACTCGTCCTCCAGAACCTGCCCCGGCTGGACCGACAGCACCCTCCCGCTGACGCGCTCCGCCACGGCCGGCGGCCCGACGAGCAGGGTGCGTTCGTGCGAGAGGCGCTCCACGTCGCGGGGTGAGAAGTGGTCGTAGTGCCCGTGAGTTATCAGGATCAGGTCCGCTTGGGGACCGTCGCCGACGCGGTACGGGTCTATGTACACAGCCGCCTGCCCCACCTTGATCCTGAACCCCGCGTGACCGAGCCAGTCGATCGAGTCGAGGAGCATGTCCGGCAGGATAGGCTCGCAGTCCATGAGCTACGCCACTGTCATCTGGGAGCAGGATGGCGGCGTCGGGAGGCTCACGCTCAACCGACCCGACACCCTGAACGCGTGGACGGCGGAGTTCGGGCGAGACCTCAAGTCCGTGATCGAGGGCGAGGCCTCCGACCCCGCTGTGCGCGCCGTGCTCGTCACCGGGGCCGGCCGCGGTTTCTCCTCCGGCGCGGACCTCAAGGCGGGCTTCGAGCCGCACCCGGACGACGGCAAGCCCGACGTCCGCAGGCAGCTCCACGAGATCTACCACCCGGTCATTGCCGGCATCCGCCTCCTCCAGAAGCCGGTGGTGGCCGCGGTCAACGGTCCGGCGGTCGGAATCGGCTGCTCCCTCGCGCTCGCGTGTGACTTGGTCCTCGCCGCCGAGTCCGCCTTCTTCGGGCTGGCGTTCGTGAACATCGGCCTGATGCCGGATGGCGGCTCCACCCTGTTCGTGCCCGCGGCCGTCGGCAAGGCTCGCGCGTTCCAGATGGCCCTCCTCGGCGAGCGCGTCCCCGCCCGCAGGGCGCTGGAGTGGGGTCTCGTGAACTACGTTCATCCGGACGACCGCCTGCTGGGCGAGGCCGACGCCCTCGCGAAGCACCTCGCCAAGGGTCCGACCCGCTCCTATTCGTCGTCGAAAGAGGCGCTCAACCGGATGCTCTATCCGGACCTCGAGGGGCAGCTGGACCTCGAGGCCGAGCTGCAGCACGCGCTCGCTCGCACCGAGGACTTCATGGAGGGCGTGGCCGCCTTCGTCGAGAAGCGGGCGGCGGCCTTCGAGGGCTCCTAGCCCTCCCGGTCGGCGACGGCCGACGTGACCGAAGATATGATGCTCGCGCCTTGCCCGTCGGCAGGAAACGCCTCGTCCTGATCGCCCTCGCCGGGGTGCTCCTCCTCTTGCTCGTGGCCGCGCCCGCGGCCCTCGGCGACGCCATCACGCCCGAATCGGGCGGCTCGAAGAACGCGAACGACATCGACACCCTCTACAAGATCACGCTCTACGTCGCGATCGTGATCTTCCTGATCGTCGAGGGGACGTTGATCTGGTCCATCGTGAAGTTCCGCGCCCGGCGCGGCGGTCCGCAGCCGGCGCAGCTCCGCGGCAACACCCCGCTCGAGCTCGGCTGGACCGTGGGCGCGGCGCTCATCCTCGTGGTGCTGACCGTCGTCACCTTCCTCTACCTCAACGGCATCAAGGACCCGCCGGCCTCCGGGGCCAACGGCCTGCGGGCCGACGCCGCACAGTTCGCCTCCATCGACCAGCCCAACCCCCCGAAGGGGGGCGGCAAGCCACTCAACATCCACGTCAACGGGCAGCAGTACGTGTGGCGCTTCGACTATCCCGGCCAGCAGCCGCTCTTCAGCTACTACGAGATGGTCGTCCCAACCGATACGACCGTCACCCTCGACGTCAACGCCTCCGACGTCATCCACTCGTGGTGGATTCCCAAGCTCGGGGGCAAGGTCGACGGGGTGCCGGGACACACCAACCAGACCTGGTTCAAGATCGAGAAGCCGGGTGTCTACCGCGGCCAATGTGCGGAGTTGTGCGGGGCCGGGCACGCCGACATGCGGGCCGTCGTCAAGGCGGTCTCGCCGGACGGGTACGAGGCCTGGAGCAAGCGGCAGCGGAGCGACATACTGGCGGCCCAGAGGGCGCTCTCGCTGCAGCGCGCCGAGCGTGAGAAGCGGGGGGAGGTGCGCTGATGGAAGCAGCCGCCCTCACCGGCGCGCGAGCCACGCCCAAACCCGAGGTCGTCCTGCACGGGCCCGAGGAGCGGCCGCGGGGCTGGCTCGAATGGCTGACCACAACCGACCACAAGAAGATCGGAATCCTCTACCTGTTCGCCACCTTTCTGTTCTTCATCCTCGGCGGCGTGGAGGCGCTCCTCATGCGCCTCCAGCTGGCGCAGCCCAACGGGACGCTCCTCCCGCCGGAGACCTACAACGAGCTCGTGACGATGCACGGGACCACGATGGTCTTCCTGTTCGTGGTCCCGGTCCTGGCGGGCTTCGGCAACTACGTGGTGCCGCTGATGATCGGCGCGCGCGACATGGCGTTCCCGCGGCTGAACGCACTCTCCTTCTGGCTCCTCCTGTTCGGCGGAATCGTCTTCTACATCTCGGTCTTCTTCGAGCCGCCGCAGGCCGGCTGGACGATGTACACGCCACTGTCGGACGACGCCTACCTGCCGAGCGGCGGCGTGGACGCGTGGATCCTGCTCATCCACCTGACCGGCCTCTCCTCGCTGATCGGGGCGATCAACTTCGTGGCGACGATCCACAACATGCGGGCGAAGGGCATGAGCTGGGGCCGCATGCCGCTGTTCGTCTGGGCGATCCTGATCTACAGCTATCTGCTGATCACGGCCCTGCCCTCCGTGGCTGCGGCGGTCACGATGCTGCTCACCGACCGCCACTTCGGCACCGACTTCTTCGACGCCACGGGAGGCGGGGACCCGCTGCTCTGGCAGCACCTCTTCTGGTTCTTCGGGCACCCCGAGGTCTACATCATGGTCCTGCCCGCCTTCGGAATCATCTCGGAGGTCATCCCGGTGTTCTCACGCAAGCCGATCTTCGGCTACAAGGCGATAGCGGCGGCCACCGTGGCGATCGCCTTCCTCGGCCTGCTCGTCTGGGCGCACCACATGTTCGCTACTCCGACCGCCACCGTCGTACTCGCGTTCTTCATGCTGTCGTCGTTCACGATCGCGGTCCCTACCGGCGTGAAGATCTTCAACTGGATCGCGACGATGTGGCGCGGGCAGATCGTGTTCAAGACGGCGATGATGTTTGCCACGGCCCTACCGGCGCTGTTCGTGATCGGCGGGATCTCCGGGGTCCTGCTCGCGATCTTCCCGGTCGACTGGCAGCTCCACGACACCTACTTCGTGGTGGCCCACCTCCACTACGTGCTGTTCGGCGGATCGGTGTTCGGGATCTTCGCCGGCGTCTACTACTGGTTCCCGAAGATGTCCGGGAAGCTGCTCTCGGAAGGGCTCGGGAAGCTGTCCTTCTGGACCATGTTCGTCGGCTTCAACATGACCTTCCTCGTGCAGCATTCGGCCGGGCTGTCGGGTATGCCGCGGCGGATCTACGACTACACCGAGTCACTGCACGTGACCGGCTACAACCTCGTCTCGACGATCGGCTCCTTCATCCTCGGGGTGGGAGTGCTGATCACCGTGATCAACGTGCTGGTCAGCTTGCGCTCCGGGCGTAGGGCCGGCAACGACCCGTGGCGCGCCAACACGCTGGAGTGGTTCGTCAGCTCGCCCCCGCCGGCGAACAACTTCGACGTCGTCCCTCGCGTGCGCTCGGTGGAGCCGATGAAGGACATCCGTCGCGAGGTCGAGCGGACCAGCCGGCCCGCCGGCTCGGTGGCGCAGCCAGTAGCCTCGGGCACGTGACGACCCCATCAGCGGCCTACCGGCGGCTGACGCTCGCTACCGCCGTCGCCACGTTCGCCCTGACCGTGGTCGGGGGGTTCGTGCGCGTGTCCGACTCGGGACTCGGTTGCGGCCCGAAAGGCTCGGGCTTCCACGGCTGGCCCTTCTGCAACGGCGACGTCGTGCCGGGCGTGGACCTCAATTCGGTGATCGAGTACTCGCACCGCGCGCTTGCCGGGCTCGTCTCCGTTCTCATCCTGGCGCTGGTCGTGCTGGCATGGCGCCGCTATCGAGCCCAGCGGCAGCTCGTCTGGGCGACGAGCGTCGCACTCCTGCTCGTGATCGCCCAGGCCGTGCTCGGCGGCGCAACGGTGGAGGAGGGGCTTGCGCCTGGGTACGTGGCCGCGCATCTCGGCTTGGCCATGCTGCTGCTCGGAACGCTTGTCTACGTTTGGCAGCACAGTCGCCGGTCGCCAGTCGCGAGTCGCCAGGGCGTGAGTTCGGGCGCGCGTGTTCTCTCCGTGGCGGCCACGGTTGCCGTGTTCGCGACGATCGTCGCCGGTGGGTACATGGCGGGGACGCAGAACTACGGTCGTGCCGACTACCGGCTCGGAGACGGCGCGCACCACGCCTGCGGCAAGCAGTTCCCCACCTGCAACGGGAGCTTCATGCCCTTCGGCAAGGCGCGCCTCGTGGACATCCACCTCGTCCACCGCGGATTCGTGTACCTCGCAACGCTGCTCGTGCTGGCGCTCGTAGCCGTGATGCTGCGGCGAACGCCGGACGCCCGTACGGCCCGCTCGGCCAAGCTCCTGCTGGCCCTCCTCGCCGTGCAGCTCTCGCTGGGCGCGCTCAACGTGTGGCTCGACGAGTACGAGGGCCTGATCGTGGCTCACCTGGCGGCCGGGACGCTGCTGTGGGCCACCGCGATCGGCCTGACCTTCCAGCTCTTCCGCGCGCCGGCCCCCGCCCCTGTGGCCGCCCGCGCCGAGGCGGTGCCCGCCTGATGGAAGCGGGGACTCGCCCCCGGGCCGCAGCGGCCTCCTGGCGCCAGCTGGTCGCCGACTACGTCCAGATGACCAAGCCGAAGGTGCAGTCGCTGCTGCTCTTCACCACCGTCACGACCATGTACGTGGCCGGTGATCCGTCCGTGGGTCTCGTCCTCGTCACCTGCGTGGGCGGCGCGCTCTCCGCGGGCGGCGCCGGCGCGATCAACCATGCGCTCGACCGCGACATCGACGCCGTCATGAAGCGGACCAGCGGCCGGCCGGTGCCCTCCGGCCGGGTGAGCGCGCGGGCGGCGATCGTGTACGGGGTGATCCTCGGCTGTGCGTCGTTCGCTCTGCTGGCTTTGGCCGTCAACCCGCTGGCCGCCGTGCTTGCGATGGGGGGGCTGCTCGGGTACGTGCTCGTCTACACGCTGTGGCTCAAGCGCTCCACGCCGCAGAACATCGTGATCGGCGGCGCCGCCGGGGCGATGCCGCCGCTCGTCGCCTGGGCCGCGGTCACCGGAGGCCTGGACGGCGCCGCCCTCTACCTGTTCGCGATCGTCTTCTACTGGACGCCGCCGCACTTCTGGGCGCTGTCGCTGCTCATGAAGGACGAGTACGAGCGCGCCGGAGTGCCCATGCTGCCCGTCGTTCGCGGAGAAGGCGAGACGCGCCGCCAGATCCTGCTGTACTCGCTGCTGCTCCTGGCGGTCAGCGTGCTGCCGTTCGCCGGCAGGCTCTTCGACGGGCTCTACCTCGCGGCCGCGCTCGGCCTGGGCTCCGCCTTCGTCGCGCTCACCGTGGTGCTGCTGCGCCGCGCCGACCGCCGCTCCGCGCTCCGGGTCTACCTCTGCTCGCTCGCCTACCTCGCGCTGCTGTTCGCCGCGATGGTGGTCGACTCGCGGATCGTCTAGCAGCCCGGATAGCGCGGGGCCCGGCACGACGTGGCGGCAGCCGCGGGTAAGCGTGCTGAGTTGTGGGGCCAAGAGCCCCCCAAAGCAGGACGCTTCCGTTGGAATTCGCCCGCCAGCCAGGGACGCGCCTACCGGGAAACCGAGTAGACGGTGAGGTCCTTCGGCACTCCCTTGACCGAGAAGCGCCGTTTCCTGCGCACCTCGAGCGCCTCGTCGCCCAGCAGAGCCAGCGCGCGGTCCGAGACGAGGAGCTCGTCCGCGCCCGCCTCCTCCGCCATGCGCGCCGCGATGTTCACATCCACGCCGAGGTAGTCGCCGCCGATCTTGCGCGGCCGTCCGACGTGCATGCCGGCGCGTATCCGTGGCCGATAGCCGTCGGCTGTGACGTCGTGGAGCCGCTCTCGGGCCTCACGGACCGCGTCCAGGCCCTGCCGAGGCTCCGGGAAGACGGCCATCATCCCGTCGCCGAGCCGCTTGACCACCTCGCCCCCGTTCGTATGGATCGGCGGCTCGATCGCCTCCCCCACCGCGCGCAGCAGCTCGAGCGCCGCCTCGTCTCCGGCCTCGAGCGCCCAGTCGGAGAAGTCCACCAAGTCGGTGAAGACGATCGCCAGCTGCGTGTCGCCCTGAACGCCCCCTTGGACCTCGGAGACGGCCTGCCAGACCTGGAGCGCGGTCAGGCCCGTCTCGCGCAACAAGCCGGGCCGCTCCGCGGTCAGCTCCGCCAGCCGCTTTCCGACCATCTCGGGCTGCGCGCGGCCCGCCGTCGACAGCGGGTCCCCGAAGCGGCTGTCGCCCGGCAGTGCCTCACGGACCAGCCTGGCCGCCCTGAGCAGCGTGGGGCTCTGGTTGATCCGTCTGGCAGCCTCGCGTGCGCGGCCGGACCGTTTCTCCGGCTTCTCCTGCTCCGCCATCGCGGGGCGAACCGTAGCGTTGGCGCTGCAACACTGCAGCCGTGGGCGACATTCACTTCGGACCCTCCTTCATCCCCTCGCGGGACAGCCCGGACGGCGCAATCGAACTGCTCGTCACGCGCGGCTACCGGGCCTGCGAGGTGGACCTGGAGGGGGGCTTCTGGATGGACTGGGACTACGCCGAACGGCTCGGGAAGCTGGCGCGGAACGCCGGCATCGTCCTCTCGGTGCACGCACCGCTCTTCGCTTTCGTCGGCCGTCCGGAGCGAGACAAGAAGCACCGCATGGCCGTTGGCATGCTCGACCACACGGCGGGGCTCGCGCTGGCCTGCGCCGCCGAGCTTGTCGTGGTCCATCCGGGCTACCTGTTCGGCCGCGAGCGCGAGCAGGCGATCGACGCCGTGGTCGATCAGATGGCGGCCCTGCGCGAGCGTTTGGAGGGCAAGGAGCGGGCGGTGCCGTTCGGAGTCGAGGTCATGGGCCGGGTGAACGAGCTGGGCAGCCTGGAGGACGTGCTTGCGATCTGCGGCCGGCTCGACTGGGTCCGGCCGGTCCTCGACTTCGCACACCTCCACGCGGTCACCGACGGCGGCTTCACGACGGCGGAGCCCTTCGAGGCCGCGCTCGCCGCCGCCGACGCGACCATCGAGCCGGGCGCTCCCGTCCACATTCACTTCTCGGACATCAGCTACGCCAACCGCAACGAGAAGTCGCACCTTCCCTACGGGGAGGGCACCCTTCGCGTCGAGCCGCTGGCTGAGGCGCTGGCCGGTTTCGACCGGGCGGCGACGGTGATCGGGGAGTCGCCGGACGAGGAGTCCAACCAGGCGATCCGGAAGATCCTGGCTCCACGCAGCGCCCAGGCCTCGCCGCCCGATCCCTAGCAGCGGGGCTTCGTCCGCCCATGCAGCCTACGTCTGCGAGCGCTGGCGGGCGAGCTCCCGTTCGAGGGGGAAGGCGCCGGTCTCCAGGCCCTGGTCGGCGCGGATCACATGCATCACCGCGTTGATCAGGGCCAGGTGCGTGAAGGCCTGAGGGAAGTTGCCCAGCTGGCGGCCCGTCGCCGGATCGATCTCCTCCGCGTAGAGCCCTAGCGGACTGGCATGCGAGAGCATCTTCTCGCAAAGATCGCGCGCCCGCCCGTGCTCGCCGATCTCCACCAGCGCGGCGACCAGCCAGAAGGAGCAGATCGCGAACGTGCCTTCCTCGCCGCTCAGCCCATCGTCCGTCTCGTCCACTCGGTAACGGAGCACGAGGCCCTGGTCGGTGAGCTCGTCGGCGATCGCTAGCACGGTGTTGCGGATGCGCTCGTCGTCGGGCGGGAGGAAGCGGGTCAACACCATCAGAAGCACCGAGGCATCGAGCGCGTCGGTGTCGTAGTGCTGGGTGAACACGCCGCGATCGTCGAGCGCCTTGGCGCAGATCTCGGCCTTGATCTCGTCGGCGGCGGACTGCCAGCGAGCGGCGTATTCCAGCTCCTCGCGGATCTCCGCGAGCCGCGCGCCCCTGTCCGCCGCGACCCAGCACATGAGCTTCGACGAAGTGAAGTGCTGGGGCTCGCCGCGGACCTCCCAGATCCCTCGGTCCGGGTGGCGCCAGTTCTCGATGGCGGTCTCCACCTGCTTCACCAGGATCGGCCAGATGCGCTCCGGCAGATGGTCGCGGGACCGCGTGTGAAGGTAGAAGGAGTCGAGGATCGCGCCCCAGACGTCATGCTGGTCCTGGTTGTAGGCGCCGTTGCCCGCCCGCACCGGCCTTGCCCCTTCGTAGCCCGAGAGGTGGTCGAGCGTCCTTTCCGGCAACTGCGCCTCGCCGTCGATGCCGTACATGATCTGGAGCTGGCCTTCCTCGGCCTCGGCCACGTCGGCGATGAAATAGAAGAAGTCGTTGGCCTCCCAGTCGAAGCCGAGCGTGTAGAGCCCCCAGAGCATGAACGTGGCGTCGCGGATCCAGGTGTAGCGGTAGTCCCAGTTGCGGTTGCCGCCGGGCGTTTCGGGGAGCGACGTGGTGGCCGCGGCCACGAGGGCGCCGGTGGGTGCGTACGAGAGCCCCTTCAGCGTGAGCGCCGACCGCTGGAGATGGGTGCGCCAGGGGTGGTCGGGGAACTCGCCGTGGTCGAGCCAATGTTGCCAGTGGTGGGCCGTCCACACGAGCCTGTCGTAGGCGTCTTCGTAGGTCTTGGGCGGAGCGTGCTCGGACCAGGACACCGCCACGAAGATGGTCTCCCCCTCCTTCATCAGCGTCCGGCCTGTGGCCCGGGGCCCCTCGAAGCCCACGCGCATGTCGGTGGTGAGGTCGACGAAGACATCGGTGCCCTCCGCCGTGGCGCGGGCCTCGTGGTAGCTCGCACCCGTGTATTCCCAGCTCGCGGCGATCTGCCCGTACTCGAAGGAGGGCTCGCAGTCGAGGAGGATCTGGACCTCGCCGTTTACGCAGCGGATCAGCCGCAGCATCACGTGGTCGGCGTCGTAGTCGGTCGGTGAGCGACGGTGAGTCTTGGAGCGTTCGTGCTCGTGGTGCCAGGGGCCGATCAGCAGGACGTCGCGAACGATGATCCAGCCGCCGCGGGTCCCCCAGCTCGTCTCGAGGACCATCGTGCCCGGCAGGTAGCGGCGCGCCGCCGGGACCTCGACGTCGGCCGGGCCGAGCCGGAACATGCCCGCGTCCCGGTCGAGCAGCGAACCGAACACGCTCGGGGAGTCGAAGCGCGGCAGGCAGAGCCATTCCACGTTGCCGCTCGCTGCAACGAGCGCGCCGGTCTCGCAGTCGGAGAGGAAGCCGTACTCGCCGATCGGCGGGAACGGGCTGTGGCCATAGGTCTGGCTCTCGAGCGCCCTCATAGCCGCGCTGCCGCCGCCGGGTCGCAGATGAGCTCGAGCGAGCCCGCGACAGGATCGACGAGGCTGGCGGGCGCGCGCGGGTCGGGCGAACCGGTGAAGGCGCGCGCCACCGCTTCCGCCTTTGCCTCACCGGTCACGAGAAACACGAGCGAGCGCGTCGCGTTCACCACCGGAAGGGTAAGCGTGATCCGAGGCACCAGCGGTGCCATTCCGGCCATGTCGACGCCGACGACCCGGCGCTCCCGCTCTTCAAGCGCTTCGTCTCCTGGGAACAACGAGCAGATGTGCGCGTCGGGCCCGATGCCCAGGAGCATGAGCTCCATGGTCGGGAGGTCTTCGTCGAACGACTCGCGCAGCTCGTCCTCATAGGCGGCGGCCCCCTCGTGCGGCCCGAGCTCGCCCCGCATCCGGTGGACATCGGCGCCCTGTATCCGGTCGAGCAGCGCCTCCTTCACCAGTCCATAGTTCGAGTGCTCGTGGTCGGGCGGAACGCAACGCTCGTCCGTGAACCAGATCTCCGTTCCGGACCAGTCGGGTCGGTGGGCGGCGGCCCGCTCGTACGCGGTCCGCGGCGTCGAGCCCCCCGTGAGGACCAGGTGTCCCTCCGCCACAGCCAGACGCTCGGCCGCCGCGCCGGCCGGATCCTCGGTGACCTGGACCTCAGGCCTCAACTCAGCATTGCCTCGGCGCAGCCCAAGGCAGGGCCGTAGGTGGGATCACGCAGCAGGGCCTGGCGGATGCCCTCGCCGAGAATCCCGGCCTCCCCGCGGGAGGCGCCGAGGACCGTCCAAGAGGATTCCTTGCCGTCGCGGGTGCGTCTAAGCGCGGAGAGGCCGCCCGGCCCGCGGTCGAGCGAAATACTCATCCCGGACGCAGTCTCGACGGTTATTCCCGACAGGCCGGGAGCGCTCTGCCGTGGGTCCGGCTGGAGCAGAAGCTCCACGTCGCCGCGGCGGGCGCTGGCCCGGCCGAAGAGCCCGCCGTTTCGTTGCACCATCGCGCCGGGCTCCCACCCGAGCCGCGAGCAGAGCCAGCCGAAGAACAACAGCCCGGCGATCCCCGAGTCGGGACGGTGGCGGACGGTCAGCGAGCTGAGCCGGCCTAGCTCGCCGCGCCACTGGGGCGGGTCGAAGCTGGAGGCGATCCGCTCTCGCCAGGGAGTCGAGCGCAGCCAGGCCAGGTCCACCACGTAGGCGTCCTCCACCAGCTGCCGCGCGCGGCTCACGGCGGCGCCGGGATCCGGCTCGTTGATGGAGTCGATCAAGACGACCTGCGACAGCTTGAGCAGCGCGTCGATGGCCTCGGCGTGACCGTGCGGGGCCCAACACAAGGTGGCCAGGTCGCTGACCACGAGCGGGTCGACGATCGTGTCGATCGCCGGCAGGTGGTGTGGGCCGATGTCAAGCACAACCCGTTCGCGGAGGAGCGCCAGCTCACCGGGGCGCGGATCCGTGACGGCAGAGACCGTGACCCAGGCATCGATCGTCTCGCGCCGCGCCTCTACGGCGCACAGGATTGTGCGCGACGCGTGATAGCGACCTACCCCTTCGAGCCGGTTGTAGATCTCCCCGCGCCACTCCCGGTCGACCACGGCCACCATGTTGAGCACGCGGGCCGGAACGTAGGCCTCGCTCTTGGCGTGCTGTTCCTTGAGCAGCTCGCGCAGCGCGGCCTCGATCGCCGAGGGCGTCGTGTCCTGCGCGCTCCAGACTCCCTCGTCGGGCATCGCTAGCTCAGATGGCCCGCCAGTGATGGCCTTCGCGCATGATGGCGTCGGCCTCCTCGGGGCCGCCCGAGCCGGCGGGGTACTGCGGAAGAGGCCCCGGATTCCGGGACCACGCCTCGAGGATCGGGTCGATGATCCTCCACTGCGCCTCGACCTCGTCGTCGCGAGTGAAGAGGGTCGCGTCGCCCCGCATCGCGTCCATGAGCAGCCGCTCGTACGCCTCCGGTGACTGGGACATGAAGGCCGTCCCATAGAGGAACTCCATGTTCACCGGCCGGATCCGCATGCGGGTTCCGGGGATCTTCGCGCCCAGGGAGAGCGACACGCCCTCGTTGGGCTGCATCGTCATCACTATGTGATTGGGCTGGACGCCCACCGAACCCGCCTGCTCGAAGGCCAGGTGCGGCACGGGCTTCAAGCTCACGGCGATCTCCGTGACCTTGCGCGCCAGTCGCTTGCCGGTCCGGAGGTAGATCGGGACGCCCGCCCAGCGCCAGTTGTCGACCTCCAGCCGCAGCGCGGCAAATGTCTCGGTCGTCGAGTTCTCGGCGACGCCCTCCTCCTCGAGATACCCGGGAACCGGCTTGCCCTCGGCCATGCCCGCCGAGTACTGGGCGCGGACCGTCTTCTCGGGCACCTCCTCCGGCTGCGGGGGGTGAATCGCGTGCAGGACCTTGACCTTCTCGTCGCGGACGTCGTCGGCCGAGAACGTCACCGGTGGCTCCATGCACAGGAGCGTGAGCAGCTGGAGCATGTGGTTCTGTACCAGGTCGCGGAGCGCGCCCGACTTGTCGTAGTAGCCGGCACGAGTGCCAATGCCGATGTCCTCCGCCGCCGTGATCTGGACGTAGTCGATGAAGTTGCGGCTCCACACGGGCTCGAACATGCCATTGGCGAAGCGGAACGCCAGCATGTTCTGCACGGTCTCCTTGCCGAGGTAGTGGTCGATGCGAAACACCTGTGACTCGTCCAGCACGGCCAGCACCTGGCGGTTGAGCTCCTTGGCCTCGGCCAGGTTCGTGCCGATCGGCTTCTCGATGACCACCCGGACGTCCGAGTCCTTGCGGCGGTCGAGATCGTGGGCGCCGAGCTTGCCCACGATGACGGGAAAGAACTGGGGAGCGGTCGAGAGGTAGAAGACCCGGTTGAAGGGGATCCCTGCCTCCTCGTCGAACTCGTCGGCCTGCTCCCCGAGCCGCTCGTAGACGGCATCGTCGTCGAAGCTCCCGGGCACGTAGCGCATCCGCTCCAGCAACCGCTCGAGGACCTGCTCGTCCGGCGCTCGCCGCGAGAACTGCTTGATCGAGTCCCGCGCCATGTCGCGGTAGTCATCGTGCGGGATGTCCGCGCGCGAGGACCCGATCAGGTTGAAGCGCTCTGGCAGCGCGCCCTCGTGGGCGAGGTTGTAGATGGCGGGCAGGAGCTTCCGCTTGGCCAGGTCGCCGGTGCCGCCGAAGATGACAAGCGTCGTGGGGTGGACGGGGAGCCGTTCCAGCCCCTCGACGAGCACGTTCTCCTGTTGCTCGATGGTCGCCATGCCTACTCCGCGTGCGGCTGCGCCTGGGCCACCGCGTCGTGCGCCTTCACCGCGTGACCTCCGAACTGGTTCCGTAGCGCCGCATTGACCTTCGCGGCGAAGGCGTTCTGGCCCCGGGACGAGAACCGCTCATAGAGGGACGTGGTGATCACCGGAGTGGGGATGCGTTTGTCGATTGAGTCCTCCACGGTCCAGCGGCCCTCGCCGGAGTCCTCTACGAAGGGCTCCAGCCTGGTCAGGTCGTTGCCCTCCTGCTCGAACGCCCTGGCCGCGAGCTCGCACAGCCACGAGCGGACCACCGAGCCCTGCATCCAGAGGTGGGCGACCTTGGCGTTGTCGACCTCGAACTCGGAGGCATCGAAGAGCGAGAAGCCCTCCGCATATGCCTGCATGATCCCGTACTCCACGCCGTTGTGGACCATCTTGACGTAGTGCCCAGCCCCGGTGGGGCCGAAGTGCCCCCATCCCGGCCCGTGCTCCTCGGTCTCCGGCGGGGCGAGCACGTCGAGGATGGGAGCGATGCGCTCCACTGCCTCCTCGGGTCCGCCGACCATCATGCAGTACCCCACCTCGAGCCCCCAGACGCCGCCGGAGGTACCCACGTCGACGTAGTGGATCCCCTTCGGCTGGAGCGCCACGGCGCGCCGCTTGTCGTCCGACCAGCGGGTGTTGCCGCCGTCGATGATCGTGTCGCCCTCCTCCAGGAGATCGGCGAGCTTCGCGACGGTCTGCTCGGTGGGATCACCGGCGGGCACCATCACCCAGACCGCGCGCCGAGGCTCGAGCTTGGAGACAAGGTCTTCGAGCCCGGAGCTGGCCGTTGCACCGTGCTCCTCGGCCTCACTGACCGCGTCCTCCGAGAAGTCGAACACCACGCACTCGTGGTCGGAGTCTCGATGAATGCGGTGGACCATGTTGCCGCCCATCTTTCCAAGACCAATGAATCCAAGCTGCATCCGTTTCTCCTCTCCGCGGACTGGGCAGTCGCCCATTCTTCCTTGTCTCCCCCACCCGCGTCTAGGATCGACGTCTTGGGAGGACCTGCCACCCCTATCGAGCGCAAGGCCGCCGACTTCCGGTCCCTCCACGAGGGCCCTGCGTTCGTCATTCCGAACCCCTGGGACGCGGGCTCGGCGAAGGTGCTGGCGGCGCTCGGCTTCAAGGCTCTCGCGAGCACGAGCTCCGGCTTCGCCTTCACGCTCGGACGCTTGGACGGAGATGCCACGCTCGACGAGGTGATCGGCCACGTCCGAGTCCTCGACCGTGCGACCAGCCTGCCTGTCACCGTCGACCTGGAGAACGGTCACGGCGCGGCCCCCGAGGACGCGGCAGGGGCCATCGCCCGGGCTGCGGAGGCCGGCGCCGTGGGCGGCTCGATCGAGGACTACGACCCTGAGGGCGGGATCTATGACCCCGACCAGGCTGCCGAGCGGGTGGCCGCTGCCTCGGAGACAGCGCGCGGACTCGACTTTCCGTTCACGCTCACCGCCCGAGCTGAGAACCACATCCGGGGGAACCCGGACCTGGACGACACGATCGCCCGCCTGCGGGCCTATGAGCGAGCCGGCGCCGACGTGCTGTACGCCCCCGGCCTTGCGACCGGCGAGGAGATTCGTGCTGTCAGCGAGGCGACCTCCAAGCCCCTCAACGTGCTGGCCCGCCCGGGCCTCAGCGTGGATGAGATCGCCGACGCCGGCGGGCGCCGGATCAGCGTGGGAGGAGCCCTGACATGGGTCGCGATCTCGGCGATGGCGACGGCGGCAGAAGAGATCCGCGACAGCGGCGACTTCTCCTCACTCGGTGCCCGCGTGCCGCTCGGGGAGTGGCTCCGGGACTGACAGCGGCGGGGCCCCGTGGGGCCTAGCCCGGCCGCCCTCTCGCTTCGGAGTGGGCGAACCCCCTGCGGGATCGGGGCTGGGTATGACGCGCCAGGGATCGCGGATCCGTGCGAAATCGCCGTACGGTGTCGATCAGCACCCCTCCTGGGTGGTCTGGATGACTTTCTTCATGCGAGAAGCCGTGGAGCTCCAGGCCTAGCCCAGCAGCCCCCTGATCCGCTCGGTCAGCTTGCGCAGCGCCTGCACCGGGTCGCCCTCGAGCCTGACCCGCTCCGCGGGCCGGCCGTGGTCGCGCAGGGTCAACAGGTCGCCATCCGCCTGGGCGTTCTTGAGCTGGCCGAAGGTGTAGTCCGCACCCGGCACCTCCACGTCCCCTCCGCCGTCGTGGGTGAGCTGGAGGAAGAGCCCCGTGGGCGGGCCACCCTTGTGAAGCTGCCCGGTCGAGTGGAGGTAGCGCGGCCCGTAGCCGAAGGTGGTGGTGGCCTTCGTGGAGTCACGGATCGTCGCTCGTAGCTCGGCGACCGCAGCGTCGAACTCCTCGGAGGGTTGGACGTAGCCCATGATCGCCACGTAGTGGGGCGGCGCCGCCTTGTCGAACAGGGCCTTCAAGGCGTTGTCGTCGGCCTCCGGCAGGTCCGGCGGCTCCGGCATGGCCAGCACCTTGGCCGTGTTGTCCTTGGCCTCCTGGACGTTGGGCTGGTTGAACGGATTGATGCCAAGCACCCAGCCGGCCACCGCGGTGGCGAACTCCGCGAAGAAGAAGATCCGGCCCAGGTCCGAGGCCCCGTGCACCGAGAGAGTCACGGTCGGGTGGCCGGCCCGGGCCAGGGCCTCGACTCTGGCGTCGGCGTCGGAGTCCGGCTCGTCTGCGTTTCGGAGGTGGGCGAAGAAGCGGTCCTCGCCGTAGGCGTCCGGCTCCCCGAGCTGCTCGTCGGCCACCGGCAGGATTCCCTTGCCCTCCTTGCCGGTTGATTCGGCGATCAGCTGCTCCACCCAGAGGCCGAAGCTCGAGATCGGCTCGTCCACGATGAAGGTGAGCTTGTCGCGGCCCTGGATGGCGAGCCCGCCCATCACGATGCCCGTCCACAGCCCGGAGTTGCCTGAGCTCTGGTCGAAGTGGGTGCAGTTCTGCTCCGCTATCTGCGCGCGGTGCAGCATCGCCTCCACGTTCACGCCTGCGAGAGCGGCGGGCACGAGGCCGAAGTACGAGAGCACCGAGTAGCGCCCGCCGATCTCTGGGTCGTTCTCGAAGACGCGCCGGAACCGGCGCTGCTCGGCCTCCTTCACGAGTGGGGAACCCGGGTCGGTGATGGCCACGAAGCAGTCGCCGTTTCCGCCGGTCCGCTCATAGAAGTGCTTCATGTGCGAGAGGGTCTCCACCGTCCCTCCGGACTTCGAGGACACGATGAAGAGCGTGTTCGCGAGATCCACCGTGCGCTCCACTTCGAGCACCGCGCCCGGATAGGTCGAATCGAGCACGTGGAGGCGAGGGGAGCCCGGGATGTCGCCGAATGAGCGGCGGATCACCTCCGGCCCCAGGCTCGAGCCGCCCATCCCGAGCAGCACGACATCTCCGAAGCCAGAGCACGCCTCGGCGAACGCGTTCAGGTCGTCGGCGTGCTCCAGCATCTTCTCGCTGATGGTCAGCCAGCCGAGCCGGTCGCCGATCTCGGGCACGCCCGGGCCGCCCCAGAGCGACTCGTCCTTGCGCCAGACCTTCTGCGCCACTCCCTCCCCGCGGGCCTTCTTGACACGGTCGATGATCGCCGGCTCGAGGTCGTCCGGTATCGAGGACCGGATCGTGGGCGGCCTGCCGGTCACGATCCCCTCGCGCACCGCCTCGATTCCCGCGATCAGCTTGTCGAAGGGCTGGACGAACTTCGCGATCCCGTCGCGGAGCAGCTTGTCGGTCACGTCCTTCATGTCGATGCCCGCCTCCGCAAGCGCGGCCAGGTCGTCGCTCGGGTCCTGGTCGGCACTCGCCCCCCGAACCTCCGCGGACTCGGCCGCGGCAAGCAGCGTGGGCATCGGCATCGTGTTCACGGTGTCGGGCGCCACGAGCGAGTCGACGTACTTGGTCTCCGGATACTGCGGGTCCTTCACTCCCGTGGAGGCCCAGAGCGGCCGCTGCACCGGGGCGCCGGCGTCGCGGAGCTCGGCAAATCGCTCGCCGCGGAAGAGCTCCTTGAAGCGCTGGTAGGCCGCGCCCGCGTTGGCGACCGCGGCGATGCCGCGCAGATCCTCCCGGTTCAGCTCGGAGAGCCGCTTGTCCACCTCGGTGTCTACACGCGAGACGAAGAAGCTTGCGACGGAATGGATGTCGAGCGTCTCGGCGGCCTCCTTGCGGCGCTCCATGCCCCTGATGTAGGCCTCGGCGATCGTCGAGTAGGCCTCGACCGAGAAGAGCAGCGTGACGTTTACGTTGATCCCCTCGAAGATCGCCTGCTCGATCGCGGGAACGCCCTCCGCGGTGCCGGGGATCTTGATCATCAGGTTGGGGCGGTCGACGCGTTTCCAGAGGTCGCGCGCCTGCTCGAGCGTGGCCTCGGTGTCGTGGGCGAGCGACGGCTCCACCTCCAGCGAAACGAAGCCGTCGTATCCCGCGGTTTCCTCGTGGACGCGCGCCAGCACGTCGGCGGCGAGCTGCACGTCTTTGATCGCCACCGCCTCGTAGATCCCCTTGGCGTCGACGCCCTGCTCGGCCAGCTCCTTGATCTGATCGTCGTAGTCGGTCGAGCCGAGGATCGCCTTCTCGAAGATCGCGGGGTTGGAGGTGACGCCCCGGAGCGAGTCCTCCTCGATCAGCCGCTGCAGCTCGCCGGACTCGATCAGCCCGCGACGGATCTGGTCGAGCCAGATGCTGGTCCCGGCGGCCGTGAGGGCCGCGAGTCGTTCGCTTACCCGTGCGCTGACTTCCATTTCGGTCTCCTTCCTACGCTCGGGCCGCGATCCGCTCGACCACGGCCTTGCCACGCTCGGCCACCTTCTCCGGGGTGAAGCCGAAGTGCTCGTAGAGATCCTTCTGCGGCGCGGAGGCGCCGAAGCTGTGCATGCCGATCGACTCGCCGTCCTCGGTCACCCAGGTCGCCCATCCAAGGGTAGAGGCCGCCTCCACGCTCACCCGCGCGCGGACGGCTGGCGGAAGCACCCGGTCCCGGTAGTCGTCGTCCTGCTCGGCGAAGCGGTCGAGGCACGGTGCGGAGACCACCCGGGTCGCTACCCCGTCCGCCTCGAGCAGATCGGCGGCCGCCGTGCAGACATGCACCTCCGAGCCGGTTGCGATCAGGACCAGGTCCGGCTCGGTGTCCTCCTTGTAGGAGTGGCGCAACACGTACGCCCCGCGGTGGATCGCGTCGTCAGGCACGCCGCTGGGGTTCCAGACCGGCAGGCCCTGGCGGCTGAAGACGAGCGCCACCGGTGTGTCCTCCTGCTCGATGGCGAAGCGCCAGGCGAGCGCCGTCTCGTTGGCGCCCGCGGGGCGGACCGCGTAGGTGTTGGGCTGTGCCCTGAGCGTGGCGAGCTGTTCGATCGGCTGGTGGGTGGGTCCGTCCTCGCCCAATCCGATGGAGTCGTGGGTGTAGACGAAGATCGACGGCAGCTCCATGAGCGCCGCCAGCCGCACAGCGGCCTTCATGTAGTCGAGGAAGTTGAAGAAGGTCGAGCCGAAGGCGCGCAGGCCGTGAAGATTGAGCCCATTCACGATCGCACCCATGCCGTGCTCGCGAACGCCGTAGTGGACGTTGCGGCCCGAGTAGCTCCCCTTCTCCACGGCGCCGCCGTCCTGGATCAAGGTGAGGGTTGACGGCTCGAGGTCCGCCGAGCCGCTGACGAGATGCGGCACCTGCTCGGCGGCCCACTGGATCACCTGGTGCGAGGCCTTGCGAGTGGCCACCATCCCGACCTCGGGCCTGAACTTGGGCACGTCGCGGTCCCAGCCGTCCGGGAGCTTGCGGTCGATGATCAGCGACAGCTCCTCCCAGAGGTCGGGGTGCTCCGACCGGTAGGTCTCGGCTAGCTGTTT
>JBKPHP010000242.1:0-9667 GCA_046729895.1 Actinomycetota bacterium
GCGCGGCCCCCGCGGCGTGCGGCTCACCGATGCCGGCCGGGCGCTTGTCGCGCACGCTGACGCGATCATCGCCCGCATCGAGGACGCCGAAGAGGAGCTCGCGGCGATCGCGGGCCTGCGCGAGGGCCGTCTCAGGCTGGCCTCCTTCCAGAGCGCCGGCGCCACCCTGGTCCCCCGCGCGGTCGCCGCGTTCCGGGAGCGTCACCCGGGCGTGGAGCTGGCGATGATCGAGGCGGAGCCCGAGCAGGCCACGGAGCATCTTCGCTGCGGCGACATCGACCTCGCCCTGGTCTACGACTTCGAGCCCGTCCGGTCGATGCTCGACGACGAGCTCGACCTCACCCGGCTGCTCGAGGACCCCTATGACGCCATCCTCCCCCGCGACCACCCGCTGACGGATCGGAAGGGGCTGCGGCTGGCTGATCTCGCGGAGGAGTCGTGGATCGCCTCGAGCGACGGCTGCGGTTGCCGCCGAATCCAGGAGCGCGCCTGCCAGGAGGCCGGCTTCGAGCCAAGGGTGGCCTTCGAGGCCGACGAGACGCTGGCCGCTCAGGCGCTCGTCGCGGCCGGCGTGGGCGTGACTGTCCTGCCGCGGCTGGCCCTCGCAACCGTCCATCCCGGCGTGGTGGTTCGCCCGCTGCCGCCCGACGCGATGGTCCGGCGAATCTGGGCCGCTCGGCTTGCGAGCGCCTACCGCTCGCCGGCCTGTGAAGCGATGCTCCAGATCCTCCGCGACGTGGCCGAGGAGTTCGAGGGCGAGAGCCTCGAAGCGGCCTAGAGGCCTCGGGCCTCGAGCTCCCGCTCTCGCAGCTCGGTGGCTATCGCCCCCAGAGCATCGGCCGTGGGCGCCGCGGACGGGCGCGCCGCGTAGCGCGGGGAGTCGTGGAGCAAGACGATCGCGCCCGCGTCCAGGTCGCGCGTCACGAGCTCGGCGATCCGCTCCGCGGCCAGCGGCTCCCAGTCCATGCCCCACGCCGACCAGTAGACCGGCTCGAGCTCGAGCTCCCTGCAGGCGGTGAACGACGCCTCGCTGAAGCGCCCGTATGGGGGGCGGCACAGCCGGGGACGGACACCGGTGGCCGACTCGATCGCATCGAGCCCCCGAAGCAGGTCCTCCCGGGGATCTTCCAGCTCGTCGTGCTCGACGTGGTGGAACCCGTGCAGCGCGACGTCGTGCCCGGCCTCGGCGACGGCCCGGCCAAGCTCGTGATGCACAAGGAGCTGCTCGCCCACGAGGAAGAAGGTGGCGCGCACGCCCGAGCGCTCGAGGGCGTCGAGAACCGCGGGCGTGGCGTCCGGATCGGGTCCGTCGTCGAAGGTGAGCGCCACGCCGTCCTCGATGCGCTCGCGGCCCGGGAAGCGGCGCCAGCGCTCGACGGTCTCGGCGAGCTGCCCGAAACCCGGCACTCAGGTCTCGGAGCGCTCGGCGCCGGCCCGGAGGAGCCTCTCGCGCAGCTCCCCTTCCTCCTGCGGTGAGGGGTCGAACGTGGCGGCGTCAGGGAGCGCGTCGAGCCCGGCCAGGCCGAAGAGCTTCTCGAACAGCTCGGTGGTCCGGTACAGAACGGCGCCGAAGCGTGAGCGGCCCGACTCCTCGATCACGCCCCGCTCGAGCAGCGCGCCGACGGCGGACTCCGAGGCCACGCCGCGGATTCTCGCGATCTCCGGCCGCGACACCGGCTGCAGGTAGGCGACGAGCGCCAGGCACTCGGCCTGTGCCTGGGTGAGCGGCGTTGTGCGCGGCCTGGTGAGGAGGCGACGGGCCGCCCGCTCGGCGACCGGGTCGGTGGCCAGCGTGAAGCCTCCCGCGACCTCGCGCAGCACGACACCCCGCCAGCCCTCGGCATAGTGCTCCCGCAGCCGAGCGAGGGCCTCCAGGACCTCGCCCTCGGAGACCTCGGCGGCGTCCGCCAGCCGCTCCACCGGCACAGGCTCGGGCGAGAGGAACAGCAGCGCCTCCACGATGCGGGCCAGCTCGTTCATGCCGGCGGCCTCACCGTGATCGGACCGAACGGCACCTCCTGCTCCCAGTGGGCCTCGCCGGCCTTGTAGAGCTCCAGCAGGGCGAACAGCGTGACCGCCTCGGTGAGCCGGTCGACGCCGCTGACGGCCTCGTCGAAGGAGAACGGCCTGCGGCTCCGGAGCAGCTCGCGCAGGTGGCGCAGCCGCTTGTCGATCGACACCGCCGGGCGGCGCACGTGAGGAAGGTCGAGCGGCGGCGGCACGCGGAGCAGATCGCCGATCGCGCGCGTGAGCTGCTTGGGCTCGTAGGCCTGGCGGGCCGCCTCGACCGAGACCCTGCGCAGCTGCGCGGGAAGGGGGGCCGCCCGGTAGCGGTAGCCGTGCTCGGACTCGAGGAGGCCGCGGAGCAACTCCGCGGCGGCCCGACAGCGCCGGTACTCGAGCATCCTCGCCAGCAGCTCCTCCGCCGCCTCCGCCGGCTCCAGCTCCAGCCCCTCCTCGTCCCCGGCGGGCAGCATCAACCGTGACTTCAGCTCGAGGAGGGCGGCGATCAGTACCAGGAATTCGGTGGTGGCCTCGAGGTCGAGCTGCCCGGACCGCTCCAGGTGCTCAACGTAGGCCAGCACGACGTCCGCCAGATCGACCTCGAGCAGGTCGATCTCTTCCCGCAGCACGAGCGTGAGCAGCAGGTCGAACGGGCCATGGAAGACCTCGAGATCGAGGTCGAGGCTGCGAAGCTGCATCGGTCGGCTCAGCCTAGTGGGGAGGTCCGACGCCCATGGCGGCGCGCACCTCGGCCAGCGTCTCTGTGGCCAGCACGCGGGCCCGTGCGGCACCTTCGCTCAGCGTCCGCTCCAGGGCGGCCTCGTCCGGTCGCAGCTCCTGGTAGCGCTCGCGCACCGGCCCGAGATACTCGACCACGGCCTCCGCCACGGCCTCCTTGAAGGCGCCGTAGCCCTTGCCGTCGAACTCCCGCTCCACGTCCTCGGGAGCCACCTCCCGGACGACCGCCAGGATCTCGATCAGGTTGCTGATCCCCGGCTTGTCCTCGCCCCGCACCACCTCTCGCCCCGAGTCCGTCACCGCGCTCTTGAGCTTCTTCCGTATCGCCTCCGGCTCGTCGTCGACGTACACGAGGCCCTGCTCGGTACCTCCGGTCGTCGACATCTTCGCGATCGGGTCCTGGAGGTCCATGATCCTGGCGCCCACGTCGGGGATGCGGTGCCGCGGCACGACCAGTACGTCGCCGTAGGTCGAGTTGAAGCGTTCGGCGATGTCCCGCGCCAGCTCGACATGCTGGCGCTGGTCGTCTCCCACCGGGACCTCGTCTGTCTTGTAGGCCAGGATGTCCGCGGCCTGCAGCACCGGGTAGAGGAAGAGACTCGTGCGCACGAGATCGCGCTCGCGCGCCGACTTTTCCTTGAACTGATGCATCCGCGTGAGGTCGCCGTAAGGCGTCACCGAGCACAGCAGCCAGCAGAGCTCCGTGTGCTCGGGCAGGTCGGACTGCCGGAAGAGGATGCAGCGCGACGGGTCCAGCCCGGCGGCGAACAGCATCGCGGCGGTGTCGTACACGTAGCGCGGCAGGCTGCTCGGCTCGTAGGACACGCTCGTGGCGTGGAGGTCCACGATGCAGTAGATCGCGGGATCGCCGCGATCCTGGCCCTCCACGTACTGGCGCATGGCACCGATGAAGTTGCCGAGATGCTTCCGTCCTGTCGGCTGAATTCCGCTGAAGATGCGCACGCGGCGGGCAGTCTAGACTCGCCCCGCGGCGGCTCCGGGGCGCCGCGCCCGGTGGAGGGGACCGCCCGGCGGCGCCGAACCCGTGCAGCATGGCCCGCCGCTCGTGCTTGGTGGTCGCTGCGATCGTCGCGCTCGCTCTGCTGCCCGAATCGGCCACCGCAGCTCGCGGCCACTCAGGCGTGGCGGCGCTCCAGGTGGCTCTGCGCGCCAATGGTCTGTACGGCGGTGACGTGGATGGCTGGTACGGCCCCGCGACCGCCCGCGCGGTGCGGGGTTTCCAGCGCCGCAGGCACCTCAGGGTCGACGGGATCGCCGGCCGCCGCACCCTTCGGGCGCTGGGTCGCCGAGGCCGGCCGCGGCTCGGCGCGCGCGCGATCCGCCCGGGGGCCGCGGGCTTCGACGTGGCCGCGCTCCAGTTCCTGCTGGCCTGGCAGGGCTTCCCGTCGGGGCCGATCGACGGCGGCTACGGGCCCCGCACGGGTCGGGCCCTGCGTCGCTTCCAGCGCCGCGCGAGGATCGTCGCGGATGGCGTCGCCGGACGACGCACCATCGGGGCGGCGAGACGGCGTCCGCCCCGCTCGCCGCTGCGCCTCGCCCGGCCCGTGCGGCAGCGGCCGGTCGGCGACCGTTTCGGCCCGCGCGGCAACCGCTTCCACGCGGGCGTCGATTTCCCGGCGCCCTTTGGCTGGAACATCCGGGCGGCCAGCCGGGGCCGGGTGCGCTTCGTCGGCCGGATCCACGCCTTCGGCCGTACGGTGATCGTCGCCCACCGACGCCGGGTGCGGACGCTCTACGCCCACCTCTCGGCCGCCACCATCCGCCGCGGCGAGCGCGTGTCGAGGGGCGAGCGCATCGGCCGGGTCGGGGCGACCGGCCGCGCGACTGGACCCCACCTCCACTTCGAGGTCATCGTCCGCGGGGCGAACGTGGACCCGCTCGCGGCGCTGCGCTAGGGGCTCCGCACCTTGTGGGTCACTATGACCCACAACGTACGGCACCCCCCTCAGGCGGTGGGGGTGGCGCCCGAGCCGGCGGCGCGGTCCGTGTCCGATCCGGCGGCACGGTCCGGGACGCCCGGATTGTCGGCCTCGGGACGCCAGCGGACGACCGGTCGCTTGGCGGCGCCGGCCTCGTCGAGCCGGCGGACAGGCGTCGTGTAGGGCGCGTTCCGGACTATGTCCGGGTCCTCCTTCGCCTCCTCGAGTATCGAGCCCACGAGCTCGACGAAGTCGTCGAGCCGTTCCTTGGGCTCGGTTTCGGTGGGCTCGATCATCAGCGCCTCGTCCACCAGTAGCGGGAAGTAGACCGTCGGCGGGTGGACCTGGTGGTCCAGCATCCGCTTGGCGATGTCGAGCGTCTTAATGCCGAGCTTCTCCTTGGCGCCACGCCCGCTCAGCACGAACTCGTGCATGCAGGTTCGGTCGAAGGCGATCGGCAGGTACTCCTCGAACTCCGCCAGCCGGGCCCGCAGGTAGTTGGCGTTCAGCACCGCCGACTCGGACGCCTCCTTCAGCCCGTCCCCCCCGAGCGAGCGGATGTAGGCGAAGGAGCGGACGAAGACCCCGAAGTTGCCATGAAAGCCACGGAGGCGGCCAATGGTCTTGCGCGCGTCGTGGTCGAGATCGAATCGGGGCTGCGGACCGTCCTCGCCGACGTGTCGCACGACGCGCGGGACCGGGAGGAACGGCTCGATCCGGTCCGAGACCGCGATCGGCCCGGCCCCCGGGCCTCCGCCCCCGTGGGGCTGCGTGAACGTCTTGTGCAGGTTGAAGTGGACGATGTCGAAGCCCATGTCGCCGGGCCGCGCAATGCCCATCACGGCGTTGAGGTTGGCGCCGTCGTAGTAGAGGGTCGCGCCGGCGCCGTGGACGACGCGCGCGATCTCCTCGATGTTGCTGTCGAACAGCCCGAGCGTGTTTGGGTTGGTCAGCATCAGGCAGGCCACGTCCTCGCCCGCCTTCTCGCGCAGGTCGTCCAGGTCGACGCCGCCATCGGCGGCGGTGCCCACCTTGATCACCTCGTAGCCCGCCATGGTCACGGTCGCCGGGTTGGTGCCGTGGGCCGTGTCCGGCGTCAGCACCTTGGTGCGCTCCTCGCCGCGATCCTCGTGGTAGGCGCGCGTGAGCAGGAGGCCGGCCAGCTCACCGTGCGAGCCCGCGCTCGGCTGAAGCGAGACATGCGGCAGCCCCGCGATCTCGGACAGCGCCCGCTCGAGCAGCCACATCAGCTCGAGCGCGCCCTGGGCATAGGCCGGGTCCTGGAGCGGATGCAGGCGGGCGTGGCCCGGCAGGGCGGCGAGCCGCTCGTGCAGCTTCGGGTTGTGCTTCATCGTGCACGAGCCGAGCGGATAGAAGCCCGTGTCGAGGTCGAAGTTCTTCTTGGACAGGGTGTTGTAGTGCCGCACGATCTCGGGCTCTGAGACCTCAGGCAGCTCCGCTGGGCGCTCCCTTCTCGCGCCCGCGGGAAGGAGTTCCTCCAGCGGTACCTCCGGCACGTCCGTCTCGGGCGCGACGAACGCGCGCCTCCCCTCGCGGGAGCGCTCGAAAATGGTCGCCGAGGGCTCGAGCGTCATCGCTTCTCCGGGCTGGCGGCCGGCAACTGGCAGCTGGCAGAGCTTTGTCCTGCAGCCCTGACGACTGACGACTGACGACTGACGACTCTCACGCCGCCACCCCCGCCCTGGCGGCCGCGGCAACCGTCGCCAGGCGGTCGATGTCGGCGCGCGTGCGGCGCTCCGTGATCGCTATCAGCAGACCGTCCTCGTACTCCGGGTAGTCGCTCCCCAGGCGGTAGCCGGGATTGATCCGCTCGGCCCGGGCGAGCTCGAAGAGGGCGTCGAGGTCCGGCACGCGGACGGCGAACTCGCGCACCACCGGTCCGGGGTTGATCGCCTCGAGCCCGAGCGCCTGGCGCGCGTAGTGGGTACGGCGCAGCATCAACTCCGCGATGTCCACCAGCCCGCGCTTGCCGAGCCAGGAGAGGTAGATCACCCCGGCCAGGGCGTTGAGGGCCTGTGAGGTGCAGATGTTGTGGGTGGCCTTCTCGCGGCGGATGTGCTGCTCGCGGGTCTGCAGGGTGAGCACGAAGCCGCGCTTGCCGTCCACGTCGCGGGTCTCGCCGGCGATCCGCCCGGGCAGCCTCCGGATGAAGCGCTCCTGGGCCGCGAAGAAGCCGAAGCTCGGACCGCCGAAGTCGAGCCGGTTCCCGAGCGTCTGGCCCTCCCCGACGCAGATGTCAACGCCCTGCTCGCCCGGCGGCTTGAGGACGCCGAGCGGCAACGGGTCCGCAGCGCACACAACGAGCGCGCCATTGCGGCGGGCGGTCTCCGCGAGCTCGGCCAGCGGCTCGACCGTCCCGAGGAAGTTGGGCTGCTGGAGGAAGACCGCGGCGGTGTCGTCGTCGATCTCGGAGGCCAGCGCAGCGGCATCGGTGGCTCCTTCCGCGCTCAGCGGCACCTCGTCGACCGCCATCCGGTAGCCGGCGGCGTGGGTGCGCAGCGCCCCGCGCGAGTGCGGATGGACGCCGCGGCTCGCCACGAGCTTCGTGCGGCCCGTCTCCAGCTTGGCGAGGTAGCCAGCCGCGGCCACGGCGCTCGGACCCTCGTACACGGAGGCGTTCGAGACCGGCAGGCCCGTGAGCTCCGAGATAGCGGTTTGGAACTCGAACATCACCTGGAGGCCGCCCTGGGAGATCTCCGGCTGGTAGGGCGTGTACGGCGTGAGGTACTCCGAGCGCTGGAGGATCGAGTCGACCAGCGCCGGCACGTAGTGGTCGTACATGCCCGCGCCCAGGAAGGACAGCTCGTCCTCGCAGTGGCGGTTGCGGGCGGCGAGCGAGGCGAGCTCCTCGTAGACGTCCTGCTCGGCCCTGCCCTCGGGCAGGTCGAGCTCCCGTCCCAGGCGGACGCCCTCGGGGATCTCGGCGAAGAGGTCCTCGAGCGAGCCCACGCCGATCGCGTCGAGCATCGCCCGCCTGTCTGCGTCCGTTGCGGAGGTGTAGCGGCTCACGTCAGGCTACGACGTTAGCTGCCCGACCTCAGGAGGTCCTGGTACGCGGCCGCATCCATCAGCGCGTCGGCCTCGGCGGCATCGCTCAGCCTGACCTTGACGAGCCAGCCCTCGCCGTAGGGGTCCTCGTTGATCTTCTCGGGTGCATCCTCCAGGGCGTCGTTGACCTCCAGGACCTCGCCGGACAGGGGCGCGAACACGTCCGAGACCGCCTTCACCGACTCGACCTCGGCGTACGCGCCGTCCTTGGTCACCTGTGTACCGACCTCGGGCGGATCGAAGAACACGACCTCGCCCAACGCGTCCTGGGCGTACCAGGTGATCCCGAACGTCGCCTGCTCGCCCTCCACCCGAGCCCAGTCGTGCTCGGGGTGGTACCTCAAGTCATCCGGGTAGCTCGCTTCAGCCACTCGCTGGCTCCTTTTCGTACAGGGGCTTCTTCCTCACCACGGCGGGGCGCAGCTTGCCACGAACGTCCACCTCGATGCCGGTGCCGGGCTCCTCGGCGTCGCGCGGCAGGTAGGCCATGCCGATCCCGCTCTCGAGGCAGGGCGAGAACGTGCCGCTCGTAACGATCCCCTCGCCTTCCGGCGTGCGCACCGGGTTCCCCTGGCGAGGAATGCCCGGTCCTGTGAAGACGAAGGGCACGAGGGTCTGGTCCGGCTTGAGGTCCCGAAGGGGGCCGGAGCCGATGAAGCCGGTGTCGAGCTTGCAGCACCAGGCGAGGCCGGCCTCGATCGGATTGCGGTCCTCGGACAGATCGTTGCCGTAGAGGTGGAAGCACACCTCGAGCCGCAGGGTGTCGCGGGAGCCGAGGCCGGCCGGTAGCGCCCCCGCCTCGGTCACCGCATCCCAGACGATCCCCGCGCCCTCGGGCGGCAGAAGCAGCTCGACGCCGTTCTCGCCGGTGTAGCCCGTGCCGCAGACCAGGGCGTCCACGCCCGCCATTTCCAGGTCCGCGGTGCGCATCCGGGGGGGAAGCTCGCCATCGGCCAGGCGGGCGACGATCCCCCGGGCGGCGGGGCCCTGGACCGCCAGCATCGCGTAGGCGGCCTGGGCATCCCGGACCTCGACGTCGAACTCCTCGGCGTGGTCCCGGAACCAGGCGAAGTCCTTCTTGTGGTTGGCGGCGTTCGTGACCGTGACGAAGCGATCGTCGAGCCTGTAGGTAAACAGGTCGTCGAGCACGCCGCCGTCCTCGCGGCAGAGCACCGAATACTGGGCCCCGCGCTCGGCGATCTTGCTCACGTCGTTGGAGAGGAGGCGCTGCAGGAACGCCTCTGCCTGGGGGCCGCTCGTCTCGATCTGGCCCATATGGGATACGTCGAACACGCCGGCGCTTCTGCGGACCGCTACGTGCTCTTGGCGGATGCCCTCGTACTGGACCGGCATCTCCCAGCCCGCGAAGGGCACGAGCCGGGCGCCCGCCCGCTCGTGCCGGTCGAACAGAGGCGTGCGGCGCAGGGTGTCGGCGGCCGGGGTCAAGCACGAGCAGGCTATCGCCGCCCCGCACCCCACGGGATGGGCCCCTGGCCGGGTTAGTCCTTGAGGAAGGACGGGATGTCGATCTCGTCCTCGGAGATCTCCAGCGAGCTCCGCTGGCGATCGTCGAGCTCGACGTCCCGCCGGCGCGGCTCGCGGCGGCGGCCCGTGGTGTCCTCGGTGAACAGGGGCAGCCCACCGGCGCGCCGGAACCCCGTGGCGATGACCGTGACCCGCACGGTGTCGCCTAGACCGTCGTCCACGACAGCGCCAAAGATGATGTTCGAGTTCTGGTCGGCGGCGCCCTGGATGATCTCGGCCGCCTCGTTGACCTCGTACAGGCCGAGGTCGGTCCCGCCCGTGATGTTCAGCAGAATGCCCATCGCGCCCTCGACGGACTGCTCGAGTAGCGGGCTCGAGATCGCGTTCTTCGCCGCCTCCGACGCGCGGTTCTCACCGCTCGCCTCGCCGAT
>JBKPHP010000243.1:0-8438 GCA_046729895.1 Actinomycetota bacterium
GACCTCCAGGCCCATCCGGTGCAGGTCCGGCTCGGCGAACTCGCGCACCGCCTGCACCAGCCGCTGCCGCTCGCGGTAGACGTCCTCGATCGAGAGCGCGCCCACGGCGGTCCGCATGTGGCCCTCTACCGCCTGAAGGGCCGTCCGCACGATGTCCTCGCGGCCTCTGGAGAGGAACTGCTCCGCTGCGCGCTCGATGTCCTCGTCGGAGCTCCCGATCTTGACCATGCAGACGCCGTCCACCTGCACCGGCACCCCGTGCGTGGAGTAGGTCTCCGCGGTGCGCACGTCGAACTGCATCAGCTCGAGCGACAGCCGCTGCACTTTCTCGCGGAAGGGCCGCACGTAGGTGCCGCCGCCGCGGACCACGCGGTAGCCGCTCCCCTTGCGCCGCCGGCGACCGGAGATGATCAGCACTTCGTTCGGTCCGACCTTGGTGTACTGGTGCGCCCAGACCGCGAAGGCGATCAGGGCCAGGCCGGCGAGAATGGACCCGCCGATGATGAGCGCTAGCTCCATGCTGCTTGAACCTCCTCTTGGGGGTTGGTGCGGATCGCCTCAGCCTCGAGGCGCTCCGCGCGCGGCGCCTGCACCGCGTGGATCTCGACCTCCTCCGCGAAGCGGAGGAACTCGTCGCCGGCGAGGTGGCGGCCCACCTGCAGGGCCAGGCGGTCGTCGTCCGGCGCGAGAAAGACGTTGATTCCGCGGTCCTCGAGGGCGACGGCCACATCGCCGGCACCGGTGCGGCGCACGGCAAGCTCCAGTCGCGAGGCCTCGCGGTCCGTCAGGTAGGCGACGAGCCGCGTGCCGGCGTCCTGGGTGCGCTCCTCGGCCGCGCGCCAGATCTCGGGCCGGACGTCGGCGGCGTACATGCCCTCGGCTGCGCCGGAGCGGGCCCGAGCGAACTCGCTGCGAAGGAACCGCAGGAGCGCGATCACGTCGGGAGCCGCCGGCGCCGTGTCCTCGACGGTCGGCCCGCCTCCCTTGCGCCGCCGCTCGGGTCGACGAAGCTCGGTCGGGCGGCCCACGATGCCGACGACCGGCCCGTCCGGCGACACGCCCTCGACGGCCGGCAGCCAGAGCTCCGAGTCGGTGTGCGAGCGGAAGACGGCCGCCGGCTCGACCAGCTTGAGATCGCGTGGACGAACCACGCCCACCTTCACCTCCTCGGCATCGCGCACGTAGCCGGCGGAGATCAGATACCGGCAGACCACGCGCCGGATGCCGGCGAGGTCAGCCGCCTTCAGCTTGGGCCCTCCCAGCACCGGCGACGTGAGCTCACCGCCGTGCTCGTACACGGGCAGCTCGTAGTCCATCGCGGGCACGCGGAAATAGCAGAGGGGGAGGGACCGCCCGGGGGCGAGGCCCTCGAGCTGCCGCGCCACCTTCGCCTTGAGCGAGTACACGTTGGCGGCCTCGAGCGTTTGGCCAGCGACCTCGCAGACGTGGATCTCCTTGAGGATCGGATGCGGCGCCGGATTCGGCCGTCGCTGCACGGGCAGCCGGGCGGTCTCCTGTCCGCCGAACCCCGCCCGTACGCCGAGCCGGTAGACGTACTGGCCGCTCTCCGCGCGCTCGAGGAAGATCGGCACGGGCTCGTGCTCGCCGCGGTCGGCCATCACGTGCCGGATCCAGCTCCAGAGGCCCACGCTAGGCCACCTGCCTCAGTACCCCCAGCCGACCGGCGCCTCGTGGCGCACGGACTCCGGGCCGCGCTCGCCGGTGCGGATCCGCACCGACTCGACCACGTCGAAGACGAACAGGCGCCCGTCGCCCGTTTCGCCCGTGTAGGCGGCGGCCACGATGGCGTCGACTGCCTTGTCCACGATGTCGCCCGACACCACCGACTCGACCTTGAGCTTGGGCAGCAGCGAGATGTTGGCCCGCGAGCCGCGGTACTGCTCCGTATAGCCCTTCTGGCGCCCGCAGCCCATGACCTCGGTCACATTCAGGCCGCTCACCCCGAGCTCGTCGAGGGCGTTCTGCACGTCCTGGAGGCGCTCGGGACGGATGATGGCTTCGATCTTCTGCATCGGTGACGGCATTGGCTAGCTCTCCTGTGTTCGCGCCGACAGGCCGATCGGAACAGGCCTCGGTGTTGGCCTCCCCGCGGGTGGCGCGGGCGGGTGGTACTCGGAGCCGGGAACGGGCATGAACTGCTCCGGGTAGCCCCACATGCCGTGCTCGACCAGGTCGAGCCCGTACCGCTCCTCCTCCGGCCTCACCCGCAGGCCGTAGGTGGCCTTGATCAGGAAGAAGATCAGGAAGGAGATCGTGAACACGGCCGCGAACGCCGCGCTGACGCCGAGCGCCTGAACGCCGAGCTGCTTGATCCCGTCGCCGTACACCAGGCCGCCCTGCCCGATTCCGTTCAGCTCGGCCAGCCGCGGTGACGTGAAAAGCCCGCAGGAGAGCGTGCCCCAGATACCGGCCACCCCGTGCGCGGACAAGGCGCCCACGGGGTCGTCGAGCACCTTGTCGATCAGGATCACCGAGAACACGACGATCACGCCCGCCACGAAGCCGATGATCGGGGCCGCCCAGAACTCGACGTAACCGGAGGGCGCCGTGATCGCGACCAGCGCCGCGATCGCGCCGTTGCCGGTCATCCCGATGTCGAACGTCCGGGTGACGAGCCAGATGGCGAGCATGGCTCCGAGCACCCCGGAGGCGGCGGCCAGGTTGGTGACCACCGCCACCTCGGCGAAGCGGCCGCCGATCGCGCCCAGCGTGGAGCCGGGGTTGAAGCCGAACCAGCCGAACCAGAGGATGAAGACGGCGAGACCCACGAACGGCATCGAGTGGCCCGGGATGACGTTGGGCTTGCCGTCCGGCCCGTACTTGCCCTGGCGCGGGCCTAGCAGCAGGAGCGCCGCAAAGGCCCCCGTCGCGCCGATCAGGTGGACTACGGTCGAGCCGGCGAAGTCCTGCATGCCGAAGTTGGCGGACAGCCAGCCGCCGCCGAAGATCCAGTGGCTGACGACCGGGTAGATCAGCGAGCTGAAGATCACGGCGTAGATGAGGTAGGCGCCGAACTTGATTCGCTCGAGCGTCGTGCCCCAGACGATCGCGAGCGAGACCGCGCAGAAGACGAACTGGAAGAAGAACTTGGCCGGCACCGTGGCGTGCGAGAAGCTCATCGCCGGGAAGAGGTCGCCGTTGGTGGTGTCGAGGAAGGCGCCGTGGGTGCCGGCCAGCCAGCCCGCGCCGCCGAAGGCCAGGGCAAAGCCGATCGTCCAATAGCAAAGCGCCGCGATGGAGAAGTTCGCGAGCACCTTGGGCACGATCGTCCCGGCGTTCTTCATCCGCGAGAACCCGACCTCGAGGAACATGAAGCCGAGCTGCATGAGCATCACGAGCACCGCCGCGACCACGACCCAGGTCGTCTCCACGGCGACGGTGAGATCGTTCACCTGCTGCTTCAAGGGCGGTCCTTTCGCTCGCTTTGAGGCACGGCCGCCCGGCCCGGAGACCGGACGGCCACTAGTGTGAGCCGTCCCTTGGGCCCAGTCATTCGCCCCGTGTACAGGATTTACGGCGGGGGTTTGTACGGGTGGAGCAGGCCCTCTCGCCGAGCCTGGACCAGGCCTAGGCGCCGAGCGTGGAGACCCGGGCCTGCGTGCAGTCGGCCAGGCGGCGGGGATCCACGCAGAAGAGGCTGTGCGGGTCGCCGGCGGAGGCCCACACACGATCGCGGCGCAGCAGCGCCTCGTCGAAGACCACCGGCAGGCCGTGGCCTACGGGTGGTACCCCGCCGATCGGGAAGCCGGTGGCGGCGCGCACCTCGTCCGCGCCGGCCTGGCGAACCTCGGCGCAGTCGAACACGTCGGCCACCCTGCTTGGATCGATCTGATGCTCGCCGGAGGCCACGCAGACGACCGGCTCGCCGTCGCAGACGAACACGATCGACTTAGCGATCTCGCCCTCCCCGCAGCCCACGGCGCGGGCGGCATCGCCGACCGTCCGGGTGGATTCCTCCAGGCGCTGTACGGTGACCTCGAGGCCCAGCTCGCGGGCCGTGTCCACGACCTTCTCTCTCATTACGGCTCCTATCTAACTCTACGCGCGGGCCTGCGTTACGGATCGCCGCTCGCCGGTAGGCAGCGAAGGTTCGGCGAGCTCCACGTCCGCAGCCTCGGCGAGCTCGGCGAGCGACTCGCGGAGATCCTCGGCCACGTCCTCGAGGTCCCAGAGCAGGTCGTAGTCGCCTACCAGGCCGAAGTTGATCCGGCCGTTGTAGCTCATGAGCGCGATGCCCAGACCCTGGTTGCGGGCCAGCGGGACCATCGGGAACGGCTGCTTCAGCTCCCTGCCGAGCAGGTAGAGCGGGAACTGCGGGCCCGGCACGTTCGTTACGACCAGGTTGAAGAAGCGCTGCCGTGACATCAGGCGGGAGGCCTGGTCCATGATCGTGGGCGGCGCAAACCCGGTCAGCTGGGTGAGCACCTGGGCCCCGACCGCCTGGCCGCCCTCCTTCAGGCCTTCGAGCTCCTCGCGAACCACGTCCAGGCGCGCGACCGGCTCCTGACACCACACGGGGAGCGGCGCCATCATGGCCGCGACGCGGTTGCCCAGGGCGCCACGCTCGACGTCGGTTCGCACGCTCACCGGGACCATCGCCTTGAGCTCGAGCCCGTCGGTGTTCTGCCCCTTCCTGCGAAGGTGGCGACCGAGCCCGCCGGCCACGGTGGCAAGGACGACGTCGTTGACGCTGCCGCCCAGCCGGTTCTTGATCGCCTTCAGGTCGGCGAGCTCGGCGCGGACCCAGGTGCACCGGCGGTGTGGGCCGATCGACCTGTTGTAGGGGCTGCGGGGAGCGGCGTTGATACCGGCCCAGGCCATCGCTCCCACCCCGGCTGCCGCCTCGCGGACGCCGTCCAGCACCCGCCGCGGGCCGCGTACCGCCGCACGCGCCGTGCGCACGATCTCGCCCGGCGCCGTGGTCCGCTCGAGCAAAGCCTCCCCGAGCAGCTGCGCCCGCGACGGCAGCGGGCGGGGCAGCCAGCGATCGCCCGGATCCGGCGGGGCGGCGGGTTCCGGGGAGGCATCGAACAGCACGGTCACGATGTCGACGCCGGAGATCCCGTCCACGAGGGAATGGTGCGTCTTGGCCAGGAGCGCGAAGCGCCCGTCCTCCACGCCCTCCACGAGCCAGATCTCCCACAGGGGCTTGTCGCGGTCGAGCTGCTGGGAGAAGACTCGCCCCGCCAGCGCCTTGAGTTGCTGCTCCGAGCCGGGGGAAGGGAGGGCCGTCGAGCGCACGTGGTAGCGCAGGTTCAGGTGCGGGTCGTCAACCCATTTGGGGCGGCCCTGAGCCAGGGGAACGAACGCAAGCCGCTGGCGGTAGCGCGGCACCAGGTGCAGGCGCCGCTCGATCGCTTCGAGCAGCTCGCTGTACGAGGGAGGCTCGCCGTCGAACAGCATGACCGACGCAACGTGCATGTGGGCCGAGGCGTCCTCGAGGTGGAGGAACGACGCATCGAGTGGGCTGAGCCGGTCCCCGGCCACGGTTAGGACCGTATCGGAAGGGCAGCAGTAATGTGACGGCCGTCACACAGGCCGCGTGCTCGTCGCGTAGCCTGCGACGGTTGTTCGATAGGCCTAGCCGAGCCGGCGCCTTCCATAGGCGTCGGACGGGGGACCCACTCGTCGCGTAATCGCGGCGGGGGCGAATCCGCGGGTGATCCCGTGGTAGCGCCTCACAGGAAGCGCGAGCCCGTCAGCTAACCCCGTAGGCGAGGGGCCGGGAAGGGGAACTCGTCCCGTGAAGACGCGCATGGACGCGCCTGGCAAGAGGTTGCCTGTAGCCGCGCTTGCCCTGGGCTTGATTGCTATTGCACCGTACGCGGGGTGGGCGGCGCCCACGGCCTCGGCGGCGCCCACGGATCAAGCGGCCGCCGGCGTCACGATCTCCGGCGCCGCCGTGGTGCACAAGGTCCGCTACGGCGAGCGCATGACCCTGAGCGGATCGGTCGCGGGCGGCGGCGAGGTCCGCCTGGAGCATGCACCCGCCGGCCGGGGCTGGCGAGCCGTCGCCACGACTCGCTCGAATGCCGGTGGGTCGTACACGTTCTCCGTTCTGGCCAGAGAGTCCGGCGCCTACCGCGCCGTGGCGGGCGCCAGGGTGTCGACGTCGCACCACGTGACGGTCGTTGCCAAGCTTTCGGGGAGCGCGAGCCGACATGTGCGGGTGGGACGCAGGATCCGCGTACGCGGCGCCCTCAAACCGGGCCTGGGCGGGCGCACCGTGCGGCTTCAGCTTCGCTACCGCGGGAGGTGGAGGACCGTCGACCGCACTCGGACGCGTGGCGGAGGCCGCTTCCGCGCCGCCTGGCGCCCCTCTCGCGCCGGCAGCTATCGCCTGAGGGTGAAGTTCGGCGGTGATCGGAGCAACGCCGCCGTCAGCCGCAAGCTGCGCGGCCCCACCTATGTCTATCGGCCGGCGGCCGCATCTTGGTACGGCCCCGGCTTCTACGGCGGCCGCACCGCCTGCGGCTATGCGCTGACCGCCTCGATCAAGGGCGTGGCGCACAGGTCCCTGCCCTGCGGCACGCGTGTGCGTCTCCGCTACCACGGGCGCACCACGGTGGCAACGGTGATCGACCGCGGGCCCTTTGCGGGGAACCGCGAATGGGACCTGACGCCGGCCACCAAGCGGGCACTCGGCTTTGGCTCGCTCGGCACGGTCTGGTCTACCCGCTAGCGGAGCGAACCGGCAAGAGGCTCAACTGATCCCGAGGGGCGGCTTCCGCCGGGCGCCGCGCCTCTTCATCCAGCCCGGCGACTCGCACCCCCAGCAGGCGGACGGGGAGCCGCGGGTCGAGCTGCCGCAGAAGCTCCAGGGCGACGAACAGCACCGTGTCGTGGTCGCAGGCCGGCTGAGCGATGGTCCGTGCCCGCGTAACGGTCCGGAAGTCCGCGAAGCGCACCTTAATCCCGATCGTTCGCCCACTGCGTCCCTGCCGGCGCAGCGTCTCGCACAGCTCTCCGCAGAGTCGCTCCAGCACCGGGTCGAGCGCCGCCCTTCCCACCAGGTCGTGGTCGAAGGTCGTCTCCCTGGACTCCGACTTCGCGACACGCACCGTCTTGAGGGGACGCTCGTCCTCGAAGCGGGCGAGCCGCCCCAGGTGCGGCCCCAGATTCGCCCCGAACCACTCCGACAGCCGGCCCTCCGGCACGGCCGCAAGCTGTCCAAGCGTCTTCACCCCCCGCGCCTGGAGCCGCTCCACTGTCTTGGGGCCGATGCCCGGGATCAGCCCGGGGGACGCCTCGGCGAAGCGCGCCGCCGCCTGCTCGCGGCTGAGCTCCAGGAAACCGTCCGGCTTGTCCGCATCCGAGGCCACCTTCGCCACCAGCTTGCTCGGCCCGATCCCGATGGATGAGCTGAGGGCCGTCGCGTCCATGACCGCGGCCTTCACACGTCGTGCGGCTGCGCGCGGCCGCTCGAGCCCGGTGAGGTCGAGGTAGGCCTCGTCGAGGCCGATCACCTCCACGCGATCCACTTGCTGGCGCAGCACGGCCATGACCTCGCGTGAGCGCTCCCGGTAGTGCGTGAAGTCGGGAGGGAGGAATACGGCCTGTGGGCAGAGACGGCGCGCCCGCTCGGCCGGAGTGGCCGAGAAGACCCCGAAGCCTCGCGCTTCGTAGCTCGCCGTTGTTACCACCGCGCGCGGACCGCTGCCCCCAACCACGACCGGCTTTCCGCGCAACTCGGGGCGGCGCTGCAGCTCGCAGGCCACGTAGAAGGCGTCCATGTCGATATGTCCGTAGACGCGGCACGCACCAGCCACAAGCCAACGGTACGCGGCGGCCCGGCCGGTTCCGTCGGCCGGGTGGCGGTACGGAGGCGGAACAACGGACGCTCGACGGCCTGCCGGAGCTGATCGGGGGAGATCCTCATCCTCCGGCTCGGGCGGCGGTCCTGGCGCAGGAGGGGGGAGCAGAATCCGTTCTACTTCCCACCCCTCCTCCGCCAGGTCGGCGAGGTAGACCGTCGCCGCGTGCTCGATCAGCCGCTCGAGGGAACCTGCTGGTGCGCGGCGTCCCTGCGCAGCGCGCTCCAGACGCCAGCCGGCAGCGCCAGCTCGACCGCGGCCTCGCGGCCGCGCGCCGCGCGGCTGGCCGGCGGAACCACGCAGCAGGATCGCTCGCCCGGCCCCCGGTGTAACAGGCCGTTGGCCCTACCGCGAGCGCGTGTTGCAGTTCTGTTGCACGGACGCGAGTATGCGCCGTATGCGTAGCATCCACTTCCGGGTCTCCGACGAGATGTACATCCTCATCCAGCGGGGGGCGGAGGACGTCGGGGCCTCGGTGGCGCACTTCTGCCGCGAGGCCGCGATCGCCCGGGCGGTGCTCTGGGAGGCGCGCCGCGGCTTCGACTGGACGGACCCCGAGGTCTGGGATCAGATCATGGAGCAGGTCCAGCAGGTCGAAGAGCA
>JBKPHP010000244.1:0-7120 GCA_046729895.1 Actinomycetota bacterium
TGTGAATCCTGGTCAAGAGCTCGACGGCGCCACGCTTGTTGAGGGGCTCGTTGAGGTTTCCGCACTTCGGCGACTGAACGCAGGAGGGGCAGCCGGACTCGCAGGGGCACTCGGAGATCAGCCGCAGCGCGTCCGCCACGAGCCTCTCGAACAGCTTGAAGCCGAGGCGGGTGATCCCAACGCCGCCGGGGTGCCCGTCGTAGATGAAGATCGTCGGCCTGCCGGTCTGGTGGTGGAAGGCGGTCGAGAGGCCGCCGATGTCCCAGCGATCGCACATCGCGAGGAGCGGGAGCACCGCGATCTGACCGTGCTCGGCGGCATGAAGCGCCCCCTGGAGGGCCTCCAGGGGAAACTCGTCCCGCAGCAGCCGGTCCGGTAGCTCGTACCACAGGGCCTGGGTCACGAACTCCTGCTCGGGCAGGTCGACCGTGAGGAGGTCGAGCACCTCGTGGTCCACAATCCGCTTCTTCTGGTAGGCGACGACCTGCTCCGTGACGGAGACCATCCCGAACGAAAGGGCCACGCCTCCCACCTCGCGGTTGTCGCGGACCTGCTCGATGTAGGTCTCGGACTCCTTCTTCGGCTGGGTGTACCAGTCGCCCTCGAAGGGCTTGACGATCGCCCGCCGCTCCCGGAGATCGAGGTCCTGCACCTCGTATGAGCCGCCGAGGTGCAGGTAGACCGCCCCGGGGTGCACCGCCGAATGGGCCCGCGCCGCCTCGACCGAGCCGATCACCTCGCCGCCACGTGCCTCCACGATCGAAACCGAGTCAGGGGAGGCCGAGCGGAGGGCGATCTCGGCAGCCGGATAGCCGGGACCTCTGGGCAGGTAGCGCCCGCCGCGCTCGCGCAGGCGCCCGAGCTTGACGAGTCGCTCCGCGTACGCCTCCCAGCGCGGCCCCAGGGCGTCGGCGTCCTCGCCGGACAGGGGCAGCTCGTAGGCGGCCGCCGCCAGGTGCGCCAGATGGATCTCCTCCGACTCGTGATCGAGGATGGCCTGCTCGACCGGCCGTTCCAGGAACTCGTCGGGGTGACGGCAGAAGAACTGGTCGAGCGCGTCCTCGCCCGCTACGTAGAGCGCGAGGCCGGTGGAGCGACGGCCCGCCCGCCCCCACATCTGGCGCAGGCTCGCCACGGTGCCGGGAAAGGTCACGCACACGGCCGCGTCGAGGTCGCCGACGTCGATTCCCAGCTCGAGCGCGTTGGTCGCCACCACGGCGAGCAGGTCGCCCTCGGCGAGGCGGGCCTCTATCTCCCGCCGCTGCGACGGTGTGTAGCCGGCCCGGTAGGGCGCGATCCGCTCGGCCAGGTCCGGGCGGCCGGAGTCCTCCAGCCGCAGTCTCGTAAAGCGCTGGATCAGCTCCACTCCGCGGCGCGAATTCAGGAAGCAGATGCTCCGTACCTCCTGCTCGACGAGCTGGGCGAGCAGCCCGGCGGCCTCGGAGAGCGCCGAGGCGCGGGCGCCGGAGCGCTCGTCCACGAGCGGGGGATTCCACATCGCTATCCGGCGCTCCGCCCGTGGGGCTCCGTCGCCGTCGACGAGCCTCACGTCCAGACCCGTCAGCCGCTCTGCCAAGTCGCCCGGGTTTGCAATCGTCGCGCTCGTCAGCACGAAGCGGGGCCGGCAGCCGTAGGCGAGGGCGAGCCGGCGCAAGCGGCGGAGCACGTTCGCGACGTGCGAGCCGAAGACGCCGCGATAGACGTGGGCCTCGTCCACCACCACCCATGCCAGGTTCGCCAGCACGTCGCCCCACGAGCGGTGGTTGGGGAGCACCCCGACGTGGAGCATGTCCGGATTTGTGAGGATCAGGTTGGAGCGCCGGCGGATCGCCCGCCGCTCCTCCCGCGGCGTGTCGCCGTCGTAGATCGCGTGGCGGAGGAACCGGCCGCCAAGAGCCGAGAGCTTGCGAGCCTGGTCCTGAGCGAGCGCCTTGGTGGGGTACAGGTAGAGCGCGCGAGCTCGCGGGTCGTGGGCCAGCGTGTCCAGCACCGGCAGGTTGAAGGCGAGCGACTTGCCGCTGGCGGTGCCGCTGGTCACCATCACGCTGCCCTCCCGGGCCGCCTCCAGGGCCTCCGCCTGGTGCGACCAGAGGGCGTCGATTCCCGCCTCATCAAGGGCTTCGCGGAGGTTCGGATGCAGGTCCTCGGGCAGCGAGACTGGCTCTCCCGGCCGCGCTCCCTCCCGGGCGGTGGTGACCAGCTGCTCGCCGCGGCCTGCTTCGAGGACCCCTTCGAAGGGAAGTGGGCTGCGCACTTTGGCCACGGGCTGCCATAGTACGCGCGCTTGATCGGGCGCTTTCACCATTCGGAGTTCCCGCTCGGCCGCCTCCTCGAGAGGAAGAGGGAGGCCGTCACGGTCGCGCTGCCGACGCGCGAGGTGGCGGACACCATCGGCCCGATCCTGGAGCAGCTGCATACGCTCGGCGGGCTGGTCGACCAGATCCTCGTGATCGATGCCGCCTCCGACGACGGCACAGCCGAGATCGCCACCCGGCTCGGGGCGGAGGTCCACCAGGAGTCCCAGCTCGTGCCGGCGTTCGGCCAGGCGCTCGGGAAGGGCGATGCGATGTGGAGGGCACTATCCGTGGCCCGCGGTGAGCTGATCGTCTACCTCGACTCTGACACGCGCGACTTCTCCGCGCACTTCGTCACGGGCCTGCTCGGCCCTCTGATCTGCGGGGACGCGCAGTTCGTCAAGGGCTTCTTCCGGCGGCCGTTTACCGACGAGAGCGGCGAGCGGCCCTTCGACGGGGGCCGCGTCACGGAGCTCACCGCCCGGCCCCTCCTGTCCGCCTTCTACCCGGAGCTGGCCGGATTCGTCCAGCCGCTGGCGGGGGAGGTGGCAGCGCGCCGCTCCACCTTCGACGACCTCCCGTTCGCAACCGGCTACGCGATCGAGACGTCGATGCTGCTCCACGCCCGCGACCTGGTGGGCATCCAGGCGATGGCCCAGGTCGACCTCGACGTGCGACGCAACTATCACCAGCCGCTCCCCCAGCTGAGCCCGATGGCGTATGCGGTGCTGCGGGTGATCCTCGAGCGACTGCGCCGGGGCGGCAGGCTCCTGGACGACCACGCCCCGCCGCTCCAGACGGCCGACGGTCGCCTGATCCAGGTCGAGTTGATCGAGCGGCCGCCGTACGCTTCGATTCGAACGCCGGCCTAGGCCCGTCCGTGAGCTACTCGATCAAGAACCTCCGAGAGGTCGAGGACCTGGCCGTGAAGCACGGCTTCTCCGATATGCAGGAGGCCCGCTTCGCGCACGAGGACCTCGGGGCGGAAGCCACGGGCCTCTCGCTGCACTTCGTGCGCCCCGGCAAGCGGCAGGCGTTCGCCCACCGACACAACCAGGCGGAGGAGATCTACGTGGTTCTCTCGGGCAGGGGACGAATCAAGCTCGACGACGAGCTGATCGAAGTAGGGCCGATGGACGCCATCCGGATTGCCCCGCCCGTCAGCCGGGCGATCGAGGCGGGGCCCGATGGGCTAGAGCTGCTGGCCTGCGGTCCCCGTCACGAGGGGGACGCGGAGGTCGTGCCCGAGTTCTGGTAAGTGACGCTCCGCTGTGTCTACACCGACCTCGACGGCACCCTGCTCGGGCGGGGCGCCTCGCTGTTCCGTGACGGCGAGGGCAACTTCACGCTCCTGCCCGCCAGGGCGCTCGAGGCCTGCCACCGCGCCGGCGTGGAGGTGGTGATCAAGTCAGGGCGGCGGCGCGCCCAGGTGAAGGAGGACGCGCGGCTGCTCGGCCAGACGTCCTACATCTTCGAGGTCGGGTCGGGAATGGTCATCGATGGCGAGGAGACCTTCCTGACCGGGGAGCTCCAGCCCCGGGACGGCAAGACGATCCACGCGCAGGTCGAGGAGTCCGGCGCCCCGGCGCTGCTGCTCGAGAGACACCGGGGAAGGCTCGAGCCGCACGCGCCGTGGCATCTGGACCGCGAGGTCTCGCATCTCTTTCGCGGCCTCGTGGATGTCGACGGGGTCAACGCGGCGCTCGCGGAGGACGGGCACGGCGGGCTGAGGCTCGTGGACAACGGCACGATCCCGCCGCACGAGACCGAGCTCGACCTGCCCGGCCCGCCGCACGCATACCACCTAATCCCGGCGGCGGCGTCCAAGGCAGGCGCCGTCGAGGCGCACATGCGCGCTCGTGGCTACGCACGCGAGGAGTGCCTGGGCGTGGGCGACTCTCGGGAGGACCTCGAGGTGAGCCGCTGCGTGGGCCGCTTCTTCCTGGTGGCCAACGCGCTCGACGAGGATCCCGAGCTCCACTCCCAGGCCGCTGCCATGGCCAACCTGGAGGTGACGGAGGCCTCCCATGGCGACGGCTTCTACGAGGCAGTCGTGCGTTGGCTGGCAGAATCCCGCGTTTAGTGACGAACGCTACAATCCGTGGCGATGAGTGAGTCCGACGAGGACTGGGGCGCAGTCCCGAGCATAGGAGCTTCGGCCCGAGGCTCGGGATGAGATAACCCCAGTCGCGGCGGCCGACCGCCGCCGCGCGGGTGAGGCAGCACGGGCGCTCCCCCCGGAGCGCCCGTCGCTATCCAGGGAGCGCTTCACCAGAGCTTCCCAGGTGCCGGCCGGCGCTGCGAAGCGCCTCGGGGGTACCGGCCTCCGTCACGCTCGCGAGGTCCAGGATGCGGGCCTGGAACGGCTCCAGGGCGTTGCTGCCCACTACCGCATGGCAGGCCACTCCGCCCTGCCGACAGCGGGTCGCGACCTCGCCCACGACCTTCCCCTGGAGGGTCTGGTCGTCCAGCCGGCCCTCCCCGGTCACCACGAAGCCCGACTCCCGCATGAGCGCATCGAAACCGACCGCATCGAGCACGTAGGGCGCGCCCGGGAAGAGTCTCGCGCCGCGATGGGCCCAGAGACCGCCGGAGAGTCCTCCGGCGGCGCCGGTCATCGGCCGTCCACGGGGGTCGCGCGGCGCGCGTTTCGCGAGATCGTCCAGCCGGCGCTCCAGTCGCCCCACGGTCGCCGCGTCGGCTCCCTTCTGCGGCCCGAAGACGCGCGCGGCCTGCTCCCACGGGGTACGTACGTCGCAAAGCACCTCGAGCTCGACCTCGACGCCCTCGAGGGTCCGAAGCGCCCCGGCTCCCCCGTCGGTAGTGGCGGAGCCCCCGACGGTGACGATCACCCTTTCCGCCCCCGCCTCCACGGCGGCCGCGATCAGCTCGCCGGTCCCGAAGGTCGAGGCCGCGAAGGCGTCCCGCTCTTCCTCCGCCACCAGGCCCAGCCCGCTCGCCTGCGCCGTCTCGACTATCGCCGTGCGGCCGTCCGGAAGCAGGGCGAAGGAGACCTCGACGGGACGCCCCAGCGGGTCGCTGGCATGCGCCGTGCGCAGCTCGCCGCCCAACGCCGAAAGCAGGACGTCCATGGTCCCCTCGCCACCGTCGGCAACCGGCAGCTCGTTCGCGTGGCGGCCTACGTCGCGGAGCCCGCCCGCGATGGCGGCGGCGACCGCGCCGGCGCCGAAGCTCCCCTTGAAGCTATCGGGCGCTACGAGAACCGGGAGACTCAAAGGGCCGCGCTGAAGGCGCGCTCGGCCTCGTCGCCGCGCACCGCGAAGACGATTCGCTTGAGCCCGCCCTCGTGCTCCCGGGCCGCGCCCACCATGAGCCGCGCCGCCTCGTCGAGCGGGAAGCCACCCACTCCCGTGCCGAAGGCCACGAGCGCCACGGAACGGCAGCCCAGCTCCTCCGCCTTGGCCAGGGTCGAGCGCGTCGCCTGCTCGATGATCTCGGGCGAGGTCGGCCCCCCCAGCTTCATGGTGGCGGCGTGGATGACCCAGCGGGCAGGCATGTCGCCCGCGGTCGTCTCGATCGCCTCACCCAGGCCGATCGGCGCCCTCTCGTCAGACTGGCGCTGAACCTCGGGTCCGCCGGCACGGCTGATCGCCGCGGCCACACCGCCGCCGTGCTTGAGCTCGGTGTTGGCCGCGTTGGCGATGGCGTCGACCGCGAGCTTCGTGACGTCCGACTGGGTCACTTCGAGCTCTGCCATGACGCATATCCTGCCCGAGATGGCGCGCGACCACGTAGTGCTGAAGCCCGAAAGTCGCGAGATCAAGTTCTCGAACCCGGACAAGGTCTTCTTCCCCGAGCGCGGCCACACGAAGCTCGACCTCTGCGGGCCGCGCTTGCGCTTGCGCGGGAGGTGGAGCGGCGAATGCCCGGCAAGGCGACCTCGAAGTGGTGGAAGGAGGAGCGGATCGGCGTCTTCATCGATTACAACCAGAACGCTCGAGACCGAACGATCGCGTCCGCCTATTCGGTCAGGCCCACGCCCGATGACACGGTCTCTGCGCCGCTCGAGTGGGAGGAGGTCCCGGGTGCCGAGATCGGCGACTTCCGGCTCGACACGGTCCCGGCCCGGCTCGAGAAGGTCGGCGACCCGAGCGCCGGCCTGCACGAGAGGGCCCATTCGCTCGAGGCGCTGCTCGACCTGGCCGCCCGGGACGAGGCCGAAGGGCTCGGCGACGCCCCCTGGCCCTCACACTTCCGAAAGCAGCGTGGCGAGCCCGCGGCGCGTGCAGCCGTCGCGTGGCCGCAAGGGCTGACTTCGGCCCGGTTTGCTCGCAGCAGTCGGCGTAGTCGCAGGCTGTCGATCCAGCCGCCCACCGTTCGTCGTTAGGGTGAACGCGGCGAACGGCGCCGCGCGACGAAGGAGGCATTTCATGAAGTACTTGCTTGCGCTCTTTGGCGACGAGTCCCGCTGGGCGGAGCGGACGCCCGAGCAGATGCGGGAGGCCATGAAGCACTGGGACGCCTACACGAACGAGGCGATCGAGGCGGGCGTCCATGCCGGAGGTGAGGGCCTCCAGCCGAGCGCCACGGCCACGACGGTCAGGATCGAGGAGAGCGGCGACACGATCGTCTCCGATGGACCCTTTGCCGAGACCAAGGAGCAGCTGGGGGGTTACTACCTGCTCGACTGCAAGGACCTCGACGACGCGCTCGCATGGGCGAAGAAGATCCCGATGCCGGGTGGAACGGTCGAGGTCCGGCCGGTCATGGACTACGACGCCGCCGGCTCCACGGCGCACTCGAACGAGGCGGAGGCGCGGCGGTAGGCGCTTCCGCAGAGGTCGTAGACCGCCTGTTCCGGCGAG
>JBKPHP010000245.1:0-2221 GCA_046729895.1 Actinomycetota bacterium
GGCGTGTAGCTCTGGAGCAGCCGCGTGGCGGCCGGGGCGAGCATCAGCACGGAGTCGCCCCAGTCGCGATGCCCGTCGAAGGGAGCGTTGCCGGTGGTGACGAGCAGCCGGTGGCTGCGTGGCAGCACCACCGCGCCCGCCCGGGCCCAGATGGCGGAGTCGGACGAGCCGCACGACGACGGCTCGATGATCTGGCGGCGATCGCTGCAGAGGGTGTTGAACACGTGCGCGATCCTGCCGCTCGACCGCGAGATGGCGAGCACGTGGCCCTGGTAGGGAGGCTCGTCACCCAGGTAGCCGCCGGTGACTGCGACCACGTAGCGGCCGCTCAGGTTCAGCGCGCCCGCGAGCTTCTCGTGCGTGGGGTCGCGGGTGACGGTCACCGGCCAGCCGGGCGCCTCGCGTCCGCTGCGCACCGAGAGCTTGTGGATCTGCCCGCTCGGGGAGGCCGCGTAGATGTAGCGCCGGCTCGGGTCGGCGATCGGAGTCGTGTTCGTGATCTGGGCGCTCCCCTCGAGCCCCGCGATTCCGCGGGGGGTGAACCGCCAGACGATCCTCCGCCGGCTGGCGTCGATCGCCAGCGTGCGGCCGTAGGTCGTGGTGACGAAGAAGACGTCGCGCGGTCGGCCGCCGGCCCGAATGCGGTGCAGGTAGATCGGGGAGGAGTCGACGGTGCCGGGCAGCCGTATCCGGTGCCGGCGCAGCCGGCCCGGCGCGCGAAATCCGACCGCGTGCGGCCCCACGTTCGAGCGCTGCGCGTCGAAGCCGTAGCGACCCCAGTCACGCCCGCCGGCCTTCGCCGGGCCACCGGCGGCCGGCGGCCCCGCGGAGCTCGACCCGGCCGGAGTGGGACCGCTCGTCGGCGGCTGACCCCGAGCTGCAGCCGGCGAGCGGGAGCAGAACCACGAGGAGCGCGAGCGTGCGGCCCACCCACCGGAGTGTGGCAAGCACCGCGCGTCAAGAGACGAGCAGCACCACCCCACCGCCACGCCGGCACCGGCCAGCAGGGCGACCTCGCCGTCGCTTCGCCTAGAAAGGCATCCAGCACCCCCAGGAGGGGTGCAAAGTGCCGTTGTAGGCGCGTGCGCAAGCCCCCGGGGCGGCTACCTGAGAAGCTCCCCCGCGGTGCGGTGCGCCAGCGACATGATCGAGACCATCGGGTTCACGCCGGGGGCCGTTGGGAAGGCGCTCGCGTCGCCGATCCAGACGCCCTTCACGTCGTGCAGCTCGCCGCGGCCGTCGGCCACGGAGTCCGAGGGGTCCGAGCCCATCCGGCACGAGCCCATTTGGTGGGCACTGAAGCAGGTGACGTCACCGGCCTCGTAGCTGGCGGACTCGAGCCGCCCCAGGTACTCGTCGAAGTCCTCTCCCTGGCGCCAGCGGACATCGCGCCCGTGGAGGGTGTAGATCTGCGAGGCGCCGGCTGCCCTGTGCAGGCGCGCGAGCTCCAGGTGCGCTCGCACGGCCAGACGACGATCGACCTCGTCGTTCAGGCCCCAGCGGACGACCGGCCGGCCCAGGTCGTCGACCACGACCTCGCCGGAGCCGTGGTCGCGCAACACCGTGATGAACGGCGCCAGCCAGCGGAACGGCTGCATCAGCTCCTTGTGGGCCTGCCCCGATTCCCACGGCATCGACGCCGACACGATCCCCGGGTGCATCGAGGTGCCCTCGAACAGGAAGCCCCAGCCGTCCTCGATGTCCGCGAACTTGTCGGAGACGAGCGACTGGATCTGGCCGCGCCAGCCCTCGATCGGCTCGTCGTAGACCCCGGGCACGAGATAAGCCGGGTGGAGGCGCAGGTGCTTGCCTACCGCGGGGCCGCCGATGCCGCTCCGCAGCAGGAGCCCCGGCGACTCCACCGAGCCGCAGGCCACGACCACGGTCGGCGCGTTCACCGTCAGCGCGGTGGTGGAGCCGTCCGCGTGCGTGACCGTGGCCTCGACTCCTGCGCAGCGGCCGTCCTCGACGAGGATCCGGTCGGCGTGGCACCCGACCACGGCCAGCGCCCCCGCGTCCGAGGCATCCTGGAGCCAGGTCTTCATCACCGAGCGCTTGCAGCCGCGCTGGCAGCCGGCGAAGCAGAAGCCGCACTGCTCGGGATCGTCGTCCATCGACACGTTGCGGACGATCGGGCGGTGCTCGTAGCCGAGGGCGTCGCAGCCGGCCATCAGCTTCCTGTGGGTCTCGTTCTGGGTCGTCGCCTCGGTGTTGGCGTTGA
>JBKPHP010000246.1:0-2561 GCA_046729895.1 Actinomycetota bacterium
GCAGTCCGACGGCATCTGCCTGAAATCCCGTTGACGCGGTCCGTTTCGCGGGCATAAGTTACGCACCAGCCCTGATCCCCGAGGGAGGAGGAGAGATGGAGGAGTTCGAGCGCCAGGGCGAGGAGGGCCAGGAGGCCGGCGGCCAGGGCGCAGAGGAGTCAGGCGGCGGCTTCGGCGGCGAGGAGTCGGGCGGCCAGGAAGGCGGCGGCTTCGGCGGCGAGGAGTCGGGCGGCCAAGAAGGCGGCGGCGGCTTCGGCGGCGAAGAGTCCGGCGGCGAGGAGTCGGGCGGCGGCGAGAGCGGCTCCGAGTCGTCCCAGTAGGGGGCGGGCGCGGCCGCCGCTCTCGCGGCTGAGCCTACCCTGCTCCTCCCCCATGAGCGAGCGGACCTACGTCAGCTCCGCGACCGCTGCGTCTGGATCCAAGTAGTCCTGCACCGCAGCGACTCGGTTGCCCTCGATGGTCAGGTGTTGACCGACCCGCATCGCGTAGGGGGCGCCGCTCTGCCCGCCCGCCCCGCGGAACTCGAAGATGACGAGCACCCGATCCGGCGCCGTCTCCAGCACTCGCTCGACCGTTATCTCGAAGTCGCCCAAAATCTCAACGCGCTCCTCGATGTGCTTCCGCACTTCGCCGCGTCCCTTGAAGACCCCGGCGTCAGGGACGGTCGGGTCGTCACGCCACTCGATCTCCGCCGTCCAGTAGTCGTCGGCCACCGCGGCTATCCCACCGGCGTTCCAAGCGGAGAACAATCGAAGGACGACGTCACGGGCGGTCATGAGGGCATTTTTTCGGGGTTTGCGCGAGCAGGCCTGATCGGCGGCGAGCGCAACGTGGCCCCGCTCCGCGACATCTAGCGTTGGACGCGAAGGGAAAGGACACGTGACTACCACGAATCAGGCGACGCGACCAGGCCGACCGCCACAGAGCTAGCAAGGATGTCGCGCGACGAGTTGGCCGAAGCAGACCCCGCGGCGCTCGTCCCGGGGCCGAGATCGATGATCTGGCGATACGCAAGCGATCCCCGCATCCTCGCCGCGAGCGCTTACGCCCTTGTCCTGCAGCTCGCCCACCCAACCGTGGCCCACGCCGTTCGTGAGCACTCGGTCTACCAGCGCAACCCGATCGGGCGCTTACTGCGCTCCACCGATTATCTCGCGGTGATGTGCTTCGGCAGGCCCGACGCCGCGCTCCGCAGCGCGCGGGCCCTGCGTGAGATGCACAAACGGATCAAGGGCGTGGCTCCCGACGGCCGGTCCTACCACGCATTCGAGCCCGCGGCGTGGGCGTGGGTTCACGTCACTCTCGCCGACGCCATGATCGCCGGAAACCGCAACTTCGCTAGGCCGATGTCCGAAGACGAACGGGAGCGGTTCTACGCCGAGTGGCGTGCGGTCGGGCGGCTCGTGCGGGTGGGAGAGGCGGACCTCCCCGGCGATTGGGCCGGCTATCGCGAGTACTTCGATCGCATGGTCGCCGACCGTCTGGAGGACAACGACCAGGTCCAGGGCTTCCTCGGGTTCATCCGGCGCGAGGTTCGCTCGCCGCTGCCGATGCTCAATGGGTGGGCTTGGCGGGTCGCCTGGGCACCGTTTGGACAGCTGTTCTGGCTCGTGACCGTCGGGCTGCTCCCGCCCGAGTTGCGCGAGCGCTTCGGCGTGGACTGGAGCTTCGCGCGAGAGAGCGAGTTCCGTGCGCTCTCTGCCGCATCTCGCGTCACGACCCCGCTGATGCCGGCGGTGACGCGCGTCATCTCGCCCGAGAACATCCTGCGCTGGCGTCGCGGGCCCATCGGCCGCGAATTCGGCGTTTCGTGTGGCGAGAATGCTGGACCTGCCAGGTCGGAGTGATCCGGATTTCGCCGGGTGGCCGATGGCGCCCTCGCACGCCGGGGACGAGGCGTACCATCGGCCTGATCGTACAGGTCCGCATCCGCCTCGGTTCAGGCATCGCGCGGCTCGCCCCGTCGCCCGTCTTGACGCTCGAGCTGCCCGAGGGGGCGACCGTCGCGGAGCTCTACGCCAGCCTCGGCGCGAGCCACCCCGAGCTCGCGCCGGCGCTCCGCTCCGCGCTCGCCGTCGTCGGCGGCAGCCAGGTGGAGCGCCGCCGCCCGCTGCGGCACGGCGACGAGGTCGCCCTGCTGCTGCCGGTGTCGGGAGGCGGACCGGTCCCGGCCCCCAACGTAGAAGGAGCTCCTACATGGCCATAGAGGAAGCTCAGATACGCACAGGCGAGGTGCGGCAGACGGTCTTCGTCGACACGTTCACCGACGGACTCCTCGGCCCCGACGCACGGATGCTCGGCCCCGTCGCCGACGGCGGCCACATCGTCTGGAACTCGACGCCGGGCTGCTGGGGCCCGATGATCACGCCCTCGATTCGCGGCGGCCACGAGGTGAGCACGCCGGTGGCGGTCGACGGCGCCGAGGTCGGCGACGCGGTCGCGATTCGGATCAAGGACATCGAGGTCACCTCGCTCGCCACGGCGTCGGGCAACGACCTGCCGATGGAGGGGCGCTTCAACGGCGATCCCTACTGCGCGCCGGTGTGCCCGGGCTGCGGCGC
>JBKPHP010000247.1:0-5629 GCA_046729895.1 Actinomycetota bacterium
AGTAATCCCAGTTGAGCGCCTGCCACCGGGTGAACTGGTCCAGCACCCAGATCCCGGAGAGGCGGCTGCCGTTTCCGGACTTGCGGTTCCCGCCGAACGGGAGGTGGGCCTCCGCGCCCGAGGTCGAGTTGTTCACCGACACCATGCCGGCGCTCATGCGCTCCCGAAAGCGGAAGGCGTGCTTGGGGCTGCTCGTGTAGATCGACGCCGACAGGCCGTAGCCGTGGCCGTTGGCGAGCTCGATGCCCTCGTCGAAGCTTCCGAAGCTCGCGACGCCCACGATCGGGCCGAAGGTCTCGGTCAAGTAGAGATCGTCATCCGCCCTGAGCCCGTCGACGATGGTGGGGTGGCAGTAGAGCCCGGCCTCGGGATCTCCCAGGAAGCCCTTGCGGGGGTTCTCGGCGGTGATCCTGCCGGTCCCGGTGGAGCCCGAGACCGCGTGGTGGTCCCGGATCAGATCGAGCCAGCCCAGGAAGCGCTCGTGGAAGCGCTCGTGAATCATCGGCCCATAGAGGACCTCGCGGGTCGGATCGCCCACGGGCGCGTCCTCCACGGCCCGAGTGAAGCGCGCGAGGAACTCGTCGTGCACGGACTCGTGCACGATCGCCGTGCCCAGCGATGTGCAGCGCTGGCCCGCCGTGCCGAACCCCGAGAACAGCGCACCCTCTACGGCCAGGTCGAGCTCGGCGTCGGGCATGACGACCAGAGGGTTCTTTCCCCCGAGCTCCAGGCAGGGGGACTGGAGATGGCGCCCGCAGAGGGCGCCGATCTCGCGGCCCACGGCGGAGGAGCCGGTGAAACCGACCTTGTCGAGCACGTCCTCATCGAGCGCGCGCTCGAGGCCGGCGAAAGTGGTCTCGCCGTCCGCCTGGACGAGCCCGAGCACGCCCTCCGGGACGCCGGCCGCGTGGAACAAGCTGGTGAGGGCCTCGCCGAGCGCCGGGGCGTAGTCGGCGGGCTTCCACACCACCGCGTTTCCGCAGAGGATCGCCGGCACGAGATACCAGGAGGGGACGGCGACCGGGAAGTTGCCCGCGGTGATCACGGCCACGACCCCGACCGGCGTACGGAACGTGAAGAGCTGCTTGTCCGGCATCTCCGAGGGCACCGTCTGCCCGTACAGCCGTCTGCCCTCGGAGAGGAAGAAGTCGCACGTGTCGATCACCTCCTGCACTTCGCCCAGCGACTCCGAGTAGGGCTTGCCGATCTCGCGCGTCACCAGCCTGGACAGCGCCTCCTTGTTCTGCTCGACGAGCCGACCGACGTTCTTGATCACCCCGCCACGCACCGGAGCGGGCACGTCCTCCCACTCGCGCTGCGCGGCCCGCGCGACGCGGCAGGCCTCGGTGAAGCCCTCCGCGTCGGAACGCGGAACCTCGGCTACGAGGTCGTCGAGGTGTGCCGGGTTGCGGGACTCGATGCGCCGCCGGGTCTCCGCGACGGTGGCCATCCTCGTAGCGTACTCAGCGCGAGCCCAGCCGCTCCTCGAGCGCCGCGAGCTGCCTGCGTAGCTGCTGCGGCAGCCTGTCCCCGAAGCGCGCGAAGTGCTGGTGGATCGACGGGAGCTCGTTCCTCCACTCCTCGGGGTCGACCCTGAGCAGCTGGGCCATGTCCTCCTCGCTCACGTCCAGCCCGTCCGTGTCGATCGCGTCCGTGGTGGGGACGAGGCCGATGGGAGTGTCCTCGGCCGGGGCCTCGTCGTCGCAGCGGCGGAACACCCAGGCGAGCACGCGGCTGTTCTCGCCGAATCCCGGCCAGAGGAACTCCTCGCTGCCGTCCTTGCGGAACCAGTTGACGTAGAAGATCCTCGGCAGCTTCGACTCGTCGGCCCGCCCGCCGATCGCGAGCCAGTGTCCGAAGTAGTCGGCCATGTGATAGCCGCAGAACGGCAGCATCGCGAACGGATCGTGGCGGAGCTCGCCTACCTTGCCCGCCGCCGCCGCCGTCTTCTCGGACGACATGATCGAGCCCATGAAGACGCCGTGCTCCCAGTCGAACGCCTGTCGCACGAGGGGCACCACCCTGGCGCGGCGGCCGCCGAAGAGGAACGCGTCGATCGGCACCCCGGCCGGCTCCTCCCACTCCGGGGCGATCGACGGACACTGTGCCGCCGGCGTCGTGAAGCGCGCATTGGGATGGGCAGCCGTCTGATCGGAGTCCGGCGTCCACTCCTCGCCGTGCCAGTCGATCAGGTGCGGCGGCGGCTCGCTCATACCCTCCCACCACACGTCGCCGTCGTCGGTGCGGGCGCAGTTGGTGAAGATCGAGTTCTCTCGCACCGTGGCCATCGCGTTCGGATTCGTCTTCTCGCTCGTGCCGGGCGCCACGCCGAAGAAGCCCGCCTCCGGGTTGATCGCATAGAGGCGGCCGTCGCGGCCGAACTTCATCCAGGCGATGTCGTCGCCGATGGTCTCGATCTTCCAGCCCTCGAGGGTGGGAATCAGCATCGCCAGGTTGGTCTTTCCGCACGCCGAAAGAAAGGCGCCGGCGATGTGCTTCACGTCGCCCTCCGGTGAGGTGACCTTGAGGATCAGCATGTGCTCGGCGAGCCAACCCTCGTCACGCGCCATCACCGAGGCGATCCGCAGTGCGAAGCACTTCTTGCCGAGCAGGGCATTGCCTCCGTAGCCGGAGCCGTAGGACCAGATCTCGCGCGTCTCCGGATAGTGGACGATCCACTTGTTTTCGGAGTCCGCGGGCCACGGCACCTCCTCGCGGCCGTTCACGAGTGGATAGCCGACCGAGTGCAGGCAGGGCACGAACTGCCCATCCGCGCCGAGTACCTCGAGGGCGCCGGTGCCCATCCGGGTCATGATCCGCATCGAAGCCGCGACGTAGCCGGAGTCCGTGAGCTGAACCCCGACGTGAGCGATGGGCGAGCCCAGCGGGCCCATCGAGAACGGCACCACGTACATCGTCCGTCCCCGCATCGAGCCGCGGAACAGGCCGGTGAGGGTCTCCCGCATCTGGTCCGGGTCGCGCCAGTTGTTGTTGGGACCCGCCTGCTCCTGTCGCTCGGAGCAGATGAAGGTCCGGCCCTCGACCCGAGCCACGTCGCTCGGGTCCGAGCGCGCGAGGTAGGAATTAGGGCGCTTTGCCGCCGACAGCCGCTCGATCGTGCCCGCCTCGACGAGCTCGGCACACAGGCGGTCGTACTCCTCTGCCGAGCCATCGCACCAGTGGATGGAGTCAGGCTGCGTGAGCTCGGCCACCTCCTCCACCCAGCGAAGCAAATTCGCATTGGTGGTCGGTGCGGTGGCGGTCGTCTGCTCTGCCATGTCTGGGGTCAGCTGCTCCTCGTTCGGGTCCGGAAGGCGCGCAAAGGCTACCCGGCCGCCCCCGAAGACAGCCTCCTAGACTGGGGCGGCATGCGGGCGGTGCTCCGCTTCGTCGCCTCCGTTCTGATGGTGAGCGGCGCCCTGCTGATCGTCGACGCCGGGCTGACGATCGCATGGCAGGAGCCGGTCTCCGCCTTCCTCCAGGACCGCCAGCAGGCCAAGCTCGAGGACCAGCTCCGGCATCTGCCTGCGCGTCTGCGCAGGCAGAGCCTCTTCAAGCCCCTGAAGGGCGATGCGATCGGCGAGATCGAGCTCCCGGCCATCCACAGGAACGCCTTCCTGGTCCAGGGGACGGACACCGAATCCCTGCGCAAAGGCCCCGGCCACTACCCCGACACCCCCCTTCCCGGTAGGCGCGGCACCGTCGCCATAGCGGGCCACCGCACCACCCACGGCGCGCCTTTCCGGCACATAGACGACCTGAAACGCGGCAACCGGGTCGTGCTAGCCATGCCGTATGGCAGCTTCGTGTACACGGTTCAGGGGACGCGAATCGTGGGGCCCAAGGCGACCTGGGTCAAGCGCAGGGTTGGCTACAACCGGCTCGTGCTGACCGCCTGCCATCCGCTCTACAGCGCGGCGCGGAGGGTCGTGGTGTTTGCGCGCTTCGTGCGCCGGGAGCGCGCCAGGGTGGTCCGCTGAAGCACGATGACGGGACCGCTCCGTTCTCGACCTGGGACTCGTCGCGCGACTCGAAGAAGAGAACCAGCACGACCAGCAGCGCAATCGAGACCGCGAGCACGGCTAGCCAGTAGAGGATCTTGCCGAGAAGCCGCACCGACGCGCGGCGGTCAGGGGGCGTCCGGCCTGCGGGGCACCAGCACCGAACGCTTGAACTCCGCGACGAGCGTCCCGTCCTGCTTGTAGACGCGGGTATGCACGCGCACCACGCCGCGGTCCGGCTTCGACTGCGAGGGCTTGAGGTCCAGCACCTCGGACTCCGCGAACAGCGTGTCCCCGTGAAACACGGGCGCGGGGTGCGAGAGCTCCTCTGTCGCGAGGTTCGCAATCGCCTTTCCGGAGACGTCCGGCACCGACATGCCGAGGGCCAGCGCGTACACGAGCGGACCGACCACCACGTTGCGGCCCTGCTGGGATTCGGCGGCGTAGACGTCGTTGATGTGCAGCGGGTGGTGATTCATCGTCAGGAGGCAGAACAGGTGGTCGTCCGCTTCCGTGACCGTCTTCGCCGGCCAATGCTTGTAGACGGCGCCAACCTCGAAGTCCTCGAGGTAGCGCCCGTAGGGCCGCGCACCCGATGCCTCGCGCTCCGCCTGGTCCGTGGTGATCCCGTGTTCGGCCATTCGTCCCTTCTACACGTTTCGAGGGGCGCGTAATGGTACGGACGGAGGGGGAGATTCACCTATCCGGCCCAGCGAGTGGGCCGCCCTGGCGCGTTTCGCGTCGACGAGCGGGCCCGCCCCGGTGGCCGGTCGCCGCCGGAACGCTAGTCTGGCGGGCTTGATGAGGACGCCGCGCCACTTCTTCGAGCCGCTCGCCATCGGGGCGCCGGACCCCATCCGCGAGGTCCGGATCAGGCCGTCGCGGATGATCCACTTCCTCGACTTCTCGAACGAGAAGATGGCTGCCAAGGCGCCCGACACCGCCCGGCAGACCGACATCCTGCTTGGCAACCTCGAGGACGCCGTGCCGGTGGACCGCAAGGAGGCGGCCAGGGAGGGTCTGGTACGGGTGGCCAAGGAGGCCGACCTGGGCGACACGGCGCTCTGGACGCGCGTCAACAGCCTCGAGAGCCCGTGGGTGCTGGACGACCTCACCCGACTCGTCACCGAGATCGGCGACAAGCTCGAGGTGATCATGGTCCCCAAGGTCGAGGGGCCCTGGGACATCCACTACGTCGATCGGCTGCTTGCCCAGCTCGAGCCCACGGGGGGCCTCGAGCGGCCGTTGCTCGTTCACGCCATCCTCGAGACCAGCATCGGGGTGGTGAACCTGGAGCAGATCGCCACCGCCAGCCCGCGGATGCAGGGGATGAGCTTCGGCCCGGCGGACCTGGCCGCCTCACGCCGCATGAAGACGACCCGCGTCGGCGGCGGCCACCCGGGTTATCGAGTGATCGAGGATCCCGACCCGGAAGATCCGGACGCGCCACGCGCCACCGCACAGCAGGACCCCTGGCATTACTCCGTCGCCCGCATGGTGGACGCCTGCACGTCGGCCGGCATCCTCCCCTTCTACGGCCCCTACGGCGACATCAAGGACGTGGAGGGCTGCGAGACCCAGTTCCGGGCGGCCTTCCTGCTCGGCTGCGTGGGCGCCTGGTCGCTGCA
>JBKPHP010000248.1:0-25408 GCA_046729895.1 Actinomycetota bacterium
GGAGGTGCTGATGCGCGTGCTTGTGACCGGCGGATCGGGCGTCCTGGGCAGTGCCTCGATCCCGCTGCTGCGCGAGGCCGGCCACGAGGTCGAGGCGCCGGGCAGGACCGAGCTCGACCTCTTCGACCCCGGAGCGGTTGCGGCCGCCGTCAACGATATGGACGCGATCGTGCACCTCGCCACCCGGATCCCGCCGCCCGAACGCCTGGCCGATCGCGAGGCCTGGCGCGACACCGATCGCCTCCGCGCCGAGGCGACGTCGATTCTCGTCGACGCGGGGCTGGCGGCGTCGGTCGAGTGGTTTCTGTTTCCGAGCATCGCGTTCGTCTATCCGGAGAGCGGGCCGGTCGACGAGTCGACGCCGGTGGCGGACACGGTGCCCGAGAGATTGCTCTCGGCGCTGGAGGCAGAGCGCCACGTCGCGCGCTTTAACGGCCACGGCAGGCGCGGCGTCGTGCTGCGTTTGGGCGTGCTCTACGGGCCGAGCATCGGAAAGGAGACGCCCGCCGAGCGCTGGGCCGCCTACGGCGCCACGCTGAGGATCGAGGATGCCGGCTGCGCGATCTCCGCCGCCGCCGAGGTCCCGGGCGGCGTCTACAACGTCGTCAGCGACGGCGAGCGCATCTCAAACGAGCGCTTCAAGCGCACCGCGGGCTGGCGGCCCGAGTTCTGACCGCTAGGCCCGCCGGCTCACAACCGAACTTTCCGCACAGCCGCGCCGTGGGAGCATTGGCTACCGCCCGCGTCAATCGGGCGCCGCTCGTGGTGCTGGTAGGCCAGCAGGATCGTCGCCACCTCGTGCTGGAGCCGTTTCTCGCAGGGCGGCTCGAGGGGCTGGCGGGCGACTACCCGGTCCGGGTCGAGCGGCCGCCGCGTCCGCAGGACGTTCCTGGGGCGATAGCGCGGGCCTGGCACGAGGCTGGCACCGCTCGCGCTCCGGCCCTCGTCGTCGTGCCGATGGACGACTGGCTCGCGTCGGCCCCGGCGCCGCACGAGCTGGCGGCACCTAAGCAGCTCCTTCGCCCTCCCGCGGTCGATCAGGGCGCCGTCGAGGAGGTCGCAAATCTGCTCGATGAGGCGTCGGCGCCCGCCCTCGTCGTTGGCGCGGGCGCCGACGACGCCGCCACTTGGTCGGCGCTCGTCGCGCTCGCCGAACGGCTCGGCTCCTCCCGTCTGGCAGGAAGCTTTTGGCGCCCGGGCCGGTTTCCCGCAGGACCATCGGCTCTTCGCCGGCCACCTGCCCGCAGGCCGGGCAGAGCTTCGCGAGACGCTCGCGGGCCACGACTGCGTCATCGTCGTGGGGGCGCCGGTCTTCCGCCAGTACCCATATGAACCAGGACCGCTGGTCCTGGAGGGCACCCAGATTGCACTGGTCACGGAGGACCCCGCCGAGGCCCATCGAAGCCCCGCAGATCTCGCCGTGCTCGGCACGCCGGCCGCCGTGTGCGCCGCGCTTGCCGCGCGAGCGAGGCCCCGCGCTGGCCCTCAGCGCCCGCCGAGGCATCCGCCGCCTCCACCGGCGCCCCCGCAGGGCGGGGAGCCGTTGAGGGCGGGGCACGTCCCGGCGGCGCTCGCCGAGCGGCTTCCCGCGGATGCTGTGCTGGTCGAGGAGGCGCCGTCGAACCGCCCCGAGCTCCACGCTCGGTTGCTGGCCAGGCGGCCGCTGGGGTTCCTCAGCGCTGCGATGGGCGGGCTCGGGTTTGCCCTTCCGGCTGCGGTGGGACTGCGCATGGCGCTGCAGGAGCGACCGGTCGTGGCCGTGGTCGGCGACGGCTCCTCGCTCTACGCCGTGCAGGCCCTCTGGAGCGCCGCGCACTATGGGGCGGGGGCGCTGTTCGTGGTGCTGGCCAACGGCGGCTACGCGATCATGGACCAGCTGGCCGAGCGCGAGGGAGGAGCGGCGCCCTGGCCCTCGTTCGGCGACATCGACCTGAGCGCCACCGCGCGCTCGCTCGGCTGCCCCGCTGTCCGTGTCGAGCGCCACGAGGATCTGCTACGGACTTTCGACGAGGTACTACCCGGCCTGGCGCGACGGGCGCAGCCGCTCGTCGTCGAGGCGGTTGTGGCGCCGGATGAGCAAAGGAGGAGAGTAAGCATGGCTACAGCGCAACTGGAAGAACAGCGACTGCTCATCGGGGGGGAGTGGCGGGACGCGAGTTCGGGCAGCTCGTTCGAGCGCACAGACCCGTTCACCGGCGAGCCGGCGGGGACGGCCGCGGCCGCCAACCGCGAGGACGCCCGCGCCGCCGCCGACGCGGCCGGTGAGGCGTTCGTCAAGTGGTCCACGACCCCGCCGTCGCAGCGGCGCGAGCTGCTCCAGAAGGCTGCGGGGCTGCTGATGGAGCGCGCCGAGGAGATCGCGGGGGTGATGACCCGGGAGACGGGCGGCACCTTCGGCTGGGGCATGTTCAACTGCACTCTCGCTGCCGGCATGCTGAACGAGGCGGCCGCCCAGACCACAGCGATGAAGGGGGAGGTGATCCCCTCCGACGTACCCGGTTTGCTCGCCATGGGGATGCGCCAGCCGGCCGGAGTGGTGGTGGGGATCGCGCCCTGGAACGCGCCGGTCATCCTCGGCACCCGGGCCGTCGCCGCGCCGCTCGCCTACGGGAACACCGTGGTGCTGAAGGCGTCGGAGATCTCTCCGCACACCCACGCTCAGATAGCCCGGACGCTGGACGATGCCGGCCTGCCCCCGGGGGTGATCAATCTCCTCACCCACGAGGCGGACGACGCTCCCGACGTGGTGGACGAGCTGATCGCCCATCCCGCGGTGCGGCGGATCAACTTCACCGGCTCGAGCCGCGTGGGGCGGCTGATCGCGGAGAACGCGGCGCGCCATCTCAAGCGCGTGCTGTTGGAACTGGGCGGCAAGGCGCCGATGGTCGTGCTCCGGGACGCCGATATCGACGAGGCGGTCGCTGCTGCCAAGTTCGGGGCCTTCATGCACCAGGGCCAGATTTGCATGTCGACGGAGAAGATCGTCGTCGACCGCGCGGTGGCCGACGACTTCGCCGGGAAGCTGACCGAGAAGGCCCAGGCGCTGAAGGTCGGCGACCCGCGCGAGCCCGACACGGCGATCGGACCGATGATCAACCCGGGCGCCGTGGAGCGCGTCAGCGGCCTCGTCGAGGATGCCCTTGCGCACGGCGCCGAGGTGCTGGCCGGCGGGGAGCCGAATGGCCCGCTGTTCCCGCCGACCGTCATCAAGGGCGTCACGCCGGAGATGCGCGTCTACAGCGAGGAGTCGTTCGGGCCGGTGGTCGGGATCATCGATGTCGACGGCCCCGATGAAGCGGTCCGGGTCGCCAACGACACCGAGTACGGCCTCGCCGCCGCGGTCTTCGGCCGCCACGTGCCGAGCGCCCTGGACGTCGCACGCCAGATCGAGAGCGGCATCTGCCACGTCAACGGTTCGACCGTCCACGACGAGGCCCAGATGCCTTTCGGCGGCGTCAAGGCAAGCGGCTGGGGTCGCTTCGGCGGCTCGGCGGCCCTCGAAGAGTTCACGGAGCTCCGCTGGATCACGGTCCAGCAGGGCTCGCGCGAATACCCGCTATAGGCCGGTCCCTCGCAATCCGTTCGGCCAGCGGAAGCTAGCCCGGAACCGCCACGCCGAGCAACTCGCGGGCGTTCCCTCGTAGATCCGCTCCCGGTCGTCGGCCGAGATCTCGAGTGACTCCACGTCCGCGATCGTGTCGCGGATGAACTGGCCCTGCACGGGATCGAAGGGCATGTCGCGGCACGTGATAGCCCCGAACCTCGCGCTCGGGGAACTCCGGCACCCATTCACCCCGGCTCACGTCGAGCGAGCGGCGGCAACGGCGGCAGACGCGTACGAGCTGATCGCCGATCGACGTTTTCGTCGAAGCTGATCGGCTGCCATTCGCCGCAGCCCGCGCAACGGACATGCCAACTGCGGCGATCGGACTGCGCATACCAGGCTGGTACCTCGGCGAGCCGGCGCGGCCCCCAGGCCAACGACGAAACCCCCGCGTTTGCGGGGGCTTCTTGAGTAGCGGGGGCGGGATTCGAACCCGCGACCTTCGGGTTATGAGCCCGACGAGCTACCTGACTGCTCCACCCCGCGTCGCCGTTGAACCCTAGCAACCGGCCGGAAAGCGTCAACCCCGCGAGACCCCTCCTTTGCGGGCTTATTTCGCCTTGCGAGCGGCCTCGAGAAGCTCCTTGGCGGATGCGTTGTCGCTTGCGTCCTCGGACATGTGCGCGAAGGCGACCGTGCCGTCGCGCCGGATCACCATCGCCCCGCCCAGCTGGGCCGGGTGCCCGATCGTGCGGCCCTGGCGGATGCGCCCCCCGGAGCGCAGCGAGCGCCCGATGCCCGCGGAGACGCTCTTCGGCCCGAGCAGCTCGTGGAAGGCCGCGACCTTCGCGCCTGCCGCCTTGTAGCTCTTGCGCTTCTCGTCCACGAGAACGGGCAGCGCTATGTCCATCGTGCGGCGGAAGCGGGCCGCGTGTCGCGGAGTCGGGTGGCCGATCAGCACGAGCGGGACGCCGGCGGCCTCGAACTCCTCGCGGGCGCGGTGCAACTGCACCGCGTGGTCGCGGCAGTGCACTCAGCCGTAGTGACGTAACCAGACGAGCACCACGGGTCGCGTCGCCCAGAGGTCTCCCAGCCGGACGGTCTGGCCCTCGTGGTCTGGCAGGCTGATGTCGGCGAGAGCGTCTGCGCGCTCGGGCGGATGGGTCTTCCCGCGATGCCTGGAAATGCCGAGCACCGTCTGGAGTGTACGGTCCCCGATGGTGGCGTCGCAGCGGATCGCCGTAGTCGACCTGGGGACCAACTCCACTCGGCTGCTCGTGGGTGACGTCGCGGACGGTGCCGTGGAGGAGCTCGAGCGGCGCACGAACGTCACCCGGCTGGGCGAGGGTGTGGATGCCACGGGCCGGCTGTCGGACGAGGCCATCGGCCGGGTGGTGGACGTGCTCGCCGACTACCGCACGGCGGTCGACCGCCGCGGCGCGGAGCGGATCGTCGCGTTGGCGACGAGCGCCGTGCGCGACGCCGAAAACGGCCCGGACTTCCGTGACTTGCTCCAGCAGCGCTTCGGGATCGATGCGCGCACCATCCCCGGCGACGAGGAGGCACGGCTCACCTTTCTCGGCGCCACCTCAGGGAGGCCGGCAGCCGACACGCTCGTCATCGACATAGGGGGAGGCAGCACCGAGTTCGTCATCGGGCTCCCGGGGAGCGATCCCGACTTCCACGCCTCCACGCGGATGGGCTCCGTGAGGCATAGCGAGCGCCACCTTCGCGACGACCCTCCGGCCCCGGAGCAGCTCGCCGAGCTGCGCCGTGACGCCCGGGCGATCGTCGAAGAGGAAGTTTCGGCGGAGCTGCGTGAGAGGGTGGTCCGGGGGATCGCGGTGGCCGGGACGGCAACCTCCCTGGCCGCGATCGACCAGCAGCTCGAACCGTACGACCCGGAGCGCGTGCACGGCTACGAACTGCTGGTAGCAAACTGCGAGTCCATGTTCGGGATGCTCGCCGCTCTCCCCCTGGCGGAGCGACGGGAAGTCACCGGACTGCATCCCGACCGGGCCCCGACGATCGTCGCCGGAGGGGCGATCCTGGTCGAGTCGATGCGCGCCTTCGGGCTGGAGGGCATGGAGACGAGCGAAGCGGACATCCTGCACGGCGCGGCGCTGGACGCCGCGGGGTGACCCAAGGAGGGCCCCAGTGGGGACCGGGCCAAGCGTATGAGACGAATCCCCTTACCCTGGCGCAACGCCGTCCCGTGGTCTATAGTGGTTGGCGCTGGGTGGAGATGCCGTGCGGCGAAACCCGTCGGCTTCTGCCCGGTACATAGGTTCGGGCGAAGCCGCATCGTATCGGCGCCTCCCGCCGTCCGAACCGCCAGGCCCTTTCATGGCACGTACCCCTGCCCGTCCTGATGGGGCCGTTATTCGGAACCGCCGGCAAGACGCCGGCGGTTTCGTCTTCAGGGGACCCCGGGTGAACGCGATGCCCGCTCAGGCGAGGTTCGCCCTGCGCGGGTACACCACGGCCGGATCCGTGAGCACATTCACGAGCGCGGGCTTGCCCGACGAGAAGGCGCGTTCGAGTGCCGGCCGAAGCTCGTCGGGGCGCTTCACGAGCTCGCCGTGTCCGCCCAACGCGGCCACCACCTCGTCGTAGCGACAGCCGGGCTGGAGCTCCGCCGCCACCGAGTAGCCGTAGAGGAACTCCATCGGGTGCTTCTCGAGCGCCCAGATGCCGTTGTTGCCCATCACGCCCACCACCGGGATCCCGTGGCGGACCAGGCTGTCGAACTCGAGTCCCGAGAAGCCGAAGGCGCCGTCGCCGAGGAGCAGGCAGACCTGGCTGTCGGGCCTCGCGAGCTTCGCGGCCATCGCATAGCCCGGTCCCGCCCCCAGGCAACCGTACGGCCCGGGATCCATCCAGCAGCCTGGCTCGTATGTCTCGATCACCCGTCCCGCGTACGACACGAAGTCGCCACCGTCGCCGATCACGACGGCATTGCGGTCGAGCACGTTGCTCAGCTCCTGGTAGACACGCAGCGGATGCAGCGGCGCGCGCTCGTCCGTGAGCTCCGGCTGCTCCGCGGCGCGCTTCTCGTTCTCGTTCTCGCGGAGCTCCGCGATCCACGCCGACCGGTCCGGGCCGCCGATCGCTCCGCGGAGGGCCTCGAGCGTGCATGCCACGCCGCCGAACAGCTCCGCGGCCGGCTGCCGTGGGTGGGGGTTGGCCGGGGGCGAGGAACCGATCACCGCGATATGGGTCTCGTCTCCAAACGAGCCCCCGAAGCCGAGCCGGAAGTCCATCGGAACGCCCACGACGAGCGCCACGTCCGCGCCCTTGAGCGCCGTGCCCCGCGCGCGGGAGAAGAACAGCGGGTGGTCGGCCGACACGCAGCCGCGCGCCAGGCCGTTCAGGAAAACAGGGAGCTGGAGCTCTTCGCAGAGCTCACGCAACGCGTGCTCGGCGTGGGCCCAATAGAGGCCCGTCCCCGCCATGACCACCGGCCGGGCGGCGCCGCGCAGGAGCTCGGCGACGCGTTCTATCCCCTCCGCCGCCGGGCGGCTGGCCGGATCGGGGAGCCACGCAGGCTCGTCCGCGTCCAGGTCGGCCTCCATGAAGACCTGGTCGAGCGGAAAATCGAGGAAGGCGGGCCCGGAGGGCGGCTCGAGTGCGGCGTGCAGGGCGTCGTCGACCAGCCACGGGATGCCGGCGGTCGATTCGGCCGTGCGCGCGAGCTTGGTGACCGGCCCGACAATGGGCAGGTGATCGATCTCCTGGAGCGAGCCCTGGCCCCAGCGGGCCGCCGGCGCGCGACCGCCGAGTGCCAGGAGCGGGGAGCCGTTCTGGAACGCCGAAGCCATCGCGCTCATGCCGTTCGTTACCCCCGGCCCGGCGGTCAGCGCGCAGACACCCGGCTCCCTCGTGGCCTTGGCCCAGCCCTCGGCGGCGAACGCGGCCGACTGCTCGTGGCGGGTGTCGACGATGTCGATCCCCTCCTCCCTGCAGCCGTCGTAGATCGAGAACAGGTGACCGCCGGAAAGCGTGAACAGCTTGGAGACGCCGTGCGCCCTGAGGCGCTTGGCCACCAGCCGGCCGCCGTGCAAGGCAGTGGCCTTCTCGGTCTCGGCGGGCACGGCGAGCCAATGCTATATAGCCCGGCAATGGAGTCGGCTCTGAGCGGGGACTTCGAAGGTACGTTCCCCTTCGACCCGCGCTGGTTCGACGCCGGCGACGTGCGGCTGCACTACGTCGACGAGGGCGCTCGCGAGGCCGCCACCCTGCTGATGCTCCACGGCAACCCCACCTGGAGCTACATGTATCGGCGACCGATTGCCGAGCTGGTAGCGCGGGGTCATCGCTGCGTCGCTCCGGACCACATGGGCTTCGGCCGCTCCGACAAGCCGTCCAGGCTCGGCAGCTACTCCCTGAGCACGCACGTGCAGAACCTGACGGCGCTTATCGACGGGCTCGACCTGCGTGACCTGGTGCTGGTGGCCCACGATTGGGGCGGCCCCATCGGGCTCGGCGCCCTGGTGGAGCGCCGCGACCGCCTCCGTGGCGCGCTGCTCATGAACACCTGGGCCTGGGAGCTGCCGAGCTTCCTGCCCCCCTTCCTGCGGGAGTTCCGGGCGGAGGGTCTCGGCGAGATCCTGGCCCTGGCCGGCAACCTGTTCGTCGAGGCGATCCCGGGCGGCATGGCGAACAGGGAGGTTGATCCAGTGATGATGGGCGCATACCGAGCGCCCTTCCCCGATTACTGGTCGCGCGCCGGGACGCTCGCCTTCCAGCGCGACATACCGCTCACCGAGCGTGACGCGAGCGCTCCCCTGATGTCCGCCATCCACGAGCAGCTGCCGGCGCTCGGAGTGCCGGTGACGCTGTTATGGGGAATGCGCGACCGCGTGTTCCAGCCCGTCTTCCTGGAGCAGTGGCGCGAGCTCCTGCCCGACGCGAAGATCGTGGAGCTCGACGACGCGGCCCACTTCGTCGTCGAGGACAGGCCGGACGCCGTCGTCGAGGCCGCCGACGAGCTGGCGCGCGGCGTCTGAGCGCCGGGGCTGGCCAACCGCTGATACCGGCGGCCTACGCCTCTGCGGTAAGGCGCGCCTGCTCGGGAATCGAGCGCTCGTCCGGAGAGCTCGGGGAGGCGTACAGTCGAATCGGCTCGGACTTTCCCTTCAGCTCGATCGCGCCGCGCGGCTCGAGGGCGCCATCGGTGCGCTCGAGCAGGCCGCGGGTTGCCTCGGTGACCAGGATAGTGTCGCCGGTCCCGCGAGTGGCGGCCTCGACCCGAGCAGCCACGTTGACGGGATCGCCGATCACGGAGAACTCGAGCCTGCCGCCGCCTCCGACCGAGCCCACTACGACCGGTCCGGAGTTGAGCCCAATGCCGATCTCGACCCTCCCGCCGAAGCGGTCCTCGACCGCCGCCGCGACCTCGCGCGCGCAGCCGAGCGCGCGGTCGGCGTGGTCGGGCAGGCGCTCGGGGGCGCCGAACACGCACAGGAGCCCGTCACCCAGGAACTTGTTGGCGTGGCCGCCACGGCGTATCACCACCGGCACGACCGTGTCGAAGAAGTCGTTCAGGAAGCTGACGGTCTCTCGCGCGCTCGAGCGCTCGGCGAAGGGGGTGAAGTCGCGCACGTCGACGAACATGACGGTGACCTCGCGCTCCTGTCCCTCGAGCAGCTCTCCCTCGTCGAGGACCCGCTCCGCCACCTCGGGATCGACGTAGCTGCCGAAGGCCTGCCTGAGGGCTTCGCGCTCGGAGAGACCCTGCATCATCTGATTGAAGCTCCCCGCCAGCGTGCCCAGCTCGTCGCCCGAGGTGACGGGCACGCGCGCCTCCAGGTCGCCGTGCCTGACGCGCTGGGTCGCCTCCAGCAGGTCGTTGACCGGGCCCACCACGGACTTCGTTATCAGGATGGTCATCTCCAGGGCGACCGTGAAGGCGATGAGCATCGCCACCACGACGTCGAGACCGAGGTCGTTCAGGGACGTGCCGCCGTCGGTGGAGAGGCCGCTCGTCACGACGCCCGTGACCACGCTGAGGATGGGCAGTGCCCCGAGCAGCTTCCAGCGCAGGGGCACCCCCACCGGCTGGCCGGCGAAGTCCCGCGGGAGCAGGCTGGCGATGTCCTCCACGACCGGCCGCAGGAAGAGCTCGGAGCCGAAGAAGTGCAGCACCCCGGCGTACGCCACCGCTACACAGGCGCCGGCGAAGAGAATCAGCGCGCTGTACGCGGGCAGCCCGAGCTCGACCGTGTAGAAGATCGCGCCAGGGAGCGAGATGAGCGCGAACGGCTTCCAACCTCCCACGAAGACCAGGCGCCGCGGAATTGAGACAGCGGTCAGCCAGGCATCCAGGGCTCCGTCGGGATCGCGGCCGCCGCTCAACCAGTCCGAGAGCGGCTTGGCGAGCTTGATCGCCTTGGCCACCGTGTACACGAGCGCGAGCGAGACCAACACCTCCGCCACCCCCACGATCCGCCAGAACTCCGCATGAGAGGGCTGCGTGTAGAGGGCGAACAGTCCGACGGTGGCGGCCGCGATGACGAGCGCGCTCGTCACCTCGAAGCCGATGTAGAGCCAGAGGTAGTTCCTGCCGAGCCGTCGGTAGAGCTTCCGCGCAGCGAACGGCATGGCCGGATTGTCTCGAATCGTGCGTTTGGGGTCGCCGGCCGGCGAGCTAATGGAGCGGGTCGCCGGGGTGCGGGTCGACCGCGGGGCGGCTCCCTTCGCGGAAGCCGGGCTTGTCCTTCTCCGGCGCTACCCCGCGCTGCGGGATGGTGAACGACTTGCCGCTGTAGAGCGACGGGGGCGCCACGAAGCAGGGTGGCCGCTTCTTCTCGTTCTTCGCGGGCGGCGGAGTGCTCTCGGCGTCGACCGGCTCGCGCTTCTCGCCGCCGGACGGCTTGCAGTCGAAGCTTTCGATCGTCCCCAGGAGAACTGCCGGATCGTCGCGTGCACTCCCCGCCTCAGCGGCTTGTGGTCGTCGTCGATCTTCATCTCGATCTCCGCCTGGCCGTTATCGGTGATCGAGATGCTCTCGACCGACCCGATCGGGACTCCACCGGTCTGAACGGGATTGCCCTTCACCAGTTGGCCGGCATTGGCGAAGGTGGCCTTGACCGTGTAGGCGTCACTGGCGCGGCCAAACAGCACGATCGCCACCAGGGCAACCGCGGCTATCACCGCTCCGAGTGCGGCCACGCGTTCGACCCCGCTGACCGATCGCATGTCCCTGCGTCTCCTCCCGCCCGCCCGGGCCCCTGCCCCTGCCTGGTGCAAGCACCTTCGACCGAGCCCGGGAATCGTTACAGATAAGGGGGCACCCCGGCGCCAGTTCCCCTGGAGGGGTGGACAGTATTAAGCGAGTCTTAAGCTGGGTCCGAGCCCTACTTGGGCTCGGGCTCCTCGGCTCCCGGCCAGCTCCCCGTGACCCCCGCGAACGCCTTCCGCGAGCCGTGGTCCGCGACGATGCGGACGGCGCGGAGGATCGCTCCCTCGAGTGCCGCGGCGACAACCAGCTTGCCCCACGACGCCCGCCGGTGCTCGCTCTCCGGCGGCTCCTCCTCGTCGAACAGGCTCCAGACCTGCTCGAAGATCTTCTTGGCGAGGAAGCCCGCGATCAGGCTTCCGATGATGCTGAAGGGAATGAAGACGACCTTGGCCATCGCGGGTTACCTCCGCGGGGCATCCGGCCCCCGTTCGGGTGATCCGAGTCGGCCTTGCCGGGTTGGCGGGCGCCAGGCTTCGGCAACGGCCCCGCAAGGCGTGATTCGCGCTCGGATGGGGCGCCTGGGCATCACGGCCTCAGTATCTCACCCAGGGAGGAAACGGATGCCCGGGCGGGATTCGACCCCGCATGGCGGATGCCCGGGGCGGGATTCGAACCCGCACGCCCCGAAGGGCAGGGGGGTTTAAGCCCCCAGCGTCTTGCCAAGTTCCGCCACCCGGGCAACCCAATCGTAGGGCGACAGCGCAACTTGGCCGCTGCTACGGTGTCTCCCGACTGGCCCTCACGGTCCGCGGGTTTCGGCGTGGAAGCTTCCGCACTCGGACATACCACACGGCTGCCGGCACTCGCGGGCCGCTCGCCTCTCCTCAGGCTGCAGGGCGACGACAAGCTGATTGCCCTGACCCGACGAGGTCACCACGGCGCCTTTGAAGCGCTGGTGCAGCGCTATCAGCCCCGGCTCCTGGCCTTCTGCAGGCACATGCTCAGCTGCCAGGAGGACGCCGAGGACGTGCTGCAGGAGGTGTTCGCCGCTGCCTTCAACGCCATCTGCTCCGATGAGAGGCCAATCAACGCACGACCGTGGCTGTACCGGATCGCCCGCAACCGGTGCTTGAACCACCTGCGCCGTCCCCAGCCGGCGGGACAGGACTCGATGGACGTCTTTGAGCGGGACGGCGGCGCCAGCACTGCCGACACCGTCCACAAGCGCGAGGACTTCCTCCACCTGGTCTCGGACGTGCACGAGCTTCCGGAGACGCAACGCACGGCGCTCCTGCTTCGCGAGATCGACGCCCTCTCGTACGACCAGATCGCGGTGGCGATGGACACCACCGTGCCCAGCGTCAAGTCCCTCCTCGTGCGGGCGCGCGTGTCCCTTGCCGAGGCGGCCGAGGCCCGGCTCTTGACCTGCGAGGAGGTACGACTCGAGCTCGGCCAGGTGGCGGAGGGCCTCGGCAAGACCTCGCCCCCAGCGCGCCGCCACCTGCGTTCCTGCGAGCGCTGCCGGGTCTTCAGGAGCGAGCTGCGCAAGACCACCCGTGTGCTCGCCTCTGTATATCCGATCGGCCCATTCGTCTTCCTCAAGAAGCTCTCGCTGGCCAAGCTTGGCTTCGGAGGCGCCGCCTCGGGCGCGACCGCGGGGGGCGGCCCCACCACGGGCGCCGCCGGGATCGCCGGCACCGCGGCCTCCGCTGCGGGCGGCTTGTCCGCCGGCGGGGCCGTGTCGGCGGGGATCGGCACGATCGCCACCAAGGCCGCAGCCGGGGTGGCGGCCGCGGCCATAGTGACCGCAGGCGCCGTGGAGGTACGCCACGTCACCGGGGAACAGCACGCTGCGAGCTCGGGCAAGGTCGCTACGGCGGCGCCGGCAAGCCGCACGGCCGTGCCGCGTGCCGCGGGATCGCCGAAGCTCGCCGGTCCCAGTCACAAGGCTGCGCCCAAGCCTGTGCCCGAGGTGGCACCGGCGGCCGCGCCGAAGCCCGCGCCGACCCTCGCGAGCGCCGCCGAGTCGAATCAGGTCCAGCCGACCGCCTCGGCTGCCTCAGAGGACCCCGCTCCCGCTCCCGCTCCAGCCCCACCGGAGCCCGACCCGGCCCCCGTGGAGGAGCACCACTCCACCGTGACGCTGCCTCCCGAGACCAACGAGCAGTCCCAGTCGACGACCCCGGTGCCCGCGCCAGACGAGACTCCCCAGGCGACCGAGCCCCAGCCGCCCCTCCCGCCGCCGGCCGAGCCCCAGAGCAACCCCCAGCCTCCGCCTCCGGCGGCCCAGTGAGTCACGGCATCCGGGCGGGCTAGGCTGCGCCGCGCCGTGGCGAGCCTGGAGGAGTTCCTGCGCATCGACATGCGCGTGGGACGGATCACGCGCGTCGAGGAATTCCCCGAGGCCCGCAATCCCGCCTGGAAGCTGTGGATCGATTTCGGTCCGGAGATCGGCGAGCGACGCTCCTCGGCCCGGATCACCCATTACGCGCGAGAGGAGCTCGAGGGCACGCTCGTCGTGGGGGTCGTGAACTTCCCGGCCCGGCGCGTTGCGAGCTTCGACTCCGAGGTACTGGTGCTTGGCGCGCTCGACGAGGACCAGGGCGTGGTGCTGCTCCGCCCCGACCGTCCGTGCGCGCCGGGCGATCGCATCGCCTGATGGCCGCCGTGCAGCGGCCCTCGCTGGTCACGAGCTCGGGGGGGCCGGCGGAGCTGGCGGAGGCGGCCCGGCTCGCCGAGGAGGCGGGCTTCGAATCCGTCTGGGCCACCGAGTTCTACGACCGCTCGGCGACGGTGGCGCTCGCCGCCATGGCGGAGGCCACCCGCACGATCGAGCTGGGCAGCGCGATCGCCTACGCCTTCGGCCGCACCCCGGTCGTGCTGGCCGCGGAGGCCCGGGACCTGGACGAGCTGTCGGGTGGGCGTTTCACGCTTGGGCTCGGCACCGGCACCAAGCGCATGCAGCAGGACTGGCACGGTCTCGACGGCGAGCACCCCGCGAGCAGGATGGAGGAGCTCGTGCCGCTGCTGCGCAGGCTTTGGCGGCTCCACGAGGGTCCGGTGGAGCACGAGGGCCGCTTCTACCGGCTGAACGTCAGGCCCACCGCTCCCCCCCGCCCGCCGGTACGGGAGCAGATCCCGATCTTCATGGCGGGCGTCAACCCGCGGATGATCGAAGCCGCGGGCGCCGTGGCGGACGGACTCGTGGGACATCCGCTCTTCACGCCCGAGTACGTGACTGAGGTGGCGCGCCCGGCGCTGGCTCGCGGCAACGGACCTCCCATCGCCGGCTACATCACGACCTCGGTGTCCGAGGATCGCGGGGCGGCGCGCCGAAACGCCGCCGCCGTGATCGCCTTCAACTCGACTGTCAAGACCTACCGGGCCGTCCACCGGGTCGGCGGCTTCGAGGCACAGGCCGATGCGATCCGGGAGGCGTGGAGCCGAGGTGACTTCGCCGCCATGGCGGACGCCGTCACGGACGAGATGATCGACGCGATGGCGCTCGCGGGCACGCCCGACGAGGTACGGGTACGGTTCGAGGAGCGCTGGGACGGGGTCTACCGCTGGCCGCTGCTCTGGCCGCCGGCGTTCACGGGGCTTGACGGCGTGCGGTCAGCAGTGCGCGCCTTCAAGACTCCGGCCTAGGACCCCGTCAGCCCCGAAGCGAGCCTGTCGACAGAGGTGGGGCGCCGCGCTCTCAGGGAGCGTTGACCGGCACAAGCCCGATCACCTTCAGGCGCCGCTCCAGGCACTTCATCGCGAAGGCCCGCGTCTCGTCGATGCCATAGCCGAGCGGCTCGATCCCCTGCTCCCGCACCCAGCGGGGCTCCAGGACCCCGTCGGCCGCCGGGCCGCACTCGACCAGCGTCCGCTGAATCGCGTCGCGGTAGCGCTCGTCCTCCCCTGCCATCTCACGCAGGAATCGCGCGCCGAACGCCACGTGGCGGTGCTCGTCGCGGGCGATGTTGTTGAAGCCCTCGACGAAGCCCGGGAGCGTTCCCACTTCCTCGTTGTATTCGATGATGAAGTGCTGCCCCGTCAGGGCGAGCATGCCCTCGATGATCATGTGGTAGAGGGTGATCGCCTCGACGAGCAACTCGAGGTTCGAGGGGTCGCGGGCGAGGCCGTCCACCTTGTCCTTCAGGAGCTCGTCGAAGAGCACGTGGAACTCGGGATTCAGGTGCTCGCTCGTCTCCACCAGACGATCCTGGAGGTTGTCGGACTCGAGCACCCCGACCTCGTCGTAGAAGCGATTGAAGAACTGGACGTGGCGCGCCTCGTCGGCGATCTGAGTGCACAGGAAGACCCGCATCTCCTCGGTCGGCGCGGCACGCATCATCGGACCGAGCTCCTCGGCCACCTTCTGCTCGCCGATGAAGAACGAGCTCAGCCCGTACATCCGCTGAAAGCGCTCCTCTGCGGGTATCCGCTCGTGCCAGTCGATGCGATCTTGGCTGAAGTCGACGTCCTGGGTGCGCCACTGCTGGCGCTCCCACAGCCGGTAGAGCTGGGCGTAGCTGAGTAGGTTCACCTGCCCGCGGTCGGCCGACTCCAGGAGCGCAGGGTCGCTCGTCGCCTGGAAGTCCTCTCGCTCGGTTCGCTGGATCACGGGATCGGACACGACGACTCTCCTCTGCTCGGCTGGCGGGTCGCCGCCAGCCTAGCGGACGACTGGCTGGCCGGCCAGCCTACGTCTATTGGTCCACCCAGCGCCCCCAGAGTGACCCGACACAGTGTTCCGGTTTGGCGGCGGTCGGCCGCCCCCCACCCGTTTGGGCGGCAGCCTTGCGCTGCCCCCAAACGGCGCCACTACGGCCCCGGCTCGGCCGTGGCCTCCACGCGCACGCGGTTGCCTCCGCCGACCGGCTCACCCACGAGGGCCTTGCCGGGCCGCAGTCCGTTGAACGAAGCGGATGCTGAGCTCGCAGTGCGGCCGGCTCGCAGGGTGCGGTTCGCGAACCGCAGCGCATAGGTGGCGCCGTCGGCCGAGCGCAGCTCGATCCGGATCGCGATGAACGACGGCACCCTGACGGCCGCCGGCCTCACGCGGCCGCCGCGCCCGGTGAACAGCGCCTGCGAGCGTGCGGGCTCCTCGTCGCCCGCTCCCCCCGGCTGCTTCTCCGGGGACTGACCGCCCCCGGGCTGCTTCTCCGGGGACTGACCTGTCTCCGTCCTGTCGCTGGAGCCGGAGGCTGCCTGGTTGCGCCCGGTCTCCGTCTCGGTTCTCGGAGACGATGGCGCCGGCGCGGTCGCCTTACCTGCACCGTCGTCATCGCCTCCGCACCCCGCCACGACCGCGACGATGAGGCACAAGCCAATGAAAGGCCGAATCAAGCCGCAGCGCTCGTCCCTCGACCAAGGCCGTGAGCAAGGGGGCGATGACACCGAGGCCATGGACAGACCGGCAGGGCGAGGACGAGCGCGTAGAAGCGGAGGTTCGGCCTGGTGCGCTCGGCCGCGGCCTCCACGACCTCGGCGCGAATGCCCTCGTGGACGAGGGCGCCCCGATCGGCCACGTGGCGGACGATCGCGCGGAAGATCGCCGAGATCGCGGCGAGCGTCACGCCGTAGAAGAGGACCGCGGGGCGCTCCGCGCTCGTCCGGCTGATCGCCTCGGCGACGAGCTTCGTGGGGAACGGCAGGAACGAGACGACCATCAGCAGCAGGAGGTTCAGCCGCAACATGCTGACGTCGGCGTAGCGCATTCGCCGCAGGACCCCGTGGTGGACGATCCACAGCCCGCCGATCGTCAGGAAGCTCGTGACGTAGGCGAGGTAGGACGGCCACTGATCGGCGATGCCCTTCCACAGGTCGTCGAAGGCGCTCTCTGGGACCGAGATCTCGAGGACGAGCAGCGTGATCGCGATCGCGAAGACGCCGTCGCTGAAGGCCTCCATCCGAAGGGTGTCGAAGGGGATCACGACCTCGCTTCGCCTCCTGCCCTCCCCCGCCGGGCGCGGCTCGACGTCGGACTTGAACGCCTCGGCGTCGGTCTCGATCGGGGGGGAGTATCAGTCCCCCCTCTTCAGGTGCCTGCGGAAGAAGTCGACCGTCTTCTGCCACGCGTTGTTCGCGTGTTCCTCGTGGTAGGTCCCGAGCCGGTCGTGGTCGGCGAAGAAGGCGTGGCCGGCCCCCTCGTAGAACTCGAAGCTCACGTCGGCTCCCGATGCGTCGCCGATCTCCTTCTCGAGCGCCTTGGCGTCGTCGACCGAGATGAAGTCGTCGTTGGTCCCGAAGTGGCCCTGGACCGGCCCCTTGATCTTCGAGAAGTCGGGCTTGCCGTGCGGCATCACGTAGTAGAAGCTGCTGACGGCGCCGACCTTCGGGTTGACGGTGGCGGTCCAGACCGCGAGCCCGCCCCCCAGGCAGAAGCCGACGGCGCCGATGCCGCCCTCGACCCCCTCGTGCTCGGCCAGGTAATCGACGGCGCCGCGCATGTCCGTTTCGGCCTCGTCCATCGACATGGCCATCATCTTTTGCTGCGCCTCGTCGGGCTGCTCGGTCGTCTCGCCGCGGAAGAGGTCCGGGGCGAGCGCGAAGAACCCCTCCTGGGCGAAGCGATCGCATACGCTCCGGATGTGGTCGTCGAGGCCCCACCATTCCTGCAGCACGACAAGACCGGGGCCTCTGCCCGACTCCGGCTCCGCCAGGTAGCCCTTCGCCGTCCGGCCGTTTGCCTGGAACTCCACCTCGGGCATGCGTCAGTCTCCTCTCTCTAGCTCTCTGGCCAGCTCCCAGCCGACGGCGACACCCACGAGCATCCCCATGCGTGTCTCCTCGGCCAACAGGGTCTTGATCAGCGTCGTGCGCTCCTGCGCGTCTTCGGCCGCCACAGCGGCCTCCACCTGCGCCTCGTGGGCTTCGCCGAACCAGCCGCCCTCGTTCAGGGCCTGGCCCAGGATGCGCTGGAGCTGAGGGACGAGCGCGGCAAGTCGCTGCTCTGCGCCGCGGAAGCGCTCCGGGTCGGACAGGGCGGCCACAGCGGCCTCGACCTGCTCGTCCGTGAACACGGGCGGGATACTACGTCGGTGCCTGAGCTGAAGCTGACCGCCCTCTCGCACGGTGCTGGCTGCGCCTGCAAGCTGCCGGCTGCCGAGCTCAAGGCCCTGCTCGAGGACCTCCCGACGCCCGGCGACGAGGCCGTGCTCGTGGGCGCCGACACCGCCGACGATGCCGCCGTCTACAAGCTCGCCGACGACCTCGCCGTTGTCTCGACGGCGGACTTCTTCACCCCGATCGTGGACGACCCGTACGACTTTGGGCGCATCGCGGCTGCCAATGCGCTGTCCGACGTCTATGCCATGGGGGCACGGCCGCTGACGGCGCTCAACCTCGTCGCGTGGTCGTTCGAGGCGCTGGGCGGCGATCTCCTCCGACAAGTGCTGCGCGGAGGCGCCGACGTGGCAAGGGAGGCCGCCGTGGCCGTGGTAGGCGGCCACTCCATCGACGATCGCGAGCCCAAGTTCGGGATGGCCGTGACGGGCACCGTCCACCCCGATCGGGTGGTGCGCAACTCGACCGCGCGGGCCGGGGATGACCTGTTCCTCACCAAGCCGGTGGGGGGAGGCGTGGCGTCGACAGCGCTCAAGCGCGGGCTCTCCTCGGATGGTGTCGCCGCTGGCGCCGTCGAGATCATGACCGAGCTCAACCGTGACGCCGCCACCGCCGCCCTCAAGGCGGGCACGAGCGCAATGACCGACGTCAGCGGGTTCGGACTCCTCGGCCATCTGCACGAGCTCGCGCTCGCGAGCGGCGTGGCGGCGGAAGTGGACGCGGCCGCCGTTCCCGCGATCGACGGCGTCCTGGACCTGCTGCGCTCGCCCGAGCCGCCGATCGCCGGAGGCAGCCGGCGCAACCGCGACTGGCTCGAGCCCCAGCTCGACTGGGGCGACGACGTACCCGACGAGCTCCGCTGGTTGCTCTGCGACGCAATGACATCGGGGGGTCTGCTGGTGGCGGCACCCAGTGGCTCGGATCTCCCGGGAGCTCGAGTCGGCTATCTGCTCGACGGCCCTCCGGGAAGCATCCGGGTTCGCTAGGCCCCTCGCTGTCGCGAGCCTCGTCGGCTCCCCGCGCTGCTCGGGCGGGCGGCCTCCAAGCCACGCTGGGGAGCCCTCGCAGCTGCTCTCAGTAGGCCGCGCGCCGCGTGAACAGCGGAAGCGCCGGCGCGAGGAGCGCCCCAGCCGCGGCGCCGCCCGCGGCGGCGGCGATGTTGGCCTCCTCTACCGCCAGCGAAAGCAGCACCAGCACCGCGGCGACCACGTAAACCCCGAGCAGGTCGTTGCCGCGCTCCTCGCCGCGGCGGGCGGCAAGGCGGTCATCCACGAGCCAGGCCACCAGCATGCCGAGCGCCGCTCCGTTCGCCCCGGCGACGACCGCGCCGGATCGGCTGGTTAGAAGCGGCGGCACGTCGGCCGCCACGGCCAGTGCGCACCCCGCGGCGCCACAGAGCACGAACAACAGGAGCACCGGTATCGGGCCGAAGCGGCGCTCCAGCATCGACCCGAAGAGCGCGACCGCCGCCAGCGCGACGAACTGGTAGCCGAGAGCGTTCAAGTGCACGAACGGCGCGGTGAACCAGCGCCAGAGCTCGTCGGCACCCAAGGTGACGTCGATCGTGCCGAGCAGGCCCAGGTCGAGGGTCTGGTCCGCCGCGTAGACGACGGTCGTCCCCAGGGAGGCCACTACCAGAAGCATCGTGGCCCAGGGCCGAACCTCCGGAGCGATCCCCTCGATTTCGGCGGCCCGCAACCGGGGGAGCCGCGGCCGGCGCCTGCGGGTCCGCTGTTCGGTGCGCTGAGCACCGCGGTCCAGCTTGGGCGCCCGCTTGCGCACGCGCTGCCCGCAGTAGGGGCACTCGGTCACATACGGGCTGACCTCGGACCCGCAGTTCTTGCAGACGACGAAGAGGTCCGGATGGGACACGACCCTCAGAGTACCCGGCCAATTCGCTCGCCATCCGTGGCTCACGAATTCTGAAGTTTACTCGCCATCCGTGGCTCACGAATTCTGGGGTTTACTCGCCATCCGTGGGTCACGAATTCTGGGGTTTACTCGCCATACGTGGCTCGCGAATTGGGTCTACCCGCCATCCCCCCTGCCCAGGAATTCCGGTCTACTCGCGGGGCACGTCCAAAGCCTCCGGGACGAAGGCCTCGAGGATCTCGGCGACCACCTCGCGTAGGTCGTGGTTGGCCTCGTAGACCACGATCTGGCGCGACGCGCCGTTGCCCCGGTCCAACAGGTCCTCCAAGCCATCGAAGTCATCGATCGACCCGAGCTCCTCGGCGTGGGGCCGCAGGCGGTTCATCAGCCGGCGAGCCAGCTGCCTGGCGTGGACCCGGTCCATCCTCGGAAGGTCCACGAGCTCGGCCTCGAGCCCGTGGCGCGCCGCCAGCCACTTGTTCTCGTCGAGCATCTCGTATGGGTAGCGCGACAGCCGCTTGCCCTGCTCGAAGTGCTCGGCGAGCTCCTTGACCATCGCCTGGACGAGGGCCGCCAGCGCGACGGTGTGCTCGACTCGGGTCTGGGAGTCCATCACCCTGATCTCGACCGTCCCGAACCTGGGGTGCGGGCGGACGTCGTACCAGAGATAGGTGTAGTCGGAGATCACCTTGCTCTCGACCATGAAGCGGATCCGCTTCGACCAGTCCTCGTAGTTGTCGTACCGCGGAGGGATCCCCACCCGGGGAAAGGCGCGGAAGATCGGCGTCCGAGTAGACAGCAGACCCGTCTGGTCGGCTCGCCAGAAGGGTGAGTTCGCGGAAAGGGCCAGCAACAGCGGCAGGTGCACCCGCATGCCGTTGACCACGTGGATGGCCTTGTCCGGGTCGTCCAGCCCGACGTGGACGTGGATGCCGAAGATGAGCTCCTGGCGCGCCACGAACTGCAGCCCGGCGACGAGGTCCCGGTAGCGAGGCCGGGAGACGATCCGCTGGTCCTCCCACATGGCGAACGGATGGGTGCCGGCCGCGCCGATAGCCAGTCCCCGTTCCGCCGCAACCTGCTGGACCTGTCGCCGGAGTGCGCGGAGCTGGGCGCCGGCCTCGCCCGTGTCGCTGCAGGGAGTCGTCGCGATCTCGCACACCGACTCCATCAGCTCCGGCTTGACCTCGCCTTCGGTGGCGACGTCCTGGAGGGCCGCTAGGAGCCCCTCGATCGAGTTTGCGAGCTCGAGCGTCTCCTGGTCGACGATCATGAGCTCCTCCTCGATCCCAAGGGTGTAGGAGGGGCCCGTGAACCGGTGCTCCACGGGGCGTAGCGTAGTGCCGGGACCGGCCGCGCATGGGCTGGCAGCTGGCAGAGGTTGCGCCCTAGCCTCTGCCGGCTGCAGCCGGCGAAGCCGGCGCACTGCCAGCTGCCAGCCCGGGGTATAAATGCCCACGACCGGCATAAGGAGGCTCTCTGGCGCTCGGCTACGACGGCCAGCTCGACATCCTCGCTTTCGACCACCGCGGCTCGTTCCAGAAGAAGATGTTCGGAATCGAGGGCGACCCCGACGCCGAGCAGACGGAGCAGATCTCGGACGCGAAGCACTTGATCTTCGAGGGGCTGCTCAAGGCTGCCGAGAGGGGCGCCGAGCCCGGCGTCACGGGCTGCCTTGTGGACGAGCAATTCGGGGCGCCCAAGGGCATCCCCCAGCAGGCGAAGGAGGGCGGCCTTGTCCTCGCGATGCCGGTGGAGAAGTCGGGTCAGAACGAGTTCGACTTCGAGTACAGCGAGGAGTTCGGCGACCACATCGAGAAGTTCGATCCCGACTTCTCCAAGGTCCTCGTCCGCTACAACCCGGACGGGGACGCCGACATGAACCGGCGCCAGGCCGAGCGCCTGAAGCGGCTCAGCGATTGGCTGCACGAACGTGACAGGAAGTTCCTGTTCGAGCTGCTGGTGCCCGCCGAGGAGGACCAGCTCGAGCAGGTCGGCGGCGACTCGGACCGCTACGACGCCGAGCTGCGACCCGAGCTGATGCGGCGCACGATCGAGGAGCTGCAGGCGTCGGGCGTCGAGCCCGACGTCTGGAAGATCGAGGGCATCGAGAGGCAGGGGGACTGCGAGCGCATCGCCCAGACCGCCCGTCGCGGCGGCCGTGACGGCGTCATCTGTGTGGTGCTGGGCCGCGGCGCCGACGACGCGAAGGTGGAGCACTGGCTGCGCCAGGGGGCCCCAGTGGACGGCTATGCCGGCTTCGCCATCGGGCGGACGATCTGGTGGGACGCCCTCAAGGGCTTCCTCGACGGGAGCATCGAGCGCGAGGCCGCTGCCGAGCAGATCGCCGACAACTACATGCGGTTCGTCTCGGTGTACAAGGAGGCAGAGACGAGGGCGCCCGCTCCGGCATGACCATGGGGCTTTCGCCCCGCCAACGGCGACGCTACGCGCCGCTCACCCCCCAGTTACCACGTGTTACGCTTCCGGCCGCGATGCGGATGCGTCAGTCAATGGCGCAGTTCGAAGCGGCGTTCCGTGAGGAGGCCGAGCAGTCCGTCGTCCGCCGGGAGTACCTCCGCAAGCGGGCCGCCGACCGCTCCCGAGCCCGCAGCGTCGAACGGGTACGCAAGCGGGGAAATCTCCATTTCACGGTCCTTGCGCTCGCGATCCTCGCCACAGCCGTCATCGTGACGATCGTGATGTTCCAGGCCCTGGCCCTGCTCGTCAGCTAGTAGCTACTCCCGACGTGCCTTCAGGCCATCGAGGGCGCTTTCCACGTCCGGAGCATCGTCGTCCGAGTTCCGATCCCGCTGGATCTCGACGTAGACCTCCTTACGGAAGACAGGTACCGAGCGTGAGCCTCGATTCCGATGCGGACCTTTTCGCCCATGATCGCGAGTACGGAGACCTCGATGTCATCCCCGATCATGATGCTTTGATTCGACTTGCGCGTGAGGACAAGCACAGGCGCCTCCCTGCCTGGGAATTGGAGCCAACTAAAGCACCCACATGGGGCCTAATCAAGAAGGTACCGGTTGGCGCCCGACTTAGGGCCGCCAACCCCCTTCGGAGGTTGGGTATTCTCGGCGCCCTTGGCGCGCAGATCGCTGAAACCGCAGCTGAACCAGATCAGGACCTGGGTGCGGGAGGGCCGTACCGACGCCTGGATCGCCCATCAGCTGGAGGTGTCGGTCTCGGACATCAGGAGCTTCAAGCGCGATCACGAGCTCGCTCCCACCGACTCCGACGGTGACGAGGGCGGGACTACCCTGGCGGCCAAGGAGCCGGACCTTCGCGCCGAGGACGACGCGCTGGTGGCCGCCGCCCTGGAGGCCGAGGAGGAGGGCGAGGGCGAAGAGGAGCCTGAGGAGGCCGAGGACAAGCCCCGTCGGCGCCGCCGGGGCCGCCGGGGTGGACGCCGGCGAGGCGCTCGCCGCCGCGAGCTCGAGGGAACCTTCGACCACGGCGAGGAGGGGTATGGGCTGTGGCTCGATCCGGCTGTGGTGGACGATCCGGTCTACGCCGAGCACTGGGCCGGCCACCGCCCCGTAACCGTGGTCGTCGAGGCCGAGCGGATCGTGATCACCCGGGCGGGGGACGACAGCTCCGAGGAAGGGAGCGAGGAGGGCTAAGGGCCTTCCGGACGGGCGTGCGACTCGCGCGCGCGGCCCCCGGCGAAGTCCGATGCCTCGCGGGCGTAACGGGCGAAGGCAGCGTCAACGACGTAGGCCGTCTCCGTCCCGACGGTGTAGCGCTGCGCCAGCTCCGCGGCCCAGTCGGTGCCCTGGGCGTAGAAGGCAGCGAGCTCCTCGACCGAGAAGCTCGATCCCAGCCGTCTCCGGAGCTCGGCCACGACCGTCTCAGCGGCGCGCTCGAGTTGCCGCCGCTCGGTGTCCTCGGCGTCGCGGAGGCGCTGCTCGCCCTCGCGCCACTGGAAGAGGGCGTTCTCGAGCGCATAGGTCACGCATTCGACGCTACCGGGTCTGGGGGCTCGGCTAACGCCTCGGGAGGTGCTCGATCACGAACGCGCGCTCGCCGCGCTTCACAAGGCCGAGCCGCCGGGCCTCTCGCTCCAGCGCCCGGGGATCCCGAAGCTCGGTCACGCGCCGCTTCAAGGCGCGATTCTCGCGCGTCAGGTCACGCAGCTCCTGCCGCTGCTCGCCGTCCGTCCTGGACTGCGCCAGCCAATGAAGCGCCGGCGACGCATAGAGCATGAGAATCACAAGGAGCGTCCCGAGAAGCGCGTAGCGCCCAACCCTGTCCCAGCGGATCGAGGTCCGGTACGTCGCAGTCGCCACGCCACGGCCTTCGGCACCACAGCCGCTGATCCTTCAACGAGCTGGCAGCTGGCAGAGGGTGGGCCCTAGCCTCTGCCAGCTGCAGCCGGCGAAGCCGGCGCACTGCCAGCTGCCAGCCCGCTAAGTTCGAAACGCGCCCCGACCCGGATACTCCGCGTCGCTGCCCAGCGCCTCCTCGATTCGCAGCAGCTGGTTGTACTTCGCCACCCGATCCGATCGCGAGGGGGCGCCCGTCTTGATCTGCCCGCAACCCGTCGCCACCGCCAGGTCCGAGATGGTCGAATCCTCGGTCTCGCCTGAGCGGTGGGACACGACGGCCGTGTATCCCGCGTCGCGGGCGGTCCGCACGGCGTCCAGCGTCTCCGTGAGCGTCCCGATCTGATTCGCCTTGACGAGTATGGAGTTGGCCACGCCCTGCTCGATCCCGCGGCGAAGGCGCTCGGTGCTGGTGACGAAGAGGTCGTCGCCCACCAGCTGGACTCGGTCCCCCAGCCGCTCGGTCAGGCGCTTCCAGCCGTCCCAGTCCTCCTCGTCCATTCCGTCCTCTATCGAGAGCACCGGGTGGCGAGCGGAGATGTCGGCCCAGTAGTCGGCGAACTCGGAGGAGGAGAGCGTGCGCCCCTCGTGCTCGAGCTCGTAGGCCGCGTCGCGGTGGATCTCGCTGGCCGCCGGGTCGAGGGCGATCGCCACGTCATCGCCCGGACGGTGGCCGGCGGCCTCGATGCCCGCGATGAGCGCCTCGAGCGCCGCCTCGTTCGCATCGAGATCCGGGGCGAAGCCGCCCTCGTCTCCAACCGCGGTGGACAGTCCCCGCTCGCGCAACGTTGCCTTGAGCGCATGGAACACCTCCACGCCGAGACGGAGCGCCTCGGAGAAGCTTGGCGCGCCAACCGGGACGATCATGAACTCCTGGAAGTCCACCTTGTTGTCGGCATGTGCGCCGCCGTTCAGCACGTTCATCATCGGGACCGGCAGCACGTGCGCCGCGTCGCCGCCGATGTACCTCCAGAGCGGCTGTCCGACCTCGGCCGCTGCCGCCTTGGCGGCGGCCAGCGAAACGCCGAGAATCGCGTTCGCGCCGAGTCGGCCCTTGTTGGGCGTGCCGTCGAGCTCGATCATCGTCCGGTCGAGCCCCTCTTGGTCCGCGGGGTCGATACCTCGGACGGCTTCGGCGAGCTCGCCGTTCACGTTGGCGACGGCCCGCATAACTCCCTTGCCGCCCCAGCTCTCGCCGCCGTCCCGCAGCTCGACGGCCTCGAACTCGCCGGTGGAGGCGCCCGAGGGGACCGAGGCCCGCCCGGCGGCGCCGGCAGAGAGCACCGCGTCGACCTCCACGGTCGGGTTGCCACGGCTGTCCAGGATCTGGCGGGCGTGGACCCGCTCGATGGCGCTCATCCGGCCTCGACCCGTCGGCGGAAGCGATCCGCCGCAGAACGGAGGGCGAGCTCGGGG
>JBKPHP010000249.1:0-20639 GCA_046729895.1 Actinomycetota bacterium
CAGGTTGCGGCCGTAGTCGGTCTCGATCTCGTTGATCGCCGCCAGGACCTCCCAGCGCACCCCGTACTGGATCCCCGCCGCCTGGTAGATCGGCAGCAGGAAGATCGGCACCCGGAACTTGCGGATGATGAAGTTCGGCACGCCCGACCGAGTCGACGGACCCGGCAGCGCGTCGACGAAGCCGGGGTTGGTAGGGGTCGGGGACGTGTCGGGGCGCCGGATCGGAGCGCGACGGCCACCGCCGACGGGGCCACCGCCGACACGGTGAGAACGCTTCCGCTTAGGTCGAGCCTTAGGCTTGCGGGGTGAGCGCTTCTTGCTGACGGTGCGCTTTCGCTTGGGCAGCGACTTGGGGCGCTGTCGGGGGGAGGGCGGCTGAGACTGCTCGTCGTCGCCGTTCGGACCCTTGTTGGGCGCCGCGGGGGAAGGGGCCGAGGGAGAGTTTCCGGCGGGCGGCGCTCCGGGAGAGTTGGGATCCGGAGGGGTGCCGAGCGGCGTGAGGGACACCGGCTCGCCCTCTACGAGCCCAGCGAGGTCCGCCAGGGACGCGCCGGGGGGAAGATCGACGATGACGGTCTTGATGGTGCCGTCGAGGAGCCGCACCTGGGCCTGGTAAGGCTGGGCCGAAGCGGGCACCGACAGGACCACTGCGAGGACGGCTGCGGCAAGCAGCAGGACGAGAAGGACTGAGAGCGATCGCCTCACGTATTCGTGCCCCGGGAAGGGGGTTCCTTCATATCGACGGTCAGCCCGCGCCGGGAGCATAACGTGAGCGCATGCCCAAATGCATGCTCCCTTTCAGTGGTCCCCATATGCGAACATGTGTTCGCCATGATCGTGTGCGCCTTCTACCCTCGCTTCGAGCTGGTCGCCGCCCTGGGGGGCCGCAGTGCGCTCCTCGCCGTCCCGGCGGCCCTCGCGCCGGAGGCCGGGAGGGAGCAGGTGGTGGGGGAACCCTCGGCCGCGGCCGAGGCATACGGAGTCGTCCGTGGCATGCGTATGGGGGAGGCCCTCTCGCGCTGTCCCGAGCTGCGCCTCGTACCCCCCAACCCACAGGGAGTGCGTGAGTTGTGGGGGGCGGGACTCGACCGGCTCGAGGAGATCGGCGCCGCGGTGGAGTCGGACCGGGCGGGAGTCGTCTTCTTCGCCGGCGACGGGCTGCAGGGTCTCTACGGTGGAGACGTGAACGGCGTACTTGGCGCTGCAAGGCGAGCGTTGGGACGCGGCGTCCGCCTGGGGGCGGCGCCATGCCGCTTCGCCGCGCACGCCGCGGCCCTCCAGGCCCGCCCGCGCCGTTCTCGCTCGATCGTGGTCTCCGAGAAGGAGGCGCGGGACTTCCTGGCCCCGCTCCCCGTGACGCTGCTGCGCTCCCGTCCCGAGCTCCAGGCGCTGCCGGAGGTCCTCGAGCGGCTCGGCATCCGCACGCTCGGGGAGCTCGCCGAGCTGCCGTCGCGTGCCGTTGCCGAGCGCTTCGGCCACCCTGGCCTCCTCGCCCTCGACCTTTCCCGCGGGCGGGACACTCCGCTCGATACGCGCCGCCCGCCCGAGCCGGTGATGGAGCGACTCGAGCTGCCGGAGGCGGCCTCCGGGCAGCAGCTGGAGCGGGCGCTGGAGCTGCTCGTGGCCCGCCTCCTCGCGAGGCCCGAGCGCCGCGGCCGCTCGCTCCGCGCAGCCGCGCTGTCCGCCCGGTTCGTGGCGGGCGGTACCTGGCGGGAGTCGGTCACTCTGCGCGAGCCCAGCGCCGATCCACAGAGGTTGAACCTCGTCCTCAGATCGAGGCTTTCGCTGCTGCCGGCGCCAGCCGATTCTCTAACCGTGGAGGTGGAGTCGTTCGGCCCTCCCGCGCAGGTGCAGGAGCACCTCGTCGAGGACCAGGCCGCCGTCCGCCGCGCCCGCCTGGGTGAGGCGGTCCGCCAGGCCCGTCAAGCCGTGGGAGCCGACGCCGCCATGAGAGTGCTCGAGGTGGATCCCGATTCGCGCCTGCCCGAGCGTCGGGCGGTGCTGTCGCCGTTCCTCGGGGAGGAGTGGTGAGCCGCCGCCTGGCTGCGCCCAGGCCTGCGCGGGTGCGCTCCGGCGCCGGAGGGATCCCCTGCGCCCTGGACGGCCTGTCGGTGGAGGGGCTCCGAGAGGAGTGGGTGGTCGAGGATCGCTGGTGGACGCAAAAACCCCTGCGGCGCCACTACTTCGAGCTGGTGCTGGCGGGTGGGCGCAATGCGGTGGTCTTCCGCGACCTGGTTCACGGATCCTGGTTCGTCCAGCGGGGCTGACTAATAGTCCTCAGTCCTCAGTCCTCAGGAAAGGCAGAGATACGAAGCCTCGCGTCTGCACTGGCGACGTGGGGCTTATGTGCGAACATGTGTTCGTGTCCTACGTCGAGCTCCACTGCCACTCGGCTTTCTCGTTCCTGGACGGGGCGTCGCATCCGGTTGAGCTCGCGGCGGTGGCCGCTGAGCAGGGGCACGAGGCGCTCGCGCTGACCGACCACGACGGGCTGCACGGAGCCATGGAGATGGGCCAGGCGCTGAAGCTCCAGGGCGTCCGGTCGATCACCGGCGCCGAGCTCACGCTCGACGACGGCTCGCACGTGACGCTCCTTTGTGAGACGCGCCGCGGCTATTCGAACCTCTGCCGGCTCGTCACCCGCGCGCACGCCCACACCCGTCGCTGGGCGCGCGAGGGCGTGCGCTGGGAGGGGCCGGGCGGCGGCAGCAGGCCCGGCCAAGACCCCCTCGACGAGGAGCCGCGGGTATCGCTCTCCGACTTGGAGGAGCATGCCGAGGGACTGGTCTGCCTCTCGGGCTGCGCCCGCGACGGCGCCGTGTCCCGGCTCGTTGAGAGCGATCGCGCCGCAGAGGCCGCGGCCCGCGCCCGGCAGCTGCTGCGCGCCTTCGGCCCCGAGCGCTTTCGGGTGGAGCTGCAACGGCCCTACTGGCGCCGCGACCGGCGCCGCAACCGGCTGCTCGCCGACCTGGCCGAGCGGCTCGGGGTGCCGTGCGTCGCTACCGGCAACGTCCACGCGCACGCCCGCGACAGGACGCCGTTGCAGGACGCGATGGTGGCGGTGCGGCTCGGTGCGACGCTCGATGAGACAGAGCCCGCCCGGCGCGGCAACCGCTCGCACGTGCTGGCGCCGCCGTCGCGGATGGCGGAGCGCTTCCGCGAGCATCCCGACGCCGTCGCCGAGAGCGGCCGCCTGGCCGAGCGGCTGCTCTTCGACCTCACCGAGGACCTCGGCTACCGCTATCCGGGCTCCCGTGACGGAGGTGGGGCAGGTGCCACCGGCTATGGAGATGCCTGGAACGCAGCTGGAGCGGGTTCCGCGGACCGCCGGCTTGCCGAGGTCTGCAGCGCCCGACTCGAGGAGCGCTACACCGGCCGCGCCGCGCGCGCCGAGGCGGAGCGACGGCTGGAGGAGGAGCTACGCGTCATCCGCCACCTCGGCCTCTCAGGCTTCTTCCTCCTCCACCGCGACATGCTCGAGCTGGCGCGAGAGGTGGCTGTCGAGGTGCGGGGGCCCGACAGCGCTCGTGCCCTCCTCCCGCCCGGCCGCGGCCGTGGCTCGAGCGTCGCCTCGATCGTCTGCTACCTGACAGGGCTGTCGCATGTCGATCCGGTCGAGAACGAGCTCTTCCTGGGCCGTTTCCTCAACGAGGAGCTCACCGCGCTCCCGGACATCGACCTCGACTTTCCCCGAGACATCCGCGACGTCCTGATCCCGCGCGTGCACGAGCGCTACGGCCGCGACAGATGCGCCCTCGTCGCGGCCTTCGCCACCTACCAGGTGCGTTCGGCGGTGCGCGATTTCGCCAAGGCGTTGGGACTGCCGCCCGGCGAGATCGAACGCCTGGCTCGCGCGGTCGACCCCTGGAAGGATCGCAACGACATCGAAGAGGACGTGCCGCGCGGGACGTCGCGCTGGGAGGCGCTTACGAAGCTCTGCCGCGATGCCTGGGGGCTGCCCCGGCACGTGACCCAGCATCCAGGCGGGATGGTCATCTCGACCCAGCCGCTGATCGACCTCTGCCCGGTCCAGCCCGCCTCGATGGAGGGCCGCCAGATGGTGCAGTGGGACAAGGACTCCTGTGGCGACGCCGGATTCCTCAAGATCGACCTGCTGGGGCTGGGGATGCTGTCGGCGGTCGAGCGGTGCGTTGAGCAGATCGCGCGGGTGCGCGGCGAACGGATCGACCTCTCCCGCATCCCCTTCGACGATCCCGAGGTCTACGCGCGCATCCAGGAGGCCGACACGGTGGGGGTGTTCCAGATCGAGTCGCGCGCCCAGATGCAGATGCTGAAGCGCACCCGGCCCGAGTCGCTCGACGACCTCACCGTGCAGGTGGCGCTGGTGCGGCCCGGGCCGATCATCGGCGGCGCCGTCCACCCGTATGTGGAGAGGAAGAAGCGTCTGCGTGAGGACCCCTCATACCAGGTGCCCTACGACCACCCCTCGCTGGAAGCGGTGCTGAGCGACACGCTCGGGGCGATCGTCTTCCAGGACCAGGTGATCGAGGTGGCGATGGCGTTCGCCGGCGTCACAGCCCGCGCGGCCGGGGGCCTGCGGCGGGCGATGAGCCGCAAGCGGTCCGAGGCGGCGATTCGCTCCTATGAGGAGAAGTTCGTCGCGGGTGCAGATGCGCCCCGGGAGGTCGCGGAGCGGGTGTGGCGGCAGATCGTCGGCTTCTCCGGCTTCGGCTTCCCGAAGGCGCACTCGGCCGCATTCGGATTGCTGGCGTACCAATCCACCTGGCTGCGGGTGCACTACGGGCCGGAGTTCCTGTGCGCGCTGCTCAACGAGCAGCCAATGGGGTTCTATCCGCCCGACGCCCTGGTGCACGAGGCCCAGCGGCGAGATATCGAGGTGCTCCCTCCCTGCGTGACGCGCAGCTCCGCCGACTGCACCGTGGAGGGGGAGGCGGTGAGGATCGGCCTGGGTTATGTGAACGGGGCCCGCGAGCGCGAAGTGAAGATGCTCGCGGCCAATGGCCCCTACCGCTCCTGCGGCGATCTCGCCGCCCGGTCCGGGGCTTCCGCGGAAACGCTTGCTCGGTTGGCTTGGGCCGGGGCGTGTAACGAGCTCGCCGACGGGCCCGTCGAGGGCCGGCGCCGACGGGCGTTGTGGTTGCTCGGGGTTGCGGTGCCCGGCACGCCGGTGGAAGGCGGGGAGCAGCTTGCCCTGCCGCTCGATCCGCACGGTGCGCCGGAGCTGCCGGAGCTCGGCAGCTGGGATCGGATGCTTGCCGATTACGGATCGACCGGCGTGACGCTTCACGAGCACCCGCTCGAGCTGCTGCGGCCGACGCTCGACGAGCGGTATGTGACGAGCGCCGGGCTCGAGCGGACGCAGCACGGCTCTCGAGTGCGGGTGGCGGGGCTCGTGGTCGCGCGCCAGCGGCCGGCCACCGCGAATGGGATGACCTTCATGCTGCTCGAGGACGAGCTCGGCACGATCAACCTGATCGTTGCCCCACCGGTCCACGACCGCTGCCGGCTCGCCGTTCGTGCCGAGCCCCTGGTGGCGGCCGAGGGCCGCCTCGAGCACCGGGACGGCGTGATCAACGTCGTGGTCGACCTGCTGGAGCGCCTGGAGCGGCCCGATCTGCCCCAGGCCGAGGTGCGCCATATCGAGCCCCGGCGGGTCTGGAGCACCGACGACCGCGCGGGCTACGAGCCGGACGAGGCGGACCTCCGCGCGGTCGCCCCGGCCGCGCACAGCTTCGGCCGCCGGGGTCGTTAGCGCCTCCCCGCCCGGACGCGCTGCCGGACCTCATCCGGAACGACGCGATCGACACCCCGAAGAGGGTGGCCGCGCGGCAACCGCGACGGCTCGGCAAGATTCACGCATGGGCGAGACCCTGGTCGGCACTTCGAGCTGGGCGGACCCCGGCTTCGTCAAGGAGTGGTACCCGAAGGGGCTACCCGCCCGCGAGCGGCTCCCTTGGTATGCCAAGCACTTCCGCATGGTCGAGCTCAACTCGAGCTTCTACGCCGTGCCCGACCGCAACACCGTCCGGCGCTGGGCGGAGGAGACCCCCGAGCACTTCGTGTTCGACGTGAAGGTCCACCGGGCCCTCTCGCGCCACTCCGCACCGCTCGACTCGCTGCCTCCCGACCTGCGCGACCGGGCGACCACCAACGAGCGGGGACGCCTGGTGCTTACCGAGGAGCTCGAGGAGGCTCTAGCGCGACGGCTCGTTGAGGAGGTCGCGCCCCTCGCCGAGACGGACAAGCTCGGCGCCTTCCTCGCCCAGCTCACCCCGGCGTTCGCTCCTCGCCGGCGGCAGCTCACCGAGCTCGACGGGCTTGTGGACGCCCTGCGCCCCCACCGGCTGGCGATCGAGCTCCGTCACCGCGGCTGGGTCTCGGAGAAGCGGCGGGATGAGACGCTCGCCTGGTTCTCAGAGCGGGGCGTTGCCTTCGTATGCGTGGACGCCCCGCACGCCGACCACGTTCCGATCATGCCGTCCGACCTCGATGCCGTCACCACCGACTCCCTCGCCTACCTCCGGGCGCACGGTCGCAACGAGCGTGGCTACCTGACTGGCAAGACGGTGGCCGAGCGGTTCGGCTGGCGCTACAAGGACGAGGAGCTGGACGAGATCGCCGCCCGAGCGCGCAGCCTTGCCGAGCAGGCCGGCGAGGTGCACGTGGCCTTCAACAACAACCGCGGCGACGACGCGCCGACCGCCGCCCAGCGCTTCCAGGCGCTGCTGGGCCAGAGCCCCGGAGCGGCGCCGGACGATCCTCAGCTGTCGCTGGGCTAGCCACGCTCGGCGACCCGCTCGAGTCGCTCGTGGCGATCCGTCCCGAGCGCGGAGCGAGGGCTCACCGCGACGCGCGCCAGACTGTACCGGCGCACCCGTGCCCCACCCAGGGCGGGCGCCGGCTCTTCGCCGGCCCGCGGCACGAGGACGTAGCGCCCTGGACGGCTCGGCTGTGCCATGCGCCGATGTTCGCGCAGCGTTGTCCGCACGCCTTTGGCCATTTGGCCAAGATGTGGCCTCGGCTTTCTACCTGCGGGAAGATTGTCTCATGCACGCACGCGCCGGAGTAGGCATAGCGTTTGGGAATGAGGGCGTCGATGGGTTCGCCGAGGCGGCGGCCCGCGCGGCCCTGGGGTTGGGCGGCGGACCGTGCCAGCTCGCCCTCGTCTTCGCCGGAGAAGGAAACCTCGACCACGCCGACGAGGGTCTCGCCGCCGTGCAGGAGAGGCTCCGCCCGGCGGCGCTGGTCGGCTGCGGCGCCCAGGGAGTGGTCGGCTCGGGCAGGGAGTCGGAGGACGGCGGCATCGCCGTCTGGGCCGCGGCGCTGCCGGAGGCCGAGGTCCAGCCGTTCCACGTGGAGGTCGCGCCCGCGGAGGAGGGCGTGCTGGTCACCGGCCTGCCGAACCTCGACGAGGTCGACGCGGCGATCCTTCTCGCCGATCCCTACAGCTTTCCGGCGGAGCCGCTGCTGGCGCAGCTCTCCGAGGCCAGGCCGGGACTGCCGGTGGTCGGTGGAATGGCGAGCGGCGGCTCGGGCGACGGCGGGCTGCTCTACGGCGACGAGGCCGTAGCGGGGGGCGCAGTGGGGGTCGCGCTGCGCGGAGCGCGGGTGCGGCCCTGCGTATCGCAGGGAGCCCGCCCCGTAGGACCTGAGATGACGGTCACGTCGGGGGACGGCAACGTGATCGAGGAGCTCGCATCCCAGCCGGCGCTGGAGCGGCTGAAGCACGCGATCGCGGAGCTCGAGCCAGACGAGCAGCGGAAAGCCGCCCATGGCCTGCTCATCGGCGTGGTGGCGGATCCGAACAAGGCCGACTACGAGCGCGGTGACTTCCTCGTGCGGGGAATACTCGCCGCCGACGAGGAGGCAGGCACGCTGACCGTGGGCACCCAGGTGCGGGTTGGGCAGACCCTCCGCCTGCAAGTTCGCGATGCCGCGGCGGCCCACGAGGACCTGATGGAGGCCCTCGGCCGGGAGGCAGCGGCGCTGGGCCGGCCCCCTGCGGGCGCGCTGCTGTTCACCTGCAACGGACGCGGTTCGGGGATGTTCGGTACCCCGGACCACGATGCCCGTGCCGTGGACGAGGCGTTCTCCCACGCACCTACGGGTGGCTTCTTCTGCGCCGGCGAGTTCGGCCCCGTGGGCGGCCGAAACTTCGTGCACGGGTTCACGGCCACGGTGGCCGTCTTCCCGTAGCGTCCTACCGCTGCAGCTCGAGCCAGACGTTCGTGGCGCCGTCCTCGCGTCGCACGCCCCAGCGATTCGCGAGCTGCTGCACCAGGAAGAGGCCCCACCCCGACTCGTCGCTGTGGCCGGCCTCGTCCAAGGCACCCTGGATGTCGAATCCGGGTCCCTCGTCACTCACCTCGAGCCAGATGGAGGAGCCTCTGACTGCCGCCTTGATCGAGATGCTGTGCGCGCGCGCATGTCTGACGCTGTTGGTAACCAGCTCCGTGACGAGCAGCCGCATGGTTCCCATCAGGGCCTCGTCGAAATCGCCGGGCAGCTGCCCCAGGGCGTGGCGCGCGGTCGACGCCGCGGCAGGGCCGCCCGGCAGGCCCAGATCGAACCCGTTCTCCCCGCGCCGGAGCGAGGCAGGCCGGCTCATCCCACCGCCTCGGAGGGTGTCGCCGCACGGGATTGCCGGTCTGCCTGTCCGACCGCCTGCCTCCATTCATCCCCTCCGCCACGCTCTCGAGCGGACCCTTCCGCTCACTACCCATTGTTCGCGAGTCCCCGACATTTGAAACCCATTTGGGGTACGAGCGAACGGGTGACGGTGTAGAAGGTGCCCGTGGACGCCGAACCCCGGGGTGTCACACGCGTGCGCGCGCACAACCCCTCGCCGTTGACGCTCGACGGCACGAACACCTACGTGCTCGGGCGCTGGGTGGTCGATCCAGGTCCGGCCGACGACGCCCACCTGGATGCCGTACGCGCGGCCGCCACCGCCGGCATCGAGGGCGTGGTACTGACCCACGCCCACCTGGACCACTCGGAGGGCGCCGGGGCGCTCGGGGCGCCCGTGGTGCTGCCCGGGGAGGGAGAGGAGGTGGGGCCCTTCCGTGCCCTGGCGACCCCCGGGCACTCCCCGGACAGCGTCTGCCTTATCGCCCCCGGAGGCGTCTGCTTCACGGGCGACACGGTGTTAGGGGAGGGGAGCGTGTTCATCTCGCCTCATGAGGGCTCGCTGTCCGCGTACCTCGACTCGCTCCGTCGGCTGCGGAGGCTCGACCTCGAGGTGCTCTGCCCGGGCCACGGGCCCTATGTCTGGGACCCGCGGGCGAAGCTCGACGAATACATCGAGCACCGCCTCGACCGCGAGCGCCGGTTGCTCGCCGCGCTCGACTCCGGCCTCCGCACCCACGACGACCTGCTCGACGCCGCCTGGTCCGACGTCCCCACCTTCCTGCGTCCCGCAGCCGAGCTGACCCTGCGCGCCCACCTCGACAAGCTCGCGGAGGAGGGGCGCCTCCCCCGGGATTGACCTTGCTCCACCGGCTCCGCGCCCGCTTCTGCGGCATGAATCGGATCGGATGGCGAAATCGATGCCGGCGACTACGCTTCGGGGTCGTGATCTCGACCAATCAGTTCAGGAACGGCACCCATATCGACGTCGACGGGACGGTCTTCAAGATTCTCGAGTTCCAGCACGTGAAGCCCGGCAAGGGCGGCGCGTTCGTGCGCACCAGGCTCAGGCGCGCCGAGGACGGCGCCGTGCTCGACAAGACCTTCCGGGCCGGGGAGAAGTTTCGCCCCGTCCGTACCGAGACGCGGCGGATGCAGTTCCTCTACTCGGATGGCTCCGACGTCCACTTCATGGACGTCGAGACGTACGATCAGATGACGCTGCCCGAGGGCTCGGTGGAAGGGTCCCTCCGCTGGATCGTTCCGAGCCAGGAGGTCGACATTCTCTACGTGGACGAGAAACCCGCCGACGTCCAGGTGCCGAGCGCGGTCGAGCTGGCCGTGTCGGAGACCCAGCCCGGCGTCAAGGGCGACACCGCGTCGGGCGGCGGGGACAAGCCCGCCACCCTCGAGTCCGGCGTCACCGTGCGCGTGCCCCTGTTCGTGGACGTGGGGGACCGCGTGCGGGTCGACACCCGCTCGGGCGAATACGTCTCCCGGGCCTAGGATGCGTCGCTCGGACCAGCGCCGGGCCGCGGCGGTGGCGCTCTACCAGGAGGACGTGACCGGTCGGCCGGCGCCCGCGCTGCTGGACCCCGCGGCGACCCCGTTCACGCGCGAGCTCGTCGAAGGCGTGGAGGCGCAGCGGGACTCTTTGGATGCCCTGATCGAGCGGCATTCGGTGGGCTGGTCGCTCGACCGCATCGCGCCGCTCGAGCGCAACATCCTGCGGGTCGCGCTGTACGAGCTCCTTCACCGGCCGGACGTGCCCACCGAGGTGACGATCGACGAGGCGGTCGAGGCCGCAAAGGAGCTGTGCGGCGCCGACGCGCCCGGGTTCGTGAACGGGATCCTCGGCGCCGTGCATCGCGAGGAGATGGCATCGCGGTGAGCGAGGGCGTCGAGGCGCTCATTCGCGAGCTCGAGGCGGCCGCCGAGCGGTTGCGCTCCGGCGAGCTGGAGACGGACGAGGCAGCCGTGCTCGTGGAGCGCTGCGCGGAGCTGGCCGGGCGGATCGGCGCGGAGCTCGACGCAGAGAGCCGTGCGGCGTCCGAGACCGAGGGCCAAGAGCGCTTGCTGTGAGCGCCCCCTCCTTCACCCTGTGAGCGTCACGGCGACCTACCCGACCGAGCTCCAGGATCGCGTGGACGCCTACCTGGAGAGCCTGGTCTTCGCCCGCGAGCCCGGGACCGAGCGCCTCGGTGAGGCGATGCGCTATTCGCTCCTTGCCGGCGGCAAGCGGATTCGCCCGGTGTTGGCCCTTGCCACCGCCGAGGCGCTGGGCCGCGAGCCCGACCAGGTCCTCCCGCTGGCAGCCGCGATCGAGATGATCCACACCTACTCGCTGATCCACGATGACCTACCCGCCATGGACGACGACGAGCTCCGCCGTGGACAGCCCACCTGCCATGTGGCCTTCGGCGAGGACGTGGCGATCCTGGCCGGCGACGGGCTGTTCGCGGAGGCCCTGCGGCTCGCGCTCAGCGAGCAGCGCGGCGAGGCCGCCGACGTCCTCGCCGCCGTGCGCGAGCTGGTGGCCGCGGCCGGCGTGCAGGGCATGGTCGGCGGGCAGTACCTCGATGTCCGCGGCTCCGGACGGGAGGAGCTCCGGCGGTTGCACGAGCTCAAGACCGGAGCCCTCATCGCCGCCTCGGTGGGCTGCGTGCTGGCCGCGTCCGGGTGCAGCGGACCTGCCACAATCCCGTTTCGCCGCTTCGCGGCCGAGTTGGGCGTGGTGTTCCAGATCGTCGACGACATACTCGACGTGACAGGCGACGAGGCAGAGCTCGGAAAGCCGCGCGGCTCCGACGAACGACTCGGGAAGGTCACCTACGTGAGCGTGTTCGGGCTGGAGCGCGCGCGCGAGCTCGCCCGGGAGTCGCACCGGGGCGCGCGCGCGGCGCTCGCCGAGGCCGAGGGCGACACGAACAAGCTGGGCCGCATCGCCGACTACATCCTTACCCGCACCGCATGACGAAGCTGATCGACCGGATCGAGGGCCCCGCCGATCTCAGTGGCCTGTCGGAGGTGGAGCTGCAGCAGGTCGCCCAAGAGGTACGCGACCTGATCATCGACACGATCGGAGAGATCGGCGGCCACTTCGGTGCCAACCTCGGCGCCTGTGAGATCGCCGTCGCCCTGCACTCGCTGCTCGACTCCCCGCGGGACAAGATCCTCTGGGACGTCGGCCACCAGGCGTATCCCCACAAGGTGCTCACCGGCCGGCGGGACCGGCTCTCGACGATCCGCAAGTACGAGGGCCTGGCCCCGTTCTGCTCGATCTTCGAGTCCGACCACGACATCATGGGCGCCGGCCACGCCTCGACCTCGGTCTCCTATGCGGTCGGGCTGAAGGAGGCCATGCGCAAGGGTGTGGGCGAAGACGGGAAGGTCGTAGCCGTGATCGGCGACGGCGCGCTGACCGGCGGCGTCGCGTTCGAGGCGCTGCACAACGCGGGCGGCATGGAGCTCCCCCTCGTGATCGTGGTGAACGACAACGGCATGTCGATCGCGCCCAACGTCGGGGCGATGTCCCGCTACTTCAACCGGATCCGGCTCAACCCGAAGCTCCACAAGGGTCGCGAGGACGTCGAGGAGTTCCTCACCCGGTTGCCCGCCGGCATCGGGAAGCGGATCGAGCATCTCGGGCCGATCCTCAAGGAATCGCTCAAGGCCTACTGGGCTCCGGGACTGTTCTTCGAGGAGCTCAACCTGGCGTACGTCGGGCTGGTGGACGGCCACGACGTGGCCGCCCTGCGCGAGGCGATCGGGGAGGCGCTGGAAGCCGACCGTCCCGTGGTCGTGCACTGCAAGACGGTCAAGGGCAAGGGCTTCTCACCGGCCGAGGAAGGCGGCCTCGAGGGGATGGAGAAGTGGCACGCGGCCAAGGCCGGCTCGATCCTGAATCGGGCCCCGGCGCCGAAGAAGACGGAGTCCGGCGCCGTCCCCACCAAGCCGCAGTACACCAAGGTCTTCGGAGAGGCGCTGACGGCTGAGGCGCGCCGCGACGAGCGGGTCGTCGGGATCACGGCCGCCATGAACTCCGGCACCGGCCTCAACATCCTCCAGAAGGAGCTGCCCGACCACTACTACGACGTCGGGATCGCCGAGCAGCACGCGGTCCTGTTCGCCGCCGGCCTGGCGCTCCAGGGGGCCAAGCCCGTCGCGGCGATCTACTCGACCTTCCTCCAGCGCGCCTACGACCAGATCGTCCACGACGTCTGCCTGCAGAAGCTGAACGTGGTCTTCTGCATGGACCGGGCCGGGCTGGTCGGGGACGACGGACCCACCCACCACGGCGCCTTCGACATCTCCTACCAGCGCTGCCTGCCGAACATCGTGCTGATGGCGCCACGCGACGAGGCGATGCTCGCCCACATGCTGCACACCGCGCTCGTCTACGACGACGGGCCGGTGGCGATTCGCTACCCGCGCGGCGAGGCGGAGGGTGTCCCTGTGCCAGACCGCCCGCAGGCGATCGAAATCGGCCAAGGAGAGCTGCTGCGCGAGGGCGAGCGTGTGGCCTTCCTGGGGTACGGCTACGGCGTCCAGGTGGCCGCGGGCGCCGCGGCGAGGCTGCTGGAGGACCCCGGCGTCGACTGCACCGTGGCGGACGCCCGCTTCGCGAAGCCCCTCGACGGCGAGTTGATCTCACGGCTGGCCGCCGAGCACGACGTGCTGGTGACGGTCGAGGAGAACGTGCTCGCCGGCGGCTTCGGCTCCGCGGTGCTCGAGTTCATCGCCGACCGCGACCTGGCGGGCCGCTCGCGCGTGATGCGCTTCGGCCTGCCCGACCGCTACGTGACTCACGGCAAGCCGGCGCTGCTGCGCCAGGAGGTCGGCCTCACCCCGGAGGCCGTGGCGCGACGGGTCGCGGAGGCCGTCCTTCAGCCGAGCGGCGCGCTCGCCTAGCCTCGGGACCGGCCGAGGCGCCGCCGCCAGAGGCCTACGTCCCCGCCGCTCGGAGTAGCTCGGACCGCCGCTGTCCGCCGCTACCGGGGGCGAATACGGCTAGAAAGGCACTTAGCACCCCAGTGGGGGTGCAGATTGCCACCGTAGGCGAAAGCTCGCGCGGATCGCGTCGTCCGCAGTCTCCTCACATGGAAACGACCCCGCCGGAGCGGGGCCGTTCCCTGAGGGAGGAGTGATGCGTATGTGATCGGTTGGAGAAAGTCTTAGAGCGGCCGGACGCTGTAGCGGGTGGTCAGGGTCACGAGCAGCACGGAGAGGCCTGCCGCGCCGAACAGCAGCAGCGCCGCCTGGTCGCCGGCGACTCCGAAGAGCACGCCGGCCGCGAGCAGTCCCGTCGCCAGCCCGCGGTCGTAGACGGCCTGGACCGACACGGGCAGCGTGCCGCGTCCCTCGGTATCGGTTCCGGCAAGGCCGAGAGCGACTTGGATCGCCCCGGCGGCTACGGCGGTCACCAGGACGGCCGGCGCCAGCCCGAGCACGAGCGGCGCCGCCATCAGGGCGCTGCCGACCGAGATCAGGAGGCCGGACCGGATAGCAGGCGAGATGAGTCTGGCAACTGTCATCACCCTCGAGGCTACGCAGCACCGGCGCAACCTGTGTGAGCGTGGTCACAGTGCCGCCGCCGGGTACGCTGGCGCCGTGCCGAAGCGCCGTCTCGACACGCTGCTCGCCGAGCGAGGTCTGTTCGAGACACGCTCCCGAGCCGCTGCCGCGGTGCTCGCCGGGGGCGTGCGCCTGGGATCGGAGCGGAGGCGCGCCCAGAAGCCTGGAGAGATGGTGGCCGCCGACGTTCAGGTGGCGGTGGCGGAGGCGCCTCCGTTCGTCTCGCGCGGGGGGATCAAGCTCGCGAACGCCCTGGAGGCGTTCGGCATCGATCCCGCCGGCCGCCACTGCCTCGACGTCGGCGCGGCGACCGGCGGCTTCACCGACTGCCTGCTGCAGCGGGGAGCTGCGGCAGTGATCGCGCTGGACGTCGCCTACGGAGAGCTCCACTGGGCACTCCGGGAAGATCCGCGCGTAACCGTGCTCGAGCGGCGCAACGCCCGCTCGCTGACGCCGGCCGACCTGCCCTTCGCGCCCGATCTGGTGGTGGTCGACGTGTCCTTCATCTCGCTGGCGAAGGTGCTCGGCGCCGTCGTCGCCGGCGCGGCACCGCGCTTCGACTGCCTGGCACTGGTCAAGCCGCAGTTCGAGTTGGGCCGCGACCGAGTGGGGAAAGGGGGGGTGGTGCGATCCGCCGACGACCGGCGTGCGGCGCTCGTCGCCGTGGGCGAGGCGGCCCGGGAGCGACTCGGGGTGACGGTGCTCGGCTACGCCGCGTCCGGGCTGCCGGGGCCCGCCGGCAACCGCGAGAGCTTCATCTGGCTCGCGGAGCCGGGCCGTGAAGGAGGTGTGGAGGACCTCGAGGCCACCGCCCGGACGGCCGAGCCGTGACGCAGCGCCGAACGACAACCGAGGCAGCGCGGCCTCCGGCCACGATCACCGTCTTCACCCGCAGTAGGCCCAACGCGACCGAGGCGGCGCTCGAGCGCGTCGTCGACATCGCGGTGGAAGCGGGGGTGGAGGTGCTGATCCCGGAAGAGGAGGTGGGGAAACACGGGCTGAAGGAGCGCGATGGCGTCGTGCTGGGCGCGGAGCCGGACAGCGACACCGACGTCTCCCTGGTGCTCGGCGGCGACGGCACCATCCTGTCCTCGCTGCGGCGGTTCGCGGGTCGTGGCGTGCCCACGTTCGCGATCAACTTCGGCGTCATCGGCTTCCTCGCCACGGTGGAGAGCAGCGACCTCGAGGATGGCGTCCGCCGGGCGCTGAGCGGTGACTTCGACGTGCGGCCCCTGCCGATCCTCAACGCGAGCACCACGAACGGCGAGCAGCGGGCCGTCAACGACATCTCGTTTCATCGCATGGCCGCCGGCCGGGTGGCGGAGCTCGGCTACACCGTGGAGGGGCACGAGCTCGGGAAGGTTCGCTGCGACGGGCTCGTAATCTCCACCCCGGCGGGCTCGACGGGCTACAACCTCGCCAACGGCGGGCCCGTCATGGCGTGGGGCGTGGAGGGATACGTCGTGTCGTTCATCGCCCCCCATACCCTCACGGCGCGCTCCCTGGTGGTGGCTCCGGAGGACATCCTGGAGGTCGTCAACCGCTCCCAGTACGAGCCGGTGGAGATGACTACCGACGGCGGTCACGTCCACGTCGTGGAGGCAGGCGAGAAGGTCAGCGTGCGCTTCGAGGAGGACGTGGCGGTGCTCGCGCAGCTGCCCGGGGCGACCTTCTACCGCCGGCTGCGCGAGAAGTTCGGTCGCCTCTCGTACTAGGGCGTCGCTGCCCTGCCGGCTCCGTCGGACCGCGCTGGCAGACTCGCCGGGGTGCTGCTCGAGCTGCGAATCGAGAACCTGCTCCTGATCGAGCGGGCGGAGCTCCGCCCGGGCCCCGGCCTCAACACGATCACCGGCGAGACCGGAGCCGGCAAGACCGTGCTTGCCCACGCGCTCGATCTCCTGCTGGGAGGGAAACCCAGGACCGGGATCGTGCGTCCTGGAGCGGCGGAGGCGTATGTCGAAGGAGTATTCGCGCCCCCACCCGGCCTGATCGACGACCCGGAGCTGACCGACCTGCGCGAGCGTATGCCGGAGCCCGCGGAGGAGCTCGTGCTCGCCCGGCGAGTGGGCGCGGAGGGGCGCACGCGGGCGTTCGTCCAAGGTCGCAGCGCATCGGCCGCCGACCTTCGCGAGCTCGGCGGCCGGCTCGTCGCCTTCTTCGGCCAGCACGAGCACAGGCGGCTCGTCGTGGGATCCACGCAGCTGGAGCTCCTGGACCGCTTCTGCGGCAGGGACCACCTCGCGGCGCGAGCGGAGCTCGGGAGCGTGCACGCCCGCGCGCTCGAGCTGCGGCGGGAGCTGCAGGCGCTCCGGGAGCGGGCCGGGACGCGGGACCGCGACCTCGACCTGCTGAGCTTCGAGATCGCGGAGATCGAGGCCCTCGCGCCGAGCGAGGCCGAGGAGCGCGACTTGCTCGCCGAGCGCGACCGCATCCGAAGGATCGACGCCCTCCGGGCGGCGGCTTCGGCCGGGAGCGAGGCAATCGCGCCCGAGGACGGGCAGGCGCCCGGTGTGGCCGCGCTCCTCGCCGAGGCCGAGCGCCTCGCCCGTGCAGTGGCGGGCGTGGACCCCGGGCTCGACGCGCTGAGCGAGCGGCTCAGTGGCCTCCGGATCGAGGCGGAGGACCTGGGCGGCGAGCTTCGCCGCTACGGCGAATCGCTCGAGGGCGAACCTGGGCGGCTGCGGGAGGTCGAGGAGCGGCTCGAGCTCTACGACCGGCTGGAGCGAAAGCACGGCGGCAGCGTGGCAGCGGTCCTCGCCCATGCGGACCGCTGCAGGGTGGAGCGAGAGCGCCTCACCGGCGTCGAGCTGGTCACCGAGCGCGTGGAGGCGGAGCTGTCGGAGGTCGCGGCAGAGCAGGCCGGCCTGGCCGCCCGGCTGTCCGCGGCGCGTGCGGAGGCGGCGCCGCGGCTGGCCCAGGCGCTGGCGGCCGAGCTGTCGGCGCTGGCCATGGATGGGGCGTCGTTCTCGGTCGCGATGGAGCCACGCGATGCGATCGACTCGACCGGGAGCGAGCGGGTGGAGCTGATGCTCGCGCCGAACCGGGGGGTCCCCGCCGCGCCCCTGAGAGACATCGCCTCGGGCGGGGAGCTCTCGCGGGTGATGCTCGCGTTGCTCACCGTCGCCGGAGCAGGAGGCGTGTCCACCCTCGCCTTCGACGAGGTCGACGCCGGAGTGAGCGGCCAGACCGCGAGGGTGGTGGGCGAGCGCCTGCGGAGGCTTGGCGAGGAGAGGCAGCTCTTGTGCATCACTCATCTGCCGCAGATCGCGGCGCTCGCCAGCAGACATTTCCGGATCGAGAAGTCCGCGGACGACGAGCTGGCGCTCGCCACCGTGGAGGCGCTGGCGGGCGATGGAGTGGTCGAGGAGCTGTGCCGCATGCTCGGAGCCGAGGCCTCCGACGAGTCCGCCCGTCGCCACGCGGAAGGGCTCCTCGCCGCCTGAGCTTCCGCCGTGCTCCTTGGTACGCTCGGAGCCTGAGCAGCCGATGCCACAAAGTCGCCCTCAGACACGGTTCATCTTCGTCACAGGGGGCGTCGTCTCGGCCCTCGGCAAGGGCATCGCCTCCGCGTCGATAGGCCAGCTGCTGGGGGCGCGAGGGGTATCGGTCGCGCTCCAAAAGTTCGACCCCTACATCAACGTCGACCCGGGCACCATGAGCCCGTTCCAGCACGGCGAGGTGTTCGTCACGGAGGACGGCGCCGAGACCGACCTCGACCTCGGTCACTACGAGCGCTTCACCGACGTCAACACCACCCGCGCGTCGAACGCCACGGCCGGCGCGATCTACGACGCGGTGATCAACCGTGAGCGCCGGGGGGACTTCCTCGGCGGCACGGTGCAGGTGATCCCCCACATCACCGACGAGATCAAGCAGCGAATCCGCCTCGTGGCCGAGGCCCAGGACGTGGACGTCGTCATCACGGAGATCGGGGGAACGGTGGGCGACATCGAGTCGCTCCCCTTTCTGGAGGCCCTGCGCCAGTTCCAGGTCGACGAGGGCCGTGATCGCTGCATGTTCGTGCACCTGACCCTGGTGCCCTTCCTGGGGCACGCGGGCGAGCTCAAGACCAAGCCCACCCAGCACTCGGTCCAGGAGCTGCGCCGCATCGGCATCCAGCCCGACATGGTGGTGTGCCGCTCCGAGGAGGCGGTAGGTCGCGACATTCGCGAGAAGATCGCGCTCTTCGCCAACCTCCCCGTCGACTCGGTCGTCTCAGCTCGGGACGTGGACTCGATCTACAAGGTGCCGCTGTTCTTCCACGAGGAGGCCGTCGACCAAGGGATCCTCGACCACTTCGGGATCAAGGCGGGTCCACCGGAGCTGGGGGACTGGCGCGGGCTCGTGGAGCGGCACGACGAAGCGAAGGCGCCGGTGCGGATCGGGCTCGTCGGGAAGTACACGAAGCTTGCCGACGCCTACCTGTCGGTGCTCGAGGCGCTCAACCACTCCGGCATGCATTACGGCGGCAAGATGGACGTCCGTTGGGTGGACTCGGAGCGGCTGACGGCGGAGGAGACGGAGCGGGAGCTCGAGACCTGCGACGGCATCCTCATCCCGGGCGGGTTCGGAGTACGGGGCATCGAGGGGAAGATCCGGGCGGCCTCCTATGCCCGCCAGCACCAGGTCCCCTTTCTCGGCATCTGCCTGGGGATGCAGATGGCTGTCTGCGACTTCGCCCGTCACGCGGCGGGCATGGACGGCGCAAACTCCACCGAATTCGATCCCGAGACGCCGTATCCGGTCATCGACCTCCTTCCCGAGCAGAAGGAGGTGCGCGACATGGGCGGCACCATGCGGCTCGGCGCCGATCCGGTCAAGCTCCACGACGGCACGCGCGCGCGGGAGATCTACGGCGAAGCCGTGATCTACGAACGCCACCGCCACCGCTACGAGGTCAACAACCACCTCCGCAAGCGGCTCGAGCACGCCGGCCTCGTGTTCTCGGGCACCTCGCCGGACGACCGCCTGGTCGAGATCCTCGAGCTTCCGGACCATCCGTTCTTCGTGGCGTCGCAGTTCCACCCGGAGTTCAAGTCGCGGCCGCTGCGGCCCCAGCCACTGTTCCGCGAGTTCGTGGGCGCGGCGCTCCAGCGCGCCGGCACGCCCGTGCTCGAGGCCGAGCCCGAGCTCCGGGCCGGCCATCCCGCCGAGTAGATGCAGCCTTTGTCGCTTACCGTCGTCCTCGGCGACGTCTGGGTGCACGGGGAGCGGTAGATGCCGCTCCGCGCCTCTCCGGAGGAGCGCCGGCGGCTGCTCGACGACTTCGTCCGGCTGTGCGAGATCGAGAGCCCCTCGACGCGTGAGCGGGCGATCGCCGATGCCGTGGCCGCGGAGCTGCGGGGCCTCGGGCTCGAGGTGGAGGAGGACTCGAGCGGAGCCGAGACGGGCTCGGACGCCGGCAACCTGCTCGCGCGCATCCCGGGGCCGGCAGGCGCTCGGACCGTGCTGCTGTGCGCGCATCTCGACACCGTTCCCCTCGACGCCCCAGTGGAGGTGGTGTGCGAGGACGGCGTCCTTCGCAACCGCAACGAGGCAATCCTCGGGGCCGACAACAAGGCCGCGGTGGCCACCATCATCGCCACGGTCAGGCGGCTCCTGGCGGACCGTCCCCCGGTTGGCCTGGAGCTGCTTTTCACCACCTGCGAGGAGCGCGCCCTGCGTGGAGCCAGAGCCTTCGACCGCGCCCGCCTCGGCTCGGAGTTCGGCTTCGTCTTCGACCACGCCTCGCCCATCGGTGAGCTGATCGTGGCCGCGCCCACCTACTACAGCATCGAGGCGCGCTTCCGCGGCACCGCGGCGCACGCGGGAATCAGGCCCGAGCAGGGGCGCAACGCCATCGCGGCAGCGGCCCGCGCGGTCGCCGCTATGCCGATGGGCCGTCTCGATCCGGAGACGACGGTCAACGTGGGAAGGATCGAGGGCGGCACGGCCGCGAACGTGGTCGCAGAGCGCTGCCAGGTGGAGTTGGAGGCCCGCAGCCTCGAGGACCGCCGGGCGGGGGATCTGGTGCGGCGGCTCGTGGACGCGGCATCGGAGGCTGCGAGCGATGCCGACTGCGATCTGGAGACATCCGTCGAGCGCCTCTTCCGCGCCTACCGGCTGCCCCGTACCGGGCCTCCGGTGGACGCCGCCTCGGCAGCCCTGGCGGCCGTGGGCATCGAGCCCGTATGCCGCAGCACCGGCAGCGGCAGCGACGCCAACGCGCTTATCGCCGCCGGCCTACCCGTGCTGAACGTGGCGAACGGCACCGAGGGCAACCATCAGCCGGACGAGTCGGTCACCGTGGAGGCACTCGAGACGATGCTGGACGTGACCCTTGGAATCGTGGAAGCATCGGCGCAGGCATGAGCTTCGAGCGGATCGGCGGCGAGATCGCGTGGGAGGGCCGCATCGCAAGGGTGCGAGTAGACCGCTTCCGCTACGACGACGGCGAAGAGGCCGAACGCGAGATC
>JBKPHP010000250.1:0-14772 GCA_046729895.1 Actinomycetota bacterium
TGGGGACGCCTGTCGGAGGAAGAGCAGAAGGCGGTCTACAGCGACTACAGGGCGGTCAGCGAGACCGCGGGGGTCAGCCCCGGCCTCCAGCTGGAGGATCCCCAGACAGCCACGACCGTGCGGGTGGAGGACGGCAAGACACTCACCACCGACGGGCCGTTCGTCGCCGTCAAGGAGGCACTCGGCGGATACCTCGTGTTCGAGGCCGACGACATCGACGCCGCGATCGAGCTCGCCGCGCGCATTCCGGCGGCCCGCATGGGTGGCGCGGTAGAGGTGCGCCCGATCGCGGAGTGGTAGCGATCCTCGACCAGGTCTTCCGCGACGAGTGGGCACGCGTCCTCGCCAGCCTGATCGGCTTCCTCGGCGACTTCAACCTCGCCGAGGAGGCCGCTCAGGAGGCCTTCGCGGTCGCGGCCGAGCGCTGGCCCCGCGAGGGAACGCCGGCCAACGCGCGCGCCTGGCTCACGACAACCGCCCGCAACCGCGCTATCGACCGCATCCGCCGCGATCGCACGCTGGCTACGAAGCTGCGCCTGCTCGAGGTGGCGGACCCGAGAAACTCAAGAATTCGTGAGGCAGGGATGCCGAGCGAATTGCCGAGCGAATTGCCGAGCGAATTACACGACCTGACGATCCCGGACGAGCGACTCGAGCTCGTCTTCACCTGTTGCCATCCGGCACTCGCGCTCGATGCCCAGGTGGCGCTGACGCTACGAACGCTCGGCGGATTGAGCACGGATGAGATCGCGCGCGCTTTCCTGGTCTCCGAGCCGACCATGGCCAAGCGGCTGGTCCGCGCGAAGCACAAGATCAGGGCCGCCGGGATCCCCTTTCGCGTGCCGCCCGCCCATCTCCTCCCCGACCGCCTGGCCGCGGTGCTCGCGGTCGTGTACCTGATCTTCAACGAGGGCTACGGCGGCCGCGGCGACCTCGCCGCCGAGGCGATCCGGCTCGGTCGCGCGCTGGCCGAGCTGATGCCGGACGAGCCCGAGGTGCACGGGCTGCTGGCGCTCATGCTGGTGAACGACGCCAGGCATGAGGCGCGATTCGCCGAGGGCGCGCTGGTCCTCCTCCGCGATCAGGATCGATCGCTCTGGGACTTCGACCAGATCGAGGAGGGCCGTGTCAGGCTCGATCGCGGCCTGGCGCTCGGGGGCCGTGGTCCCTACGTGGTGCAGGCGGCCCTCGCGGTCCTGCACTCGGAGGACCCCCAGGACTGGCCCCAGATCGCCGCCCTGTACGGCGAGCTCGCCCGCCTCACGGGCTCGCCGATCGTGGAGCTCAACCAAGCCGCCGCCATCGCCGAGACGGGCGAGGTCGATGCCGCTCTCGCGCTGGTGGAGCGCCTCGAGCTCGACCGCTACCACTATCTACACGCCACGCGGGCCGAGCTGCTGCGCCGGCTCGATCGCCTCGACGACGCTCGTGCGGCCTACGACCGCGCACTGGAGCTAGTCCACTCGGACGTCGAGCGACGCTTCCTCGAGCGGCGGCTGGCGGGGCTCCAGGGCTAACCTGCGCGGGCCTGGCCCTCCAGCAGTCCTCGCAGCAGTGCGAGGCTGCGGGTGAGGGTCGCGCGTTCATTCTCGCTGGCCTGGTCGAGGGCGGTGACCAGTGGCCGCACTCGTAGAGCTGGAAGTTCATGCCGAAGCCATTCGCGGACAGGGCGGGTGATCTCGATACGGGCGTAGCGCCGGTCGTCACGGCGCTTGGTGCGACGAATGAGGCCGCGGCGTTCGAGGCGGTCCACGATCCCCGAGACGGTGCTATGCGCGAGCCCGAGCCGCACGCTGAGCTCGGAGAGCGACAGCCCGGCGGCGGGGTTCTCCCGTGTGCTGTCGACCAGCACTTCCATGGCCCGAACCTGGGGTGGTGTGAGCGCTTCGGGCAGGTCCTGGGCGAGCGCCCGAGTCGACTGCTCCAGCAGGTGATTGATGGCGTCGAGCTGGCGCGCGACCCGCTCGGCCTCGCTCTGCGCGGCCTTCGCGGTCGGGCCCGCCGTACGCCTGGTGGTAGGGCGTTTGCTCATCGGTGCAGCAGCCCGCCGAACCAACGTGGAATGGGAATCAGTCGCGGGACCCGCCGGCGGTAGAGCTCATATTCCGGAAACAGGCCGCCGAGCAGGCGCTCCTCGGCCCGAGCCTTCCATGCGAGAAAGATCACGCCCAGCACGAACACGGCCGCCCAGCGTCCTATGTCGCTGATCAGCGTCGTGCCGAGCAGCATGCCCACCAGACCGGTGTAGATCGGGTGTCGGGTGATCGCGTAGGGCCCGTCTGTGCGAAGCGCGTGCCCGGTCTTCGCCACGACGAATGAAGACCACATCGTGCCCAGCGCCGCGCGTGCCCACAGCGTGAATGCCGTCGCCGACAGCAGCAGGGCGGCGCCGGACGCCCTTGTCCAGGGCGAGGACACCGTCAGCGATCGCCAGTCGATCCCGGCCGGATCACCGTGGATCAGCCAGACGGCCGCGACGGCGACAAGCCAGGAGTGGTCATGGGCGCGCTCGCGCACTCGTGGCCCGCGACCCGCGTTATAGAGCGCGCCGATGATCCAAACCACGGCGATCTCGCCCCAACAGGCCGTCAGGAGCACCGAGGAGAGCGTGTTCCACGCCGCGCCAGACATACCTCTCATGATAGCGTGTCGTATACGACGCGTCGTATACGACGCAGTGGCCGCGGAGCGCAGCGTCCTCTACGCCCGTGCGCCTGGGTGCCGGCCGCGAAAGGCAGCGCCGCCCCACATCACCACGCGTGGCCCGCAGCAGCGAGCCCCTTGCTCTCGATGGCGGTTTCGGCGATTACTGATCCGATTGTCATGAATGGCTCGGCCCGCTGACGCCGCGCGGCGGTGAGCTGCCGGACCGTCTCGAAGGCCGGCTTGCGGTGGACCGGGAAGGTGGGCGGCCCGCCAATGTGGACCAGACCTTCCGAGGCCCAGCGCCCACCGAGGTTGTCGCGGAGTGTCACGAAGACCTCCGCCGCGCCGGCACCGGCGAGTAGCGGGATCGACCGCCTCAGAAATGCCGCCTGCGCGGCCTCCCCGCCTCGGAAGCCGGGATCGTCCTGATGAGCGCTCCCGGACGGGTAGCCGTGCTCCGTCACCCAGGTCGGGCCGCGGAAGCCGTGCGCGGCGAGGACTCGACGCCAGCGGCCGAGGCGGGACGGCAGAGTGCGGAGGGGCCCGCGAACGTGGACGCTGGCTATGTCGAACTTCCGGGCCGCGCCGGCTCCCGGCGTGCGGAACACCCGTACCGCCCAGCCGGCGGTTCGCGGTGACCCGACACCGCCCATGATCACCTGGGCATCCGGGGCTACGCGCTTGATGGCGTCGTGGGCGCTACTCAGCATGCGGGCGTACGACTCGGGACCGCCCTTGAAGGCCCAGGACTGATCCGGCTCGTTCCCGATCTCCCAGTGCCTGATCGCCCCTCGGGCGTGCGCCGCCACGGTGCCGGCAAGTTGGCCGTACACCCGCATGTCCCGCGGAGCGCAGAGCGGCGCGTCGCGCGGGCGCTCGGGGCAGCCCGAAAGCCAAGTGGGCATGCCCAGCACGATCCCGAGGACAGGCAGCCGATAATGGCGCGAGAGGTCGATGACCTGGTCGAGCTGGCGCCAGTCGGCCGGGGCCCCGGGGCGGCTGAAGATTGCGCTCAGCTCAACGTCCACCCGGACGTAGCGCGCTCCCACGGCCGACGATTCGGCGAAGATCCGGTCCTTCATCGCGAGCGGCGTGCAGCAGGCGTAGAGCATTGCGTGCGAGGAGACGGGCGCGCGGGCAGCCTCGGCGCCGGCGGGGATGGACAGTGCGGCGAACACGGCTGTCAGGAGGAGTCCCGCTCTGCAGAGGATGCGCTGCATTTCCTATCTGAGATGCCCGCTTCGGATCGATGCCGAACTCGCGCGTAACGCATCGCTTGACGCATCCGGTTTGCCAGAGATACTGGCGAGGTGAGGATTCGCGGGGGCTGGGCCGCCCTGGTCGTCTTGGCCACCCTGGCGTCGGCCGCATTGCCGGTGGCTGCCGACGGGCGGGTGAGGAAGGTCGTCGTCCGCCAGGGCCCGTTCCACATCAAGGGCTATCAGGTGCGCTATACGGATCCCAAGACCCGGCGCGCACACGCGCCCAGGATGAACGGCTACATCGTGAAGATGTACGCGCGCGTGGTCGACAGGCGTGGCCGGCACATCCCGGTCAGGCGAATCATGCTCCACCACGTGCTCTACAAGAACAAAGGTCGCTTCGCGGGGGACCGCCGAGACGGGATCTGCGGCCATGGGGGCGAGAGCTTCTACGGCACCGGCGAAGAGAACCAGACGCTCCGCCTGCCGAGGGGCTACGGCTACCGGATCCGCAAGGGCGATCGCTGGCAGATCTCATGGATGCTCATGAACCACAAGCCCCATACCAGCGCGGCCTACATCGAATACACGGCGTGGATTGAGACGAAGCGCAAGCTGCGCGCCGTGACGCCATACTGGCTGCGCGTTACGGGCTGCTGGGGCGCCTCCGACCCGATCTACAACCTTCCGGGGGGCGGGGCACCGCACTCGGTCGACCGGCGCACGCGTCTGTTCCGCCTACCGCGGGCCGGCATGATCGTCGCCGCCAACGCGCACGTGCACGCCGGCTCGAAGGGACTCCTTATGACGCAGCCGCGCTGCAGCGACCGCCTGCTGATGCGCTCACGGCCGCTGTACGGGCTGCCGAGCCATCCCTACTACCACGTGCTCCCGGTGCTCCACGAGCCCGGTCCGATCGCCACCAGCTGGTCGCGCACGGCCAAGGGCATCCGGATCGGGCCCCGCGAGCCGCTGAGGCTCGTCTCCCTCTACGACGCCCAGTACCAGCACGCCCGGGTGATGGGCATCATGCACCTCTACGTCTGGCATGGCCGTAGGCCGCGGGCAGCGAGTTGCAGGGCGCTCCCGTCGGACCTGAGGGATCCGCTGCCGCGCAGGCCTGGTCGGCTCGAGTCGCCACACGTCGTGGTTCCGCTCACCGGACTCGACTCGCGCGGCCGCGTGTACACCATCCTCCGGCCGACAGGTCCAATGCGGTTGTTCAGCGGCGACGCCAACATCGCAATCGGACGCAATTCGTTCGGGATACGCAATCTGTCGATCCCGGTAGGAAACCGCCTGCGCTGGACCGATCGCGACCCGCGCAAGCGCAAGCACAACGCGACGCTCGCGAACGGGCCCGAGGGAGGCAGCTTCGGCTCACCGATGCTCAGCACGGGTCGCAGCTGGGCCCAGCGTTTCACGATTCCCGGGACCTACCAGATCTTCTGCACCCTCCACCCGGTCACGATGACCCAGACCGTCCAGGTGCGGGCGCACTGAGGCACTCCACCCGCCCTCGGCACGAGGTAGTCGTCATGCGGCCACCAGGGTCATGCGAGACGACGAGCGGCATCGGCACTTCCGGCCGCCCCGGATTCCGCGCCACGCTGCGGTAGCGTGCGCGCATCGAAGCAGAAGAATCAACAAGAGCAACGCCGGCTCGCGGCCCCACTCGCAGTCGCGTTCCCGACGAAGAGATCGCTGAGCTGCGGGACGTGCGCTTCCCGGTGGCAATGCGTGGCTACGAGCGCGACGCCGTCGACCGCTACGTGAACCGCGTCAACCAGGTGATCGCCGAGCTCCAGATCACCGCCGCTCCGGAATCCGCGATCCGGCACGCCCTCGAGCAGGTCACAGAGGAAACGAAAGGCCTGCTCGAGCGCGCCCACGAGACAGCGGACGAAATCACCCGCCGCTCTCGCTCCCAGGCCGACGACCGTATCCAGCGCGCCGAGCAGGAGGCTCAGAAGCTGCACGATGCATCTGAGCAGGAGGCCCGCGAGCTGCGCGGCGACGCGGCCCATGAGGCCCGCGAGGTCCGCGAGGCGGCCGCACGGGAGGCACGCGAGGTCCGCGAGGCCGCGCAGCGCGAGGCGCGCGACGTTCGCGAGGCTGCCGAGGCGCGCGTCAGCGAGCTGGAGGCGGACGCTCGCGCGATCCTCGAGGACCGCGCCCGGCACATCAGCGAGCTACGCGACTTCGTCCGGCGCCTCGGCGACTTCGCGGAGGGGGCCGCCGGCCGTTATCCGACACCGCAGCCGTCGTCGCCTCCCGAGGAGCCGTCGACTCCCGAGGAGGAGCGACCGACCTAAGCGGACGCGGCCTCCGGCCCCTGATAGGAGTGAGCGGACCCGAGAGGCTGACTAAGGGCGGGTCATGCCTCCTGGAGCACCGACAGCACGTTGCCGGCCGGGTCCTTGAACCACGCGACGTACGGTCCCTCGCGGGAGATTCCCTTCTCGTCCTGCTCGAAGCCGTCGTACCTCTCGAAGCGAACGCCACGGGCCGCGAGCTCGTCGACGGCCTTGTCGATGTCGTCCACCGGGAAGTTCAGGATCGTGTAGGTCGCCGGCGTGTGGTCCTGCTTCTGGTAGACCAATGTGTCCCTGTCACCGGCGAGGTGCAGCGACATCAGGCCGTGCTCCTCGGACAGGATCGATGTCCTCAGGCCAAGGGCCTCGCCGTAGAACTGCCGAGCCTTCTCCAAGTCATCCACCGCGAAGCCGCTGTATGCGTTGCTGTCGGCAAGCACTGGTAGCTCCTCTCGTCGGGGCGTATGCGGTGTAGACCGGCCCCCGGCCGGAAATTCATCGCCCGGACCGCCCGACTGAGTCCAGCGAGTCTGGCAGGCCGAAGCTCTCGAAGGCGACCAGGACGTTCGATGAGTCCATGGGCTGCTCTGGCCAGCGATCGTAGAAGTGGCGATCGCGACTCAGCGTGGATCGCGTGATGAAGGAGGTCACCTCCTTGATCTGCCCGCGCCGGTCGACCGTGAGCATGTCGAGCGCAAACGGACGGTAGCGCTGATCCTGCTCATACCAGCAGTAGCTGCCGACGGCTGCCTGGCCGCTCGCCCAGGCGGGAAGGTGGCGCCAGCGCCAGTCGCCCGAGAGCGGCCCCCGGATCAGGAATCCGGTGAGCGCCTCGCGACCGCTGAACCAGGCCGCCAGCGGGGGCATCGACCACGCGGCGTCCTCGGCGAGCATGTCGACGACGGCCTCGACGTCCCCACGCTGCATCGCATCCATGTAGCCCTCAACGACCTCGCGGAGGCGCTCGTCACCGAGCCCCCGCAGCGTCGCTTGCTGGCTTTGCTCGGGAAGGCGCTCCTCGACCGTCTTTCGGGCGCGCTGCAGGGCGCTGTTCACCGACGCGGCGCTCGTCTCGAGCGACTCGGCGGCCTCCTGGGCAGAGAAGCCGAGCACGTCCCGGAGGATCAGGGCCGCGCGCTGGTTGGCGGGGAGATGCTGCAGCGCCGCTACGAACGCCAGCTCCACGCTCTCCCGCACCTCATAGCGGGCCTCAGGTGCGGCAAAGCCGTCCTCGAGGCCAAGACCCTCGTCCGGGTAGGGCTCGACCCAAACGGACTCGACGGGCGGCAGGCCGAGACCGTCGTGGGGATCTGTGGCCGGGCCGTAGTCGATCGGAAGCACGCGCTTGGGCCGCCGCTCGATCGCGGTCAGGCACGCGTTGGTGGCGATCCTGTACAGCCACGAGCGGAGCGAGCTTCGCCCCTCGAACTTGGGAAGGCCGCGCCAGGCACGCAGCGAAGCGTCCTGGAGGGCGTCCTCGGCATCGTGGACCGAGCCGAGCATCCGGTAACAGTGCGCTTGCAGCTCCTTCTGGTGGGGCTCCAGGAGACGGCGGAACGCCTGCTCGTCGCCCTCGCGGGCCGCCTCCAGCAGCTCTCGCTCCTGCGCCGTGGCGCTTGCGCTCGAGTCAGGCATCCCTTGCAGGTTAGACCGAGCGCGCGGGCCGGATTGATCGGCCGCGGCCGATTAATTCCGGGATCCGCGCAGGTCCAAGAGGGCAGGGCATGGCCTCAGCCTTCGCCAATCCCGTCGTCCACCTGGAGCTTCACACCGGCGACCTGCCACGTGCATGCGGGTTCTACACGCGGCTCTGCGGCTGGCGCCCGGAACCGGTCGACGCCGGCTGCGGCTCGTACCTCGCGCTCGAGCTCGGCGGCGGACTCGATGGCGGTGTGGTCGAGTGCAACACGCACCGACCGTCGTGGCTGCCTTACGTCGAGGTCGCCGAGCTGGGCGAGGTCACCGAGCGGGCGCGCCTGCTCGGTGCGGACGTGCTGCTCGGGCCCCGCGAGGGACCGGCCGGCTGGCGAAGCGTCGTCTCCACTCCCGCCGGTGGCGAGATCGCGTTCTGGCAGCCGAAGCGATGACCGCCCCTCGGTTTCGCCGTCACGGGACGGCCGGGCCGCCCGGGGCTCGAGCAGCTAGTCGCCCCCTCGCCGGCGGTCCCTGATCTGCACGATGGCCAGCCAGATCAAGAACCCGATCACCGGGGCGAAGTAACCGAGGCTGACCAGCCAGTGGCCCGCATGAGCGACCACGAAGGTCATGTGTTCGCCTGCGAGAGTAGCCAGAGGGCCAAGCTCGTGAAGCCGATCATCACCCCGAGCATCCAGTACTGCGAGCGCACCGCGAGCTTCGCGCGGTCATAGATGGCGAGCGCACGGTCGTGGGCGAGGGTCAGGCCGGCCACGTGCCCGGCCACCACGAAGCCGACCTGGCAGTACCAGGTCTGGTTAGACGAGATGACGCCGAAGTTGATCGCCCTGCCGGCGGTGCCGAAGATGTCCGACCCGTTGCCGAGCGGATCGGAGGCCAGGAAGCCGGGCTGGGGGACCGGGTGCAGGACGACGACCCCCTGGCCCTGGAAGAGCAGCAGCGTCAGGTAGTGCGCGGACACATACGCGAGCGCGATGGGGACCAGTGTGTGCGCGAAGGTCCCGGCCAGCCGGCGCGAGGAGAACCCACCGCCCACGGTGCGGGCGCCGGCCACCCCCAGCCTGTAGAAGCCGTAGATGGTGAGGACCGCCGCAAGCAGGCCGACGAAGAACGAGGCCTCGAGCGCGTGCTCCGGGCTGATTCCAATCGACTCGAAGGAGTTGGCCAGGTCGGGGGCGAGGTTCGTCCAGATCGGGGCCTCAGCGGCGCCGTCGAACGTCACGGAGCCGATCATCACCGCCACCAGCGGGACGGTGCCGGGCAGCGGCTCCAGGGCGCTTAGTCCCGAGAGTGGCTTGCGCAGCCCGATCCGGCTGCCGCGACGCTCGACGGGAGAGATCCGCGAGAACAGATTGAAGTAGACGGAGAAGGCCTCGCCGCGGTCGATCCAGGCCTCCACGCCATACAGCGCCATGCCCACGAACGTGAGCGCGGAGTACACGAGCGCGGCTATCGCGACGTTCTCCGGCTTGCTGCCGTTCGAAACGACGAGCTCCATCGTCGCGAAAGCGAAGATCCCTACTGCCGCCGGCCAGCGGCCGAGCCGCTCGGGGTAGGTGAGCGGCGCCGGAATCGGCCCCCTGGCGGCCGCCTGCGCCACTCCGGCGACGGCGCGCCCGATCGCCCGCCAGGGGTTGAAGGCGCGGAACAGGTCGCCGAAGAGCACGCTCATCGGCACGAGGCCCACCCAGAAGATCACGTATACGAACGTGGGCGCGAAATTGGCGGTCGAGCTCTGCGTTCCGTCGAAGCCGCTGTAGACCACGAGGCCGAGCAGGAGCACGCCCACCACCCCACAGAGCACGTCCACGGGGCGGCTCGTCAGGACTCGGCCGAGAGCGGCGGGCAGCGGCCGCCACCCCTCATCCTGGAGCCGCGGGTCCGGCCAGAGCACGGCAAGCGCCACGAACGAGATCACCAGTACCATCGCCGCCGCCCACCCGAACAGCCACTCCGGGATCGGCAGGTCGGAGCGGACGACCAGGCCATGGGCGATCAGCAGCACTCCGCTCATCCCGGCCGCACCTGGAGGCTGGCGATCTTTGTGCCCATCTGCTCGAGCTCGATCTCGAAGGCTCCCTCGATCCCGGCCTTGAACCTGAACGCAGCGGGGCGGCCGGGCGCCATGTCGCGCTTCAGGTCGTAGCCGTGCACGTGGATCTCCTGCCAGGTGTCCGCGGAGCTGACCGTCAGCCGGACGGTCTCCCCTTTGGTGACGGTGATCGTGCGGACTCCGCCTACCGGTTTGCCGCCGCGAACCGTGAGCCGCTGGACGGCGGGCGCGCGCGGCGCTCCGGCCGTACTGGTCGGCGACTGGCCGCCGCCGCCGTTGTCATCCGACCGGATCAATATGAAAGCGACCACGGCCACGATCAGCGCGGCTGAGATCAGGGCGATTCGCCCGTTCCTGGACACGTCGATTTCCTCCTCGAGGCGGGTTTGCCGCTCCGGCGTCGCCGGAGCCTCACTCAGGAGGTGGCGGGAGGGGCTCTGCCCGCCAGGTGGCGGGCGAGCACCGATGCGGCTTGGCGCGCCGGACGCCAGACCGGGGGGCTGGCCGGCCCAGGCCGCACCCGGCGCCGCCGGGCGCGCCGGATCGCCGCCCGTACCACTCCGCCCGCCCAGCGCAGGGCGCAGGCGACGAGCGCGCCTAGTACGAGCGCCAGCGGGAGCGCCAGCAGACCGCCCCCGGAGAGCGGGTCGTGCACCGGACCGCCCGCGAGCGCGGATTCGAGCAGCTCCTGACCGATGAAGACGAGGACGAGCCCGATGGTCGAGGCGAGCCATGCGAGCGCGAACCCGCGGGGCGCAGCTTCGCCCTCGCCGTCGTCCCGCGCCCCTGCAACCCGCAGGGCCAGCTGCCCCGCCGCCAGTCCGAAGAGGAGCACGACGCCAGTCGCCGCGAACGGGATGTAGGCGTGGTCCGCCTGCTCGACACCGTCTGCCGGCGCGAGCAGGTAGCGAAGCTGGTGGAGAGCCAGCGCCGCCACCGCCAGGAGAGCGGGCCCGCGAACTCTGGAGCGGCTGGCCGGCATGGCTTGGCGGGAGTATGGCAGGAGCCCCTTCACGAGCTCGAAACAGGCCGGTCACAGCCCCGCGACCGGATCTCGCTCCTCGCGCGCCATCCTCGCCGTATGGAGCTTCGGGCTGATGACCGGCGTGCCTGGTCGCTGCGGGAGCCGGCCTGCGGACGGGACCTCGGCCACGAGTTGGTCGGGCGCCCGCCGGTCGCCGGCTAGCGTTCCGTGCGAGTGGAGCAACGACAGCCGCCGGCGTACCGGAGGAGGGAGTTCATCGGGCTGGCCGCCGGCGGCGTAGCGGCGGTGAGCCTCGGCGCCGGCTTCTGGAAGGTAGTCCTCCAAGGTGCTCACAAGACGCACCGCGGGGAAACGGGCTATGGCCCGCTGCGGCCGCCGGACGAGCACGGGATCCGCTTGCCCGAGGGCTTCCGCTCCCAGGTGATCGCACGCGGCGGGGGGCTTGTCCCGGACAGCGACTATCGCTGGCATACCGCCTCGGACGGGGCTGCGACCTTCCCAACCGATGACGGCGGCTGGATCCTCGTCTCCAACTCCGAGGAGCTGAAGGGCGGGGCGAGTGCGATTCGCTTCGGCTCCGCCGGCCAGATCCGTGACGCCTACCGGATCCTCGACGGCACCACACAGAACTGCTCCGGCGGCGGGACGCCCTGGGGCACCTGGCTCTCCTGCGAGGAGGTCGAGGGCGGCTATGTCTGGGAGTGCGACCCGACCGGGCGCCACCGCGCGCGCCGGCTCCCCGCGCTCGGGGTCTTCAAGCACGAGGCCGCCGCGGTGGACCCCCGCGAGCGGCGCGTCTACTTGACTGAGGATCTAAAGGACGGTCTGCTCTACCGCTTTACGCCGACCCACTGGCCGAGCCTGGAGGCGGGCCTGCTCGACGCCGCCAGCGTCTCGGCCGGAGGCTCGGTCTCCTGGACCGAGGTGCCCGATCCCGCGGCCCGCTCCAGGGAGACCCGCGACCAGCTGCCGGCCGCCGCCCGTTTCAAGCGCGCGGAGGGCATCTGGTACGACGACGGAACGGTGTTCATCGCCACGACGGCCGACAGCCGGGTGCACGCCTACGACGTCCGCCGCCAGCGGATCGAGGTGATCTATGACGGCCTGGCCTCCGTCGAGGCGCCCCTCTTGCGGGTCGATCAGCTGACGGGCTCGCGTGCGGGCGAGCTGTTCGTGTGCGAGGACATCGCCACGGAGGAGATCGACATCGGGGTCATCGACCGCTCCGGAGCCGTCAGCCGCTTCCTGTCGGTGACGGGCCGCGAGCACGAGGGCTCAGAGCTCACTGGCGCCACCTTCGACCCCTCGGGCCGCCGGCTCTACTTCTCATCCCAGCGCGCGTTCCGGACCGGCGCGATCTACGTGATCAGCGGACCCTTTCGGCAGCCTCGGGCGTGATCACGGGACTCGCCGCTGCCTCGGGCTCTTCGGTAGCCGCCGCGGCAGGCAGGGCAGTGTGCTCGCCGGTCGACTGCGACTCCGGCTCGAAGCGGTAGCCCACGCCGAAGTGCGTGTGCACGTACTCCCAGTCGGGGGAAGCCTTCTCTAGCTTCTGCCGGACCTTGCGGATGAAGACGTCGACCGAGCGGTCGCCGTGCGCCATGGCGTAGCCCCACACGGACTGGTAGATCTCCTCTCGCTGCAGCACCTTGCCGTGCGCCTTCGCGAGAAGCTGCAAGACCTCGAACTCGCGCCGTGTGAGGTCGACGCTGCGGCCGGCGGCGAAGGCCTGGAACTGGTCGGCCCGGATCTCGAGCCCGCCCACCACGAGCGGCGCCTCGTCGACCCTGGCGGAGGCGCGCTTGCGTCGCCGAACGACCGCCTCGACGCGTGCGAGGACTTCCTCCGGGTGGCAGGGCTTCGAGACCCAGTCGTCGGCCCCGAGCCTCAGGCCGCGCACACGCTGTGCGACCGTCGAGCGACCCGTGCACACGACGATTCCCATGCCCGGCAGCGCCGCTGACAACTGCTCCACGTAGTCACATGCGCCCTCGCGGAGCACCGCGAGGTCGACCACCAGCGCGTTGACCCGCATCGCCACGACCTCCTCCGCGCGCGGAGGCGACTCCAGCCGGCGGTATTGCCAGCCGAGGTCGTCCGCTCGCTTCGCGAGCACGCGGACGAAGCCGGAGTCGGTGTCGAGGATCGCTATCCGGAGGGGGTCGGACATTTCCCTGCTGCAGTCCGGGCCTCGAGAGGGAAGCGCCGTGCGGCGCGCTGAGTTCCCATTCGCCCGCCAGTCTACGCGAGCGATCCGCCGTTTGGCCCTCTTTACAGGTTCTTCACACCCCATCAACGCCCAAATAACGGCATTTGGGAGCGCCGGTGGCAAGGTCACACCACCATGGCAGTGGCGACGAACGGCACCATCCTTCGTGCGGGGGCCCTCGAGATCCGCCCGGAGGAGTTCCTGGTCCGCGCCGCCGGCCGGCCCCTCCGGCTCACCGTCCGCGAGCTCCAGCTGCTCACCGCGCTCGCGAAGCGCAGCGGCCGCATCGTAAGCCGCGAGGAGCTCTACACCGAGGTCTGGGGCGAGCCCTTCCGCAAATCGGATCGGTCCGTGGACGTCTACGTGGGCAAGCTGCGGCACAAGCTGGAGGATGCGCTCCCCGCCAGCAGCTTCATCCACACCCATTTCGGCTTTGGCTACAGGTTCAAGCCGGAGCGGAAGGTCCCATAGGCTCCGGTCGGCGCGGGAGTGGAAGGCTCCCTGGCGCTCCGCCGCCACCCGTTATCGACCCCTTTTACACGTTTTTCACAGGGCGTCGACAGGTCGATAACAGACTTGCGGCGGGTCGATGCAAACGTCGCTGCGTCAATGACCGAACGAAGGAGAGCTAGCGCATGAGGATGCTCCTCACGTTCGCGGCCGTCGGCGTAGTGGCGCTTGGTGCCGCCGCCTGTGGCAGCGACGACAACAGCAACGGCGGTGGTGGAGGAAACAGCAACCTCTCCGGCACCATCAAGATCGACGGCTCGAGCACGGTTGGGCCGTTTGCCCAGGCCGCGGCCGAGAAGTTCCAGGGGGAGAACCCGAACGTGAAGGTCACTGTCGGCACCTCCGGGACCGGCGGCGGTTTCGAGAAGTTCTGCGCCGGTGAGACCGACATCTCCGACGCGTCGCGGCCGATCAAGCCCGACGAGGAAGCACCGGTCTGCAAGAAGAAGGGCATCACCTACCAGCAGGTGCAGGTCGCGAACGACGGCATCGCGGTCACGACCAACAAGGACCTCAAGGTGGACTGCCTGACCGTCGCCCAGCTCAAGAAGCTCTGGAACAAGGGGTCCAAGGTCAATTCGCTCTCCGAGGTCAAGTCGGGCCTGCCGAGCACCAAGCTCAGCCTGTACGGGCCCGGCACCGACTCGGGCACCTTTGACTTCTTCACCGAGAAGATCAACGGTGAGGAGGGGGTCTCCCGGACCGACTACCAGCCCTCCGAGGACGACAACGTCCTGGTCCAGGGCATAGAGGGCTCCGGCGGCGGGCTTGGCTACTTCGGCTTCTCGTATTACGAGGGGAACGCGAGCAAGCTGAATCTTGTCGGCGTCGACGACGGCTCGGGCTGCGTGAAGCCGACCGCGGCCGACATCCAGACCGGCAAGTACAAGCCGCTCTCACGCCCGCTGTTCATGTATCCGAGCGAGAAGGCCCTGGCCCGTCCCGAGGTGAAGGCCTTCATGCGGTACGTCGTCGACAACTACCAGAGCATCGCCAAGGATGCGCAGATCGTGCCGATGACCAGCACTCAGGTCGGCGACGCGAAGAAGGAACTGAGCCAAGGAGAGGCCAAGGCCAGCTAGGCATGGAAGCCGGCACAGCCACCACCGCCCGGGGGGGCCCCCCCGACAAAACGGGGGCGCGCCCGCCGCGGGGGGGGGGCCCGGAAAAAATGGTAAGCATACAGTCGGGCCCGA
>JBKPHP010000251.1:0-3506 GCA_046729895.1 Actinomycetota bacterium
CGCCGCTCCCATCTGGACGAGGCGGAGCTCGAGCGGCTGGGGGCGCTGGCGCTCCACGATGACGTCGAGTTCGAATGGGGCGGCTGGTCGCAGCTCCAGCTGCTGCTGGGGTGCCTCCGGCAAGCGGCCGAGGAGCTCGACAGACCCGCACGCTGCCCGAGCCGCCGGCCGACGAGTTCTTCCTCCGTTACGCATACCGGCACTATCCGGCGCCCCGGCGCACGCCCCGCCTTCTCCGAGCGGTCCGTCCCGTCGCTTATCTCCGGGAGCTTCTGACTCCACTGCGCCCGAAGCTTGGAGTGCGTCGCGCGAGCCTTCCGTTCGGCGACGGCCTCCGCTGCTTCGTCTCGGCGGACTGGCTGACGCTGGGACGCGACGCGATCGCTGCAGTCCTGGCGGCGGCCGGCGCTCGGAGGCGGCTGATGCGCTACTACCGCCGCGTCGCGATCCCCAGCGAGTCCTTCTTCGCGACGGTCCTGCTCAACGACAGCTCGCTGCGCGTCACCCCGGATAACCGCCGCTTCGTTTCGTTTCCGGTGCCCGGAGCGCCCCATCCGGAGACACTCACCAGCGCCGACCTCGGCCGCCTGCTGCAGAGCGATTGCGACTTCGCGCGCAAGTTCGACATAGAGGCCGATGCAGAGGTGCTCGACGCGCTCGACCGGCGACGACGCTCCCCGAGCCCGCGCTAGACTGGGACGGACCCCCGCAGCGGGGTTTTTTCGGGCGCCAGCCCGTATCTACCTTCAGGAGCAATGGCCCGCGGAGACGTGAGAATCGCCGTGACCCTCGCGTGCGAGGAGTGCAAGCGGCGCAACTACCAGACGGAGAAGTCCAAGCGCAACGATCCGGAGCGGATCGAGCTGCGCAAGTACTGCCGCTGGTGCGGGCGACACACGCCGCACAAGGAGACGCGCTGATGGGGCTCTTCAAAGCAGACGCGCCCTTCTTCGCGCGCGCGAGAGAGGAGTAGGGGGCGAGGCAGTGGCCCGGAATCGCCAGCGCGCCAAGCAGCGGCAGGCCGAGCGCCGCGCGCGCAGGCTCCAAGAGCAGAAGGCTGCCCCCGAGCCCGCGGGCGACGGCTCTCCGGTCCCCGGCGTCATCCCGGAGATCGACCCCAACCTCGCGGCCGGGGCCCCGCCCCAGGAGGAGGGCCGCTCCGACGCGGTGCTCGAGGACGAGCCGGAGCTCGAGGAGGACGAGCACCTCAAGGAATATGAGGTCGAGGCCGAGGAGGAGGCAGAGGAGGAAGAGGCCTACGCGCCCCGTGGTCGCCGCGGTCGCCAGGCGGGCGAGCGCGCGGCGGCCAGGGACCGCCCCCGTGTCGTACAGTTTCTCGTCGCGGTCTGGGCCGAGCTGCAGCGGGTCGAGTGGCCGAACCGTCAGGCGCTGACCACGCTGACCGGCGTCGTGCTCGGCTTCGTCCTGATCGCGGGCGGCTACCTCGGCCTGCTGGACGCGATCTTCTCTCGCATCATCAAAGCCATTCTGTAACCGAGACTTGATGTCAAAGCGCCAAATCGATGCGCGGGCCCTGGACGCCCGCTGAGGTAGAACGATGTTCCGCTGGTACGCAGTCAACACCTACTCCGGTCACGAGAACAAGGTCAAGCAGAACCTCGAGCACCGCCGCATCTCGCTCGGGCAGGAGAACAACATCCGTCAGATCGTCATCCCCACCGAGCAGGTGCAGGAGCTGAAGGACGGCCAGAAGATCCAGAAGGAGAGCCGGACGATGCCGGGCTACCTGCTCGTGAACATGAACCTCACGGACGACTCCTGGCAGCTCGTGAAGAACACGCCCGGGGTGACCGGCTTCGTCGGAGCCTCGAACAAGCCGGTTCCGCTCAACCAGGTCGAGGTCGATCGTCTCCTCCATCGCGAGGCCGCCGAGCGACCGCGCACGCGCGCGCAGTTCTCGATCGGGGAGTCCGTCAAGGTCGTCTCGGGTCCGCTGTCGGACTTCTCCGGGGAGATCTCCGAGATCAATGAGGACGCTGCCAAGCTGAAGGTGCTGGTGTCGATCTTCGGCCGCGAGACACCGGTCGAGGTCGGCTTCGACCAGGTGAAGAAAATTTGATCTTGCGGGCATCCTGCCCGCGCTCTGATTAGCTACTTCGAAACCACGTCTCAGATCCAATGGCGAGAAAGGTCCTGACCATGATCAAGCTCCAGGTGCCGGCGGGGGCCGCCAACCCCGCGCCCCCGGTCGGCCCTGCGCTCGGCCAGCATGGCGTGAACATCATGGAGTTCTGCAAGGCGTTCAACGCCCAGACCCAGCAGGACGCCGGCACGATCATCCCGGTGGAGATCACCGTCTTCGAGGATCGCTCCTTCACGTTCATCACCAAGACCCCGCCGGCGGCGGTGCTCATCAAGCAGGCCGCCGGGATCGAGAAGGGGTCGGGCGAGCCCAACCGCGAGAAGGTCGGCACCATCTCCCGCGACCAGGTCCGGCAGATCGCCGAGAAGAAGATGCCCGACCTGAACGCACACGACCTCGACCAAGCGTCGAGGATCATCGAAGGCACGGCGAGGTCCATGGGCGTGGAGGTCTCCTAGCAAATGCGGGCGCACGGCAAGCGCTACCGCCAGAGCTACGAGCAGATCGACCGCGAGAGGCGGTACTCCCCGGCAGAGGCGGTCCAGCTGATACAGGGCGTCGGCAAGGCGAAGTTCGACGAGACCGTGGAGTGCCACATCCGCACCGGCCTCAACGTCCGTCACGCGGAGGAGCAGCTGCGCGGCACGATCGCCCTCCCGCACGGGCTCGGCAAGGAGATGAGTGTGGTGGTGTTTGCCAAGGGCGACAGGGCGCGTGAGGCGGAGGAGGCCGGCGCGGACCGGGTCGGGGACGAGGACCTCGCGAAGCAGGTGGAGGAGGGCTTCACCGACTTCGATGTGGCGATCGCGACGCCGGACCTGATGCCCGTGGTGGGCAAGCTCGGCCGCATCCTCGGCCCCCAGGGCAAGATGCCGAACCCCAAGGTCGGCACCGTCACCAACGACGTGGGCAAGGCGGTCTCCGAGTCCAAGGCGGGCAAGGTGGAGTACCGGACCGACCGCATGGCGATCGTCCACCTGCCCATCGGCAAAGTCGGCTTCGACCAGCGCGCCCTGCTGGAGAACTACGCGGCCCTGATCGACGAGATCGTTCGCGCCCGGCCGGCCGCCGCCAAGGGCCGCTACCTCCGCACGATCACACTTACCACCACCATGGGTCCGGGCGTACGAGTCGACCCGAGTCGGACTCGCGGCATCGTCGAGGAGCTCCCCACGGTAGCCTGACCTGGACACAGCGACCTGCCCGAGACCCCCGGCGGCCGGAAGGCGGAAGTCCGGGGCAGGCGGAGCCCGCGGAAGAGAGCCTTCGTGAGCCCGCCTGCGTGCGGGCTCGGTCGTGAGAGGGACCGAGAAGGAATGAACAAGGAACAGAAAGCCGCAGTCGTCCAAGAGGTGGCGACGCAGATCGAGGAGTCGGAGGCGGTCTTCGCCGTCGATTACCG
>JBKPHP010000252.1:0-7208 GCA_046729895.1 Actinomycetota bacterium
CGCTCCTAGGAGGGCGCGCCGCTGGGCGCTACCGTGGAGCGCGGCCGCTCCGCCCGCGACGGTGCGGCGGGCCGGGCCCGCTCCGGCGTCCGCGCCGAACGACGCCGCCGCGGCCTCCCATCCGGAGCTCGGACCGACCCGGTCAGAGGCGGCCGGCAGGGCGCTCGTGGGCACCGACGCGAGGGCGCCGAGGCGATGCTCGCCGAGCGTGGAGAACTCGACGAGCGTGTCGAGCGCGGCACCGAGCCTGTCTCTGATCCGTGGGAACATGCGTTCGAGAAGCTACGAGAGCCGGCGGACGGAAGGGTCGATTCGCTGCAAGGTTTGTTGCAGGGGCCGGCAAGACCCGGTCGGAGTGGCGGCGTGGCGCGTCGGCTCACGCGCCGGTCACGTGGTGAGCGTGAGCGCGAAGATCGCAGCAAGCGTCGCCGTGCCAAGCGTCAGCCACGTCACGTAGTCGCCTACGTGGCTGGTCTGGAGGGCGCGCAGCTTCCCAAGGACGCCGGCGGCGAGGGTCTCGGCCCGGTCCACCGCGCCGGGCGCGCGTTCGCGGAAGAGGGCGACCGCCGCAAGGCCCAGTGCGAGCCCGACGGTGAGGAGTCCGACGGCGACGCTGCCGATTCCCGGCTCGATCGTCTCGGCCTCCGCCTGGTGCCCGGTCACTCCATGCAGCACCGCCGCCGCGTATGCGGACCGATCCACGAAACCGGCTGCGGCGTCGAGCACCGCCTCGCGTATGTCAGGCACCAGGCCCAGCGCCAGGCCGGCCACCGCCAAGGCGACCGCCGGCGTGGTCATCGTGCCCGGCACGCGGTCGTGGCGGTACTGGAGCTCGGGGTCCACCTCGTCCGGGGCCGCCGCGGCCCCGGCGGCGATCGGGTCGGTCCGCGGGCCCCAGCCCACGAACACGCGACCAGCTGCCCGGAGCAAGGCGCCGCTCGTCAGCGCCGACGTGACCACGAAGACCACGGGCAGCCAGCCGTATCCGGCGTGGCCGGCCGCCTCCTCGATGAGCGCCTTGCCGAGCCAGGGTCCGAACGGCGGCAACGACGCCACCCCGAGGGCGCACAGAACCACGAGCGGTCCTGTCACGCGCAGCCTTCGCGCCCGACCACGCAACCGCAGCTCGTCGACGCTCTGGAACAGGTGCTGAAGGGCTCCCACGGAGACGAACAATGAGGCCTTCAGGCAGCCGTCGGCCGCAACCAAAAGCGCGGCGCCCGCCAGGGCACCGGAGTCGAGCAGGCCCAGTCCCGTCAGGAACAGGCCTATCTGGGCGATGGTCGCGAACGCCAGCATGCGCTTCAGGTGCCGGGCTCCGAAGCACAGCAAGGCACCGACCAGCGCCGTGAGCACCCCCGCGCTGATGAAGACGACCTGGAGCGCCTCCTCCCCTCCACCCAGGGCGCCCGAGAACACGGTCCAGTACACGCGCGCCAGGGCGTACAGGCCGAGCTCGCTCATGGCCGCCGAAAGCAGCATGCATACGGGCGTGGGCGCCACCGAATAGGCATCGGCGAGCCAGAAGTGGAAGGGCACCACGGCCGCCTTGGTCAGGAATCCGACTGTGATGAGGGTGAACGAGATGACGACCAGGCCGTCGACGTTGCTGCCGGCCAGCGTCTGCCCGATCTGCGCCATGTTCAGCGCACCCGTACGCCCGTACAGGAGCGCTATCCCGGACAGGATGAAGAAGGCGCCCACGCTGTTCGTCACCGCGAAGTTGAGGGCCCCCTGGATGGGGCCCTCTTCCTCGATGTCGTAGGCCACCAGCGCGTAAGCGGACACGCTCAGCAGCTCGAAGAAGACGAACAGGTTGAACCGGTCCCCGGTGAAGCTGAACCCGACCATGGCCGCCAGGAACACCAGCATCAGCGCGTGGAAGAAGGGCCCCACTACGACGAAGTAGCGCCAGGAGAACATGAAGGCGCCGACGAAGGTGAGCGCCACGAACAGCGCCAGGCCGGCCCCGATCTCGTCGATCGCGAAGGAGACCCCCACCGCGGCGCCGTGGCGGGGCGTCCAGCCACCGAACCAGTAGACGACCTGCCCGTCGGCCACGTCCGAGAGCACGAGGGCGCACAGCACGGCCACGGCGATCGCTGCGGCGAGCGAGGCGGCGTCCACCACCGGGCGCGGCAGCACGACCGCCGCGCCGACGAGCACGGCGGCCACCAGCAGCGGAATGGCGACGGCGAGGGGCGACAGGTCGGCCATCGTTCAGGCCTGCGGCTGCTTGGGGCGCAGCTCATCGGGATCGAGCGTCCCGTAGCGCTTGTGGGCCTGCACGGCGAGCGCCAGGAGCAGCGCCGTGACGGTCGTGCCGACGACCACGTCGGTGAGCGTCAGCGCCTGCACGATCGGGTCGACGGCGGGCGTTGTCGGCGGCACGTCGGCGAAGATCGGCGGCTCGGCGTCCTTGACGTAGCCGATCGACAGGAGCAGGAGATAGGACGAGGACTGCATCACCGCGAGGCAGACGACCAGGTGGAGCAGGTTGCGGCTGGTGACGATCCCGTAGAGGCCGACGAGCACGAGCCAGGCCGCGACGATGTACGGCAGGACGCTCATCGGACCTCCCGGCGACGCTTGATCAACGTCTGCTGAAGGAACTCGGACAGCATGAAGGCGAACCCGCCGGTGACCGCAAGCCCGACGGCCAGGTTGCCCAACGGAATCGTGCCGGCGGAGATGAGATGCCCAGCCGTCCGGATCGGAAGGAAGTTCTCGAAGAAGGATCCGGCGAAGATCAGCCCGCCAATGGCGATGAGCACGAATCCGGCGGCGCCCGCCCCCTCGGCCGCCTCGATCAGCGCGGTGGGGCCGACCCGGCGCATCGTCATGTAGTCGGCCGTGAGGTAGGTCAGGAGCAGGCCCGTGGCCAGGATCACGCCGCCCTGAAACCCTCCGCCGGGGGTCTGGTGGCCGTGGGCCACCACGTAGATGCCGATCAGCACGGTTGGGGCCACCAGCAGCGTTCCCGTCACGCGTACCACCAGGCTCGTTTCCGGCACCCGGCGGCCGGGGACGTCGTCGTCGGGACTGGCGACGTGCTCGCCTCGCAGCGTGCGGAGCAGGCTGGCCACGCCGACAACCGCCGCGAAGAGGATGAACTCCTCCCCGAGCGTGTCGAACCCGCGGAAGTCGAAGTTCACGGTGGTGACCACGTCGGTCGAGGCCCGGTCCGGGACGGACAGCCGGTTCAGGAGGTGCCCGTAGGCGCCGTCGAAGCTCCCGAAGTCGGGCAGTCCTACGAAGCCCCAGATCAGGGCGGCGAACAGCGCCGTTCCGGCGACGGCGAAGACACGGAGCCGCAGACGCCGGCTCACTTGCGGCGCTCCTCCTCCCAGCGGACCCGCGCGAGCGCGAGCAGGATCATGAGCGGCAGCGCCACGGCTCCGACCACCGTCTGCGAAAGGGCGACGTCGGGTGCCTGGAAGACGAAGAAGAGGAGGCCGAGGACGAGGCCGTAGAGCGAGGCCATCAGGGCCTGGCGGAGGGGATCGCGGGCCAGCACGACGCAGGTCCCGCAGACCGCGACCAGCAAGAGCACCACGGCCTGCAGCGGCTCTATGGGTGCTCCTTCTGGCGGTGCTCGTGGTCCAGGATGACGAACCGCCCGTGCCGCCGGATCCGGATCGCCCGAGCCGTGGCGTGCACGAGGACGGGACTCGTCACCAGGAGGATGACCGCGGTGAGCACCGCCTTGACGCCCATCGACGAAAGCGGCTCCTCGACGAGCACGGCGGCCGCGATCGCGACCGGCGCGACCGTGGCCGCCGGTCCGGTGAAGTGGAGCTGCTCGAGCGGTCCCTTCGACGCCAGCAGCCCGAGGCCGCTGAGCAGCACGGAGGCAACTCCGAGCCCCAGCAGAACATCGACCGCCACCTGGCTCATACCCAGCGCTCCAGGAAGCGGACGAACGTGAGCGAGCCCGCGAACGAGAGCAGGGCGCTGACGAGGGCGAGGTCAGCGAAGGGATCGCGGTGCAGGCCCTGGGCGATCAGCAGCAAGGTGAGCGTCGTGAGCGTGGACGCCAGCTCCAGCGCCACGAGGGCGCTGATCCGAGACCCGCGCATAACTATCCAGATGCACGGCGCGAGGCCGAACAGCATCACGGTCGCGGCGACGAGCCAGGCGTTCACGAGCCGGGGTCCAGGTCAGGGGTGCGCTCCGTCCTGACCAGCTGGTGCACCAGTGCGGTCTCGCGCGGCTCGTCGAAGCCGACGACCACCGTGTTGGGAGAGACGCAGCCCAGCCACTTGGCCACCACCGCGCGGGCCAGGGTGCGTGGATCGCCACCCTCGGCCTCCGGGAAGTGGACGGTGCGGTAGCAGCCCTCGATCGGCTCCCGCCGCCACGCGGCCAAAGCGAGCTCCCGGAAGATCCGAAGGCAGTCCACGACGATCTCGCCGGGCAGGCGAAGCAGGGCGAGCCCCCAGCGCAGATCGGGGGCGAAGGGCGCGTACCCCTTGGAGCGGACCAGCTCGGCTGCCGTAGCCGAGAAGGTGGCCGCGACCGCACCGGCGACGAACTCGGCGCCCTCCGTCTTGAACACCAGCAGCATCCAGAGCCCGAACGAGACGAGCCACCAGGCCACGAAGAAGGCCGTTCGCTCCAGCGGTGTCTCGAGCGCACGGGGGCGGCCCCGGGCTATCAGGCTGGCCTGGCGCGAGGGCCGCCTTCGCCGTCGCTCCTCCACTTAGCGCAGCCTAAGGGCCGAATCCCCGTCGGGGTGCGTCGGTGGCGTCAAGGACCGAGCCGGCCTCCCTACAGCGACGACCAGATCTCGATCTTCGTTCGCGTCCGTGCAATTACCTCGTCGGTGAACTCGCTCGTCGTGGCGTGGCCGGCGAGATCGGGGGTCCGGACCCCGGTCGCGGTCGCCTCGAGCGCCGACTCGTAAATCGCCCGCGAGGCGGTATCGGCCCCCTCGTGGCCCTTGCCGCCCGCGTAGTGCAGGAGCGCGGCCGCGGCGAGGATCATCGCCATGGGGTTGGCGATGTTCTTGCCCCGCAGGGCGGGAGCGGTGCCGTGCGGGGCCTCCGCCATGACGGCGCTCGGCTCATAGTCGTCATCCAGCGCCAACAGCACCGACTCGGCTCCGGCGATCGAGCCGAACAGCGGCATTACCAGATCGGACAGGCAGTCCCCGTCACGGTTCAGGGCGGGGATCACGAGCGGCACGTCGGCCCGGCCCGACACGAGTCCCGCATAGGTCGCGTCGATCAGCACCGGGCTGTAGGGGACTTCGGGGTGCCGCTCCGAGGCGGAGTCGAGCTCCTCCTTGAGCATCCCTTCGTAGACGGGGCTGACCGTCCACTTCGGCCCGCCGTAGACCCGCCCGTGGATCCGCTCGGCGGTCCTGAAGCTGTACTCGGCGACCGCTCGGCAGACGCTCCGCGAAATGCGCTCGGTGCGGTAGGCGGCCTCGTCGCCGTCCTCCTGCTCCCGCCACTGCTTGGCGCCGTAGGCGTCCCCCACCGCCATCCGCACCACGGCGATCGGATAGTGGACGCCCGCCACGGGCGTCACCCCCGGAATCCGGCGGCCGGTCCGAATGATGACCTGGCCGTCCAGGGCCTCACGCAGGAGGCGGTTGGGGCTGCCCACGTCATGGGCGCCCTCAGGGGTGATCGTCGCTGCCTTGAGCCCGAAACCGGCCTCGCGCATCGCGCTCGCCGCTGCGGTCACCACCTCGTTGTTCGTTCCGCGCCGGTTCTCGAGCGAGAGGTCGTAGTGCTCCAGCTCGGTTTCCACCCTCGTCACCGCCGGATCGAGCACCCGGACGGCCTGCTCGAGGAGCTCCTCTCCCGTCTCGTCGCCCTCGAGGACAATGATCCGCAGGCTCACGGCATGAATCTAACCGCGAACAGCCGCTGCACCTGGTGCGGCGCCACCGTGGAGCCCCACGACGGATACCGCGCCGGCGAGCTGCCGGGCGCCCGCCGGGCGGTCTTCTGCCGGCTGGAGCACGTGGTGCCGTGGGCGATCCAGGGGCCACATTGGGAGCCGGGGGATATCGAAGAGGGGGAGGGTCTCACCTCCTGCGCCCAGTGCGGCGAGCCGCTTTCGGACGTCTACGTGGTCCTCGTCCGCCACCGAGGGGAGCACCGGGTCCCGGACGGCTTCTGCTCGGTCGACCACATGGCCAAGTGGGCCAGGTCAGGAGGGCGTTGGCGCCAGCCCTAGCTCCTCCGCGTTCTCCTCCATGGCGGCGATCACGAAGGCGACGTGCTCGTCGAAGTCCACCCCCAGCTCCTCGGCGCCGTCCCGGACCTCCTCGCGATTCACGCCCGCGGCGAAGCTCGGCTGCTTCAGCTTTTTCTTCACGGACTTGGGGGTCATTCCCTGAACCCCGGTGGGCCGGACCAGCGCACAGGCGGCGACGAAGCCCGACAGCTCGTCTACGGCGTATAGGGTCTTGGCCATTCGCGTCTCGCGGGGGACCCCCAGGAAGCTGGCGTGTCCGGCGACCGCGTCGATGAGCTCCTGGGGGTAGCCGCGCTCGCGGAACAGCTCCAGGGCCTTGCGTGGATGGCCCGTCTCGAGGTCCGGGTAGCGCTCGTAGTCCAGGTCGTGGAGGAGGCCCGTGGCGGCGTACAGCTCCTCGTCCTCCCTCCACCTGCGAGCGTAGGCGCGCATCGCGACCTCTACCCCAAGCAGGTGCTTGCGCAGGGAGTCGCTCTCAACCCACTCCTCCACGAGCTGCCAGGCCTCGTCTCGCGTGGGGCGCATGCAGGGCAGGGTATCCGCCGGCCGGCCCGAACCAGGGAAGGGATGCCCTTCGGTACCCTTGCGCGGCCGCTCGAAGTCCCGACCAGGGCGGTTCCCCGCATGGAGAAGTTCATCATCGAGGGCGGTTACCCGCTGTCGGGCACGGTCCTGCCGGCGGGCAACAAGAACGCCGCGCTGCCGCTGCTGGCAGCCTCGCTCCTCACCCAGGAGGAGGTCGTCCTGCGCAACGTCCCGCGCATCCGCGACGTGGAGGCGATGATCGAGCTGCTACTGCGACTCGGGGTAAAGACGCGCTGGCTCGAGGACAACGTCGTCTCCCTGCAGGCCGACGAGGTCGATGGCGCCGAGGTGGACGCGGAGTGGTCGGAGCGTATCCGGGCGTCGTTCCTGCTCGCCGGGCCGCTGCTCGCCCGTTGCGGCATCGCCGAGATGCCGCCGCCGGGCGGGGACGTGATCGGGCGTCGCAGGCT
>JBKPHP010000253.1:0-2196 GCA_046729895.1 Actinomycetota bacterium
GTGAGCTCTACGAGCCGGTGAGGGTCGCGGCGCGGTGCGACTTCGTGGCGGAGTTCGCGAAGCCGTACCCGGCGCGGATGATCGCGACAGTGATCGGCGCGCCGCTGGACGATGCCGAGCGACTGCACGAGCTGTCCAACCTGCTCCAGAGCCAGTTCGATGCGATCGCGTTGGCCACGAGGCGCGAGGAGCTGGAGGCCGCGGCGGTGGAGTTCGACGAGTACGTCGAGCGACTCGTGGCGGGACGGCGCCGCAACCTCGGTGACGACCTCGTCTCGCGCCTGGTCGCGGCCGAGGAGGAGGGCGATCGGCTCTCGCATGATGAATGCGTCGGGCTGGTGCGTGACGCCCTGAATGGCGGCATCGACACCACGCAGAGCCAGCTCGCCCACGGCGTCAGGCTGTTCGCCGCGCACCCGGACCAATGGGAGCTGCTCGGCCGGGATCCCGACCTGGCGGCGGCCGCCGCCGAGGAGGTCCTGCGGTTCGAGCCGGTGGCTCCCTTCACGACCCGGATCCTGCTCGAGGACGTGTCCTTCCGCGGAGTCGCGTTCCCGAAGGACACCGTCGTCGCGGTTTCGCAGTTCAGCGCCAACCGCGACCTCGAGAACGGCGACCCGCTGAGCTTCGACATCACGGCGGACCGCGGGGCGGCCAGGGCCCTCACCTTCGGGGCCGGGCCGCACTTCTGCATGGGGGCGAACCTGGCTCGCGCCGAGCTGCAGGAGGGCCTCGGCTTCCTCGCGCGGCAACTCACCGGGCTCGAGCTCGACGGCGAGCCGGTCTACGGCACGATCACGGGCCTCTACGGGCTGGAGTCGCTGCCGATCAGGTTCGCGGCGGGCCTAGAATCCGGCGCGTGATCGATCGCGAGCAGGTGCTGCACGTCGCCCGCCTGGCTCGGCTGTGGCTGACCGAGGAGGAGGTCGAGCGCATGTCGGGTGAGTTGTCGACGATCCTCGACCACATCGAGAAGATCGGCGAGCTGGACCTCGATGAGGTGGAGCCCACCTCGCACGTGGTGCAGGTGGAGAACGTGCTGCGCGCCGACGAGCCGCGGCCGAGCTGGCCGCGCGAGCGGATGCTTCAAGAGTCGTCCGACGCGACAGCCGTCGGCTACAGGGTGCCGAGCCCGGGGGCCGGATGAGCGCGGAGATCGTCGGGCTCACCGCCGCCCAGGCGGCGGCGCGGGTCCGCGCGGGCGAGCTACCGCCGAACGACCTCTTCCACGCCTACCGGGAGCGGGCCGCGGCCGAGGACCTGAACGCCTTCCTCTGGCTTGCGGATGAGGCGCCGGACCCGCCTGCCGACGCCCCACTCGCCGGAGTGCCGCTGGCGGTCAAGGACCTGTTCTGCGTCGAGGGCGTGCCGAGCGCGGCCGGCTCGCGCATCCTCGAGGGCTACCGGCCGCCGTACACGGCGACCGCCGTGCGCAAACTGCGCGCGGCCGGCGCGACCGTGCTCGGCAAGACCAATCAGGACGAGTTCGCCATGGGCTCCTCGAACGAGAACTCGGGCTACGGCCCCGTGCACAACCCCTGGGACCGCGAGCGAGTGCCGGGTGGCTCGAGCGGCGGCTCCGCCGCGGCGGTGGCGGCCGGCCTGGCGCCCTGGGCCATCGGGACCGACACGGGTGGCTCCATCCGGCAGCCGGCGGCGCTGTGCGGCATCGTGGGCCTCAAGCCCACCTACGGGGCGGTGTCGCGTTACGGGATGATCGCCTTCGCCTCCTCGCTGGATCAGTGCGGGCCGCTCACCCGCGACGTGACCGACGCCGCGCTGCTGTTTCGCCACATGGTGGGACGGGACCGGTGCGACTCGACCTCGCTCGAGTTCCCGGAGGAGGTCGTCCAGCCGAGCGCCGAGCGGCTCGCGGGCATGCGGTTTGGGGTGCCGCCCGAGCTGTCGGGCGAGGGGATCGAGCCCGGGGTGCGCGAGGTCTTCGAGCGTGCGCTGAAGACGATCGAGGAGCTCGGTGGCTCGCTGGAAGAGGTCTCGCTGCCGCACTCGCCGCACGGCATAGCCGCCTACTACGTGATCGCGCCGGCCGAGGCTAGCGCCAACCTCGCTCGCTACGACGGCGTCCGCTACGGCCCACGCACCGGCGATGGCGACCTCACCGCGATGTACGAGCAGACCCGCCACGACGGCTTCGGGCCCGAGGTCAGGCGGCGCATCATGCTCGGCACATACGCG
>JBKPHP010000254.1:0-6266 GCA_046729895.1 Actinomycetota bacterium
GTGACCACCTGGTAGCCGTCCATGGCGGCCTGCAGGGCGCAGATCGGGTCGACCTCAGTGACCAGCACGCGGGCGCCCTGGCCGCGCAGCGACTGGCAGCAGCCCTTGCCCACGTCTCCGTAGCCGTTGACCACGGCGGTCTTGCCGCCGATCATGACGTCGGTGGCGCGGTTGATGCCGTCGATCAGCGAGTGCCGGCAGCCGTAGAGGTTGTCGAACTTCGACTTCGTCACGGAGTCGTTGACATTTTTCGCCGGGAACAGCAGGTCGCCCGTCGACTGCATCTCGTACAGGCGGTGGACGCCGGTGGTGGTCTCCTCGGTCACGCCCTGGATGCCCTCACCCATGCGGGTCCACTTCTGCGGATCGCGCTCCTGAGCGGCGGTGAGCAGCCGCAGCACCACCTTGAACTCCTCGGAGTCGGCGCCCTCGGGATCGGGGACCGCGCCCGCCTTCTCGAACTCCACGCCCTTGTGGACCAGCAGCGTGGCGTCCCCGCCGTCGTCGAGGATCATGTTCGGCCCGCCGTTCTCGGCGTCCGGCCAGGTGAGCGCTTGCTCGGTGCACCACCAGTACTCCTCGAGCGTCTCGCCTTTCCACGCAAACACCGGCACGCCTGCATTGGCGATCGCCGCGGCGGCGTGGTCCTGGGTCGAGAAGATGTTGCAGCTTGCCCAGCGCACCTCGGCTCCGAGCGACCGAAGCGTCTCGATCAGCACCGCGGTCTGCACGGTCATGTGAAGCGAGCCCGTGATGCGGGCGCCACCCAGCGGTTGTTGCGGCCCGTACTCCTCGCGCATCGCCATCAGGCCCGGCATCTCGTGCTCGGCGAGCGTGATCTCCTTGCGACCGAAGTCGGCGAGCGAGAGGTCGGCGACCTTGAAGTCCTGCGTCTCGGCGGCTGTGCTCATGCGGCGGTCTTCTCCTTTGGCGGTGTTGTCGGCTCGGCCGCGGCGGCCAGCAGGCGCTGGTGCTTCTGCTGCTCCCACCTCAGCCAGTCGTCGGAAGCGACACCCGCGGGCGGCGCCGGCTCGGCCTCGAACCAGCGCTCGAGCTCCGCGCGCAGCTCGGGCTCGGAGGTCATGCGCCTTGCGAAGGCCACGTCGGACAGCGCGCAGCCGAACCGGGCCAGCAGCTCGCGCAGCGTTCGCAGCCGCTGCAGCTCGCCCGGGCCGTAGGCGCGATATCCGGAGGCGGTCCTGCCCACCTTCATCAGGCCGGCCTCCTCTATGTAGCGCAGCATTCGAGGCGACCAGCCGGTCGTATCGGCAGCCTCCTGGATGGTGAGCCCCTCCATGACCGGGGCCAACCTTACCACGAGTGTGTCAAGGTTCGGCGAGGGTGCCCTTGAAGCGCTCGATCGGCTCTACGGGGCTAGGGTCGACCCCCTCGAGGGCGGCGAGGTAGACGCTCACGAGGTCGCCGAGCAGCACTAACGCCAACACGCGCTCGAGCCGGCTCTCGGCGGTGAGGCCGATCCGCTCCGCGAGCGCGCCGGCCTCGCCGAGCACCTTTGCGGTGAGCTCGATCCTGCGGCGGATGCGGGGGTGCTGGTCCGGGTCCTCGAGCAACACGCCCGAAAGCGGGGCGCTCCGGCGGCCGCGGTCCCAGCTGCATATCTCGTTGTGGTTGGCCTCCGGGAGCACCGACGCGAAGGCCGCCGCCTTGGCGTTCTCGTTGAGCTGGCTCTTCCAGCGCCGGGCGGGGGCCATCGTCGGGTCCGCGCCGTGGATCACCGGCACCGTTCCGCGCAGGCGGCGGGCGAGCTCCTTGGCCGGCGAGTCATCCGGCGCGTCGGGACCCCAGCTGGCGGCCAGCTCGGCCAAAGGGGCCGCGGCCGCGTCGATCTCCGTGTGCAGGCCGGGGGCGGCGCCGCACAGGGCCGCGCACTCGAGAGCCGCGACGGTCATGTAGACGACCGCGGCGCGGGGCTGCATCCCGGCGGGCACCCCGATCACAGGCACGTCCTCCTCACGGGCCGCGGCGGCCAGCGTGCCGCCGGTCGTGAGCGCGACCCTCGGCGCGCCGGTGATGCCCGCGGCCTCGAAGCACGCGAGCGTCTCCTCGGTCTCGCCCGAATAGCTGGCGCAGAGGACCAGCACGTCGTCGGTGGTCCACGGATCGAGGCCGTAGCCGCGGATCGTGCGGATCGGACGCGTCGCGCGGTCGCCGAGCGCGGCCGCGGCCAGGTCGCCCCCGATCGCCGAGCCACCCATGCCGCAAACGACGAGGCCACGGGACATGTCCCGCCTGTGCAGGTCGGCGGACTGCACCCGCCACAGGGCATCGCCGAGCTGGTGGGGCTGTGCCAGGACGTCGTCGATCATTCCCTCGGGGTCGGCGGCGCGTAGGTCGTCGCGCGTCAGACTGCTCACCTGGCTACCCCCTGGGGACCCCCGCGCGCCGGCACGAGCGCCCCTTCCTCGACCCGCTCGCCCGAGGAGACCGAGGCGCCTGGATCGACACGTGCACCCACCCCGACCCGGGCCCCTTCCCCGATTGCCGCGCCCGCGCCCACGATGGCGCCGGGCTCGATCCGCGCATGCTCGCCGACGCGCACCCCCTCTCCCAGCACGCTCTCCCGGATCACGGAGTCCGCGCCGACTCGCACGCGCTCATGGAGCACGGAGCGCTCGATCGTCGCGTCGGTGCCGACCGAGCAGTGCCGGCCAAGCACGCTTTGCGGCCCGATGTGGGCGCCGCTCACGAGGCACCCCTCGTAGACGAGTGAGCCGGTCTCGTCTCGGGGCGGGAGCGTCGACTCCAGGCGGCCGCTGAGCAGGTCCCAGGTGGCCTCCAGGTAGCGGTCGGGCGCCCCGATGTCGATCCAGTAGCCGTTCCCGGGCCAGCCGTACAGGCCCTCGCCGACGAGCGAGGGAAAGATCTCGCGCTCGAACGACACGGCGCGCCCGGGCGGTATCGCCCGCACCACCTCTCGCTCGACGACGTAGGCGCCGGCGTTGATGCGGTTGGTCGGCACGGGCCCGGCGCTCTTCTCGAGAAAGGCCTCCACGCGCCCCTCGCCATCGGTGGGCACGACTCCGTAGCTGGACACCTCGTCGACCGCGACCAGCGCGAGCGTCACGTCCGCCCCGGTGCGCTCGTGCTGCGCGGTCTCGGACCCCAGATCGAGATCGGTGAGCACGTCTCCGTTGAGGACGAGCAGGCGCTCCTCCAGCAGGCCCTCGTCGAGCGCGAGCCTGACCGGCCCGGCGGTGCCGAGCGGCTCCCGCTCGACGACGTATCGCAGCCGCATCCCCTCGTAGATCTCGCCGAGCACCCGCCTGACCCCCTCCGACAGGAAGCCGCAGGAGAGGATCACCTCCTCGACGCCGTGCCCCCGGAGCCAATCGAGCATGAAGGACAGAAACGGCCGGCCGGCAAGCGGCATCACGGGCTTGGGAGTCGTGTACGTGAGCGGCCTGAGCCTGGTGCCCTCGCCGCCCGCGAGGACCAGTGCCTGCATCCGGCTACCTGCCAACGCCCTCGTAGGTGAACCCGGCGGCCCGCAGGGCCTCGCGGTCCAGGAAGTTCCGGCCGTCCACGACGAGCGGGGTCCTCATCCGAGCCTTGACGTCTCCCTCCCAGTCGAGCTCCCGGAACTCCGGCCACTCCGTGACGAGCACCGCGGCATCGGCGCCATCGAGGGCGGCGAGGGCGCCATCGCAGATACGGGCATCGCCCAGGATCTCCCGTGCCCTCTCCGCGGCGATGGGGTCGTAGACGCGCACGTGGGCGCCTTCCCCCTGGAGGCGCCCCGCCAGCACCAGGCTTGTGGCTTCGCGAATGTCGTCGGTCTCGGGCTTGAACGCCACGCCGAGCAGCGCGATCTCCCTGCCCACCAGCGACCCGAGGTGCTTCTGCAGCTTGCCGATCGTGCGCCGCTTCTGGAGCTCGTTGACCTCGATCACGGCGGTGAGCAGCTGGAAGTGGTACCCGGTGTTCCCGGCGAGCTGCTTGAGGGCTTGGACGTCCTTGGGGAAGCAACTGCCCCCATACCCAACGCCCGCCTGCAGGAACTTGGGACCGATGCGCTCGTCGAGGCCCATGCCGCGCGCGACTTCCTCGACGTCCGCCCCCAGGTCCTCGGAGACGTTCGCTATCTCGTTGATGAACGAGATCTTGGTGGCGAGGAAGGCGTTCGAGGCCAGCTTGATCATCTCCGCGCTCGCCACATCGGTCCTCACGAGCTCGGCGTCCAGCGGCTCGTAGAGCGCCTCCACTCGCTCCGCGAACTTCCCAGAGTCGTCATCCGCGCCGACCACCACCCGTGTGGGATGCATGAAGTCCCTGACGGCGCTGCCTTCCTGCAGGAACTCCGGGTTGGAGACATAGCCGAGACCGTCGGAGCGCCGCCTGATTGAGCGGCCCGTGCCGACGGGGACGGTGCTCTTCATCACCAGCGCGTGGTCGCCCGAGTTGCCCACGCTCTCGAGCACGGCCTCGATTCGGGACAAATCGGCGTCACCCGAGTATGTGGGCGGCGTGTCGACGCAGCAGAAGAGGAGCTGCGCGTTCTGAAGGACATCGTCGATGTCGGTCGTGAAGTGGAGCCGCTGCGAGTTCGCGCGGACGAGGTCGGGCAGCCCGGGCTCGTGGATCGGGACCTCCCCACGGCGCAGCGCCTCGACCTTCTCGGGAACGATGTCCCGCGCATACACCTCGTGCCCCAGCTCCGCGAAGCAGGCCGCCGTGACCAGGCCTACCCAGCCCACGCCGATCACCCCGATTGGTTCCTTCTCCGGCATTACGGAGCGGGGAGGCTACCTAGTGGGTCAGAGCCTCCGTGCGCCGCGGGCGATCGCCAGCATGCGCCGCGCCGAAAGGGACTGGAGCAGCGTGTTCGACACCCAGTACACGGCAGTGCGGGTGCGCCAGGCCACCAGGCGCAGGCGGTCGCCGTCGTAGTGGAGCTCGTAGGTACGACGGCCGATCTTCCGCCTTTCGGTCGGCTGGTCCAGGATCGGGGGGTTTTTCCAGGTGAGGCCCTGGAGCCCGTAGTACTCGCCCACCGGACCGCGCCTGATGACCATCCGGTAGGCGCGGTAGCGCCTGCCGTGGGGCCCCTTCACCCTGTAGACGCGGGGCGGCCCCGTGAAGAGCGAACGCGGCGTGCGGAGTGTCGGGTAGTACACGGGCAGCTTTCCGCCGGCGCCCGCCCTGACGGCGGCGAGCGCCTGCTCCTTGCCGGCGAGCCCGGCCTGCTCGAGCCCGAGGTCGCCTCTGCGCTGCGCGCGGCGGCGCCGGCTGCGCGCCCTAAGCTCGCCACGCGGGCCGGGAGTGTCCTTGACCCCGAGGAACTCCCGAACGAGTCGCTGCACCGTGGCGTTGCTGGCCGTCACGTAGCTGGGGATGTTCTGCTCCTCGCTGCCGGTCGTGAGCTGGCCCTGGAAGTGGATCTCCCGGATCGGCTGGCCGACGGAGAAGACGGCGAGCTTGAGCAGGCGGAGCACCTCGGAGCGGGAGCGAATGTCCGAGGTCGTGTACTTGCCGAAGATGTGCAGCAGGCGGTCGCGCTTGGAGATCAGCCCGCCCACCCCGATCTGCTGCTTGGCCTGGCGGAGGAAGTCCTGCTGGCGGGCTGAGCGGACCAGGTCGTTGTCCTCATGGCGGTAGCGGACGTATTGGAGGGCCTGGCGGCCACACAGCCTCTGGTAGCCGGCAGGGACGTTGATGTAGCTGAAGGCCGCGGCGCTGTTGTAGTAGCGGCGGTCGACGTCCGCATAGACGCAGCCGATGGCGTTGACCCCCTCGTAGAAGCCGCGGAAGTCGATGTTGATGACGTGGTTGATCGACAGGCCGGTCAGCCGCTTGACCGTCCTGAGCGTGCGCCGCGGTCCGCCGGTCTCGTAGGCCACGTTGATCTTGTCGGTGCCATGGCCAGGGATCCGGACCTTCAGGTCGCGGGGCAGCGACATCATCGCGGTGGCCTTCTTGGAGGGATCTAGCCGCATGAGGATGATCGTGTCCGAGCGCGCGCCGGCCGAGCCCTCCCTGTTGTGCCTCGGACGGCGGTCGGATCCGAGGATCATCAGCGTCTGCGGCTTGCCGGGATCGCTCTGCGCCAGCTCGCCGCCGAGCTTGAGCTGGGGTTGGAGCTTGAGCGCGTTTACCACCCGGTCCACCTCGCGGAAGGCGGCGACCGCGGTGGCTCCCGCGGAGGCGAAGATCAGGAGAGCGGCTCCTATCAGGAGCCGCTTGAAGATCCCAGGACCCCCGTCCTCGTAGGGCGTCATCCGGCGATCCTCAGCCCGTGGTAGGGCGTC
>JBKPHP010000255.1:0-3241 GCA_046729895.1 Actinomycetota bacterium
GTCGCCGGTCCCGCCGCGGCCCACGAACGTGCGGGCCTTGCCGCCCCTGGTCTCGGCCAGCGTCAGCACCTCGAGGAAGATGTCCGCCGCGGCCATCCCGGCGGCGTTGAGGCCCTGGGCCTGGGTGGCGCCCACCGCCACCGCGGCTGCGTTCTTGGCGACCCCGGCGAGCTCCACGCCGACGGGGTCATCCGAAACCTCGCACACCACGCCCGCCGCCTGAAAGGTGTCGGCCACCTGGTGGGCCAGAGGCTCCGAGTGCGAGGCGCCCACGAGCCCGGCACCCGTCTCCACCATCTCGCGAGCGTGCGCGGGCCCGCCTACCACCGCGGTGCGGGCGGCCCCGAACGCTCGCTGGAGCCCCAGGCTGGGCGGCTCGCCGCCCGGCGGCAGGAGGCCCTTGGCCAGGGAGACCATTCCGGCTCGTTCCGAGACGCCCAGCCGCTGCAACTCGCCCAGGGCACGCCCGAGCTCCTCGGAGGGAACGGCGAGGAACACCAGGTCGGGACGCTGAAACTGGTCAGACCGGGCGCCGAACGCTCGCACCTTCAGCTGCTGCGGCAGCTCCACGCCGGCCAGGTAGCGCTCGTTCTGGCGAGCCTCCGCTAGGTGGTCCGCCTGCTCCCTGGTGCGACACAGCAGCGTGGTGCGCACGCCGGCACGCACGAGTAGCAGTGCCACGGCTGTGCCGAACGATCCCGCGCCGACGACCGTGGCGCGGCCGGGATGCTGGCCGGGGTAACGAATGGCGGGACGGTATAGGACGCCTGAGCCGCAGCCAGTGCCATAACCTGCGGCCGGGCCGCCCGCATGGGTATAACCGTGGCTGTGACTCACGCGGTGGTCCTGGTCAAGGCGGCGCGCGAGGCCATTCCCAAGCTCGGCGGGGCGCTCGCTGACGTGGAGGGGGTGGCGGAGGCCTACTCGGTGACGGGCGAGTGGGACTTCGTCGCGATCGTCCGAGTGCCTGAGCACGAGCGCCTGGCCGAGGTGGTGACCGAGCGGCTGGCGTCTCTCGACGGCATCGAGCGCACCTACACGATGGTCGCCTTCGAAGTCTTTTCGGAGCACGACCTCGAGGCGATGTTCTCGATCGGGGGCTGAGCTACTTGTCCTCCCACGGCGAGGGGAGTACGGTCCGCACAGTCGAACGAGGGAGGAACGAGATGGCGGGTCTCAGCGACCTGGTCAACAAGGCCAAGGGCGCCTTCCAGAAGCGCGGCGGCAGCCAGGCCGCCAAGGAGGACGCGCAGGAGCTGAAGGACGTGCAAGCCGGCGGCGGCGGCACGACCGACAAGGCCAAGGAGGCCGGCGAGGCGCTCAAGGACCCCGGCGCCCAGGGCCCCGAGCGGTAGCCGGAGCGCAGCGGCGGCTCGGGTGAGCTCGTAGTTCGAGCCGTCGCGCACTCGGGTAGGTCAGGCGGCCGCCCTTGATCCGGCCGCTCCTCGAACGGGACGCCGATCCCGACCCGCTGCGGATGTTCCGGGCCTGGTTCGACGAGGCCCGCGACACCGGGATGGAGCTCCCCGAGGCCGTGGCCCTGGCCACGGCCACGCTCGACGGCGCTCCCTCGGCGCGCATGGTCCTGTTGAAGGGCGCCGACGAGCGGGGACTCGTCTTCTTCACCAGCTACCTGAGCCGCAAGTCGCGCGAGCTCGAGGTGAACCCCCGCGCGGCGCTGCTCTTCCACTGGCAGGCGCTCGGCCGCCAGGTGAGGGCGGAGGGGCTCGTGGAACGCTGCTCCCGGGAGGAGACGGAGCGGTATGTGCGCAGCCGTCCGCCCGAGAGCCAGATAAGCGCACTGGCGTCGCCGCAGAGCGAGGTGATCGAAAGCCGCGAGGCGCTCGAGGCTCGGGTGGCCGAGCTGGCCTCCCGATATGCGGGCGAGGAGCCACCGGTCCCGGACGACTGGGGCGGGTACCGGCTGGTGCCGGCGGAATGGGAGTTCTGGCAGCACCGGGAGGATCGCCTCCACGACCGACTTCGTTACCGCGCCGCGCCCAAGGGCGGCTGGACGATCGAGCGCCTCGGCCCATGACCTTCCGGTTATGCGCCTTGACCCTCCGGTCACGGCGCGCGAGACTCGGATGCAGACTCGAGCGGAGGAGGACACGGATGCGCATCGGCGACGTGATGGCCAGGGAGCTGCCGACCGTGGAGCCCGAGGACAGCGTTCGGGACGCCGCCTGCCGCATGACCGAGGCCGGGGTCCAGGCGCTGCCGGTGTGCCACGGCGAGCGGCTCGAGGGGATCATCACCGACTGGGACGTGACGAGGGCCATGGCGTCGGCGGACGACGCCTCGCGGAAGCCTCTGCGCGAATACATGAGCACCGACCTGGTGGCGACCCAGCCCGATGCCCAGCTTGGTGACGTCTCGGAGCTGATGGCGGACCGGCGCATCCACCACGTCCTCGTGTGCGACGGCGACCGCCTGGCGGGCATGGTCCACCTCGACGTCGAGTGGTCGCAGATGGGCGGCCTGGAGACGCCCACCGCCAGCTTCTCGTCGCGTATCTAGATAGGGCGAATGCTCAAGTCTGCTGGTAGTTCGGACCGTCGCCGCCCTCCGGCGGAGTGAGGCGGCCGCCCTTGGCCGTGATGGCCCCGCACTGCACGCAGTTCGACGGCGTGATGCTCAAGTCGACCTCGCGCTTCGGATCGAGGTCGCCGTTCTGCTTCGCGGCCTCGATCTCCTCGTCGGGTACCTCGTAGACCTGGGCGGGACACATGTTCCGCCACATCAGCGCGAGCTCCAGCGGCACCTTCTCCTGGAGGCGAATGTGGTTGGGCGCGTCGTCGCGGGTCGCGTTGCCCGACAGGAAGACCGACGACAGCTTGTCGAAGGTCATCTTGCCGTCGGGCTTCGGGTAGTCGCGCTCCTCGCCTATGAAGACGTCGACGGTGGCGTCGTCGTGCGTGGCCCAGCGACCGCCTGGGAAGCGCCCGCCGGAGATCTCCATCAGGCTCGCGATGGCTCCCCCCACGAAGAAGCCCCTGGAGAAGACCTGGCGCATGTTGCGCGAGCGGTAGGTGTCCTTCTCGATCTCCGAGTCCCTGACCTTCTCGGGGTATGCGCGGAGGTCGCTCGTGTCGTCCTTCCTGAGAGCCTCGAAGATCGCCTCCGCGGCGAAGATGCCGGCGTGCATCGCGTAGTGGATGCCCTTCAGCGTGGGCACGTTCACCATGCCGGCGCCATCGCCGGCGATCACCATGCCGGGCGCCCACAGGTGGGGCCGCGC
>JBKPHP010000256.1:0-2671 GCA_046729895.1 Actinomycetota bacterium
TAGATCATCAGCCGCAGCTCGTCGACGAGGTCGTGCTCGATCAGCGTGCGCGCGAGCTGGGGGCTGCCGAGGACGACGATTTCCCCGTCTAGCTCCTGCTTCAGCTTCGAGACCTCGTCGACCACGTCGCCCTTCAGTACCGTCGAGTTGTTCCAGTCGGGATCCTCGAGGGTCGAGGACACGACGTACTTGGGCAGGCTGTTCATCTTGTCCGCCAACTCGCCACCCCTGGATGGCCAGGTCGCGGCGAAGAGCCCGTAGCTCCGCCGACCTAGCAGCAGGGCCTCGGTGCCCAGCGTCCTATCGAGCGTGAACCTTTCGCCGTCCTCGCCGCGGTCGGTCTCGAAGAACCAGCCGCCGACGCTTAAGCCCTCGGCACCGGTCGGGTCCTCGATGACTCCGTCGAGCGAGACGTTCTCGCTTATGACGATCTTTCCCATTTCCGTCCTCCGTCCTTTGGCGCTGTCAGTTCAGACACCGGCGGCGGCGAGAACGGAACGGCCGGTCGGTTGCGGGAGAAGCTGGTGTCCTTACGGGTGATGACAGAAGAGGCCACTCTCGCGCGGGCGCGCGCGGGAGACGAGGACGCGTTCCGCGAGCTCACGGACCCCTACCGGCGCGAGCTGCAGGTGCACTGCTACCGCATCCTCGGCTCGGTACAGGACGCCGAGGACCTGGTGCAGGAGACGCTGCTGGCGGCCTGGCGGGGCCTGGAGGCGTTCGAGGGTCGAGCCTCCGTGCGCTCCTGGCTCTACCGGATCGCAACCAACCGCTGTCTGAACGCGCTGCGCGACCGCAGACGCCGCCCACAGGAGGTGCCTACGATGGTCGAGCCGCCCGAGCCGACACGCCGGACCGATCCGATCTGGCTCGAGCCCTATCCCGACGTCCTGCTCGGGGATATCCCGGACCGCTCGCCGGGGCCGGCGACACGGTACGAGGCCAGGGAGTCGATCGAGCTTGCGTTCATCGTCGCCCTCCAGGGGCTGCCGCCCGCCCAGCGCGCCGCACTCGTGCTGCGCGACGTCCTCGGTTTCCGCACGGCCGAGGTCGCAGGCATCCTCGAAATCAGCGAAGCCTCGGTGAAAGGCGCCCTCCAGCGCGGCCGCGCGGCTCTCGAAACGCGGCTGCCGGCGGCCGACCGCGACCGCGCGCCGCGACCCGACTCCGCCCGTGAGCGCGAACTGGTCGGGCGCTTCGCCGACGCCGTCGAGAGCGGCGACATCGACGACGTCGTCGCGCTCCTCACAAACGACGCGCTGCTCACCATGCCGCCGCTGCCGCTCGAGTACCAGGGACACGACGCGATCGCCGCGTTCCTTCGCCACCGCGCGGAGCTGCGTGGCGCAGCTCTGCGCGTCGTGCCCACCCGGTGCAACACCCAGCCGGCGTTCGCGTGCTACCTGCCGGACCCGCAGGCGGCGATCGCCCGCGCCTGGGGGCTGCTCGTGCTGACGCTCGAGGCGGACGCGGTCTGTGCGATCACCTGGTTCGCCGACACCGGCCTCTTCCGACACTGCGGGCTTCCACGGACGCTTCGCTCGTAGGAACCGGACCGTTCCGATCTGGTCGCGGACGGTGTCTCAACCACCAGCAACTACTCGCGAGTCCGAGAAGGAGACTGGAATGAACACACCGCCCACCGTGTCGCCGCAGGAGTGGGAGGCCGCGCGCCTGGAACTGCTCGTCGAGGAGAAGGCGCTGACCCGCGCTCGCGACGCCCTCGCCGCGAAGCGCCGGCGGATGCCGCGGATGGCCGTTGACAAGGAGTACGAGTTCGACGGGTCCGAGGGGAAGGCGAGCCTGCTCGACCTGTTCGAGGGGCGCCGCCAGCTGATCGTCTACCGCTTCTTCTACGAGCCCGGCGTGGTCAACTGGCCGGAGGGGGGCTGCCCCGGCTGCTCGCTGGTCGCCGACCAGGTCGCCCATCCCGCGCACCTCAACGCCCGCGACACGACGCTCGCGTTTGTCTCGCGCGCCCCGCAGCCGGAGATCGAGCGCTGGAAGGGGCGGATGGGCTGGGAGCTCATCCCCTGGTACACGATCACCGACGACTTCGACGCCGACTTCGGCGTCGACGAGTGGCACGGCACCAACGCCTTCATCCGCGACGGCGAGGAGATCTACCGCACCTACTTCATCAGCAGCCGCGGCGACGAGCAGATGGGGAGCACCTGGAGCTACCTCGACATCACGGCGCTCGGGCGCCAGGAGGAGTGGGAGGACTCGCCGGAGGGCTACCCGCAGACCCCGCCGTACAAGTGGTGGCGGCTCCACGACGACTACGGGTCGGAGGCCGGCGCGTGGGAGCAGAGATCCGACGCGGCGCTGGCGCTGCGCGCCAAGCTGGGGAGTCGCCCGTCCGGGGGCGCGCCGTGATCGCCCACGTCGGCGGCGTGCCGGTCGAGGAGACCCTGCTGCCGTTGGTGAGTGGGGCCGGCACCGGCCTGATGCTGGCGCGCGCCTGGGTTGTGTCGCGCGTGCGACGAGGACGTTGACCATGCATCGGCCCGAGGGGATCTTCGACAACCCCGACGAGGGGGTCGCGGAGCACATCCGCGAGTACGTCGCGACCGATGGCCGCCGGGGCCAATGGCTCACGGGATGGAAGGCCCCGACCCTCCTGCTCGTTACCCGCGGTCGAAGGTCGGGCAAGCTCCGGCGGACGGCC
>JBKPHP010000257.1:0-3862 GCA_046729895.1 Actinomycetota bacterium
CGGCCGATCAGGTTCGAGAAGGTGCGCGGCGAGCGGCCCAGCGGACCTGCGTGGCGGTACGCGTCCGTCTGCCAGGCGTCGTTGTGGATCTCGCTGAAGGGGTTCGGCGCCATGAAACGGTTCTGGAAGGGCCGCCGCACGCCGTGTACCGGCTTCCGGACGGCCGCGTGCCCGGAGTAAGACGGCAGCGTCGTCGGCGGTCCCGAAGACGGGATCGGAGCCGCCCCGGCCCCGGCAGGCAACGCCAATCCCGCGATCAGCACCAAGCCGACCATCCCTCGACCAACCAAGCAACGCTGGACGCTTGCCCTGGCGCCGATCCTCTCAACGGGGTCACGGCCCGCCTTCCGCCGGCGGGTCTCGGGCACTAGAGCGCGCACCACCGGCAACCGTTGGGGGGCGCGCCTACCCCGTGGTCTCGGCGGACCTCCGCCGCCGCCTGCCGCCCCGCCGGCCGCGGCGCCGGGGGCGCTTCTTCTCACCGTCCGCTCGCTCGGGCGGTGGGTTCACCAGCGACGCCTGCGCCGCCGAGCGGCCAACCTTCTCGATCCGCACCAGAGTCTTCTCGCCTACCAGGCTCGCCGCTCCGGACACCGACACCACGTAGCCATCGAGCTTGGCGACGGCGTCGTCCTCGTTGTACATGTGCGGCTCCTCTATGGAGACCAGGACCTCCTCGCCCTCGCGGAACGGAAGGGCGCGTTCCTCTACCTGCTTGCGGGTGCCCTCCAGCGTGACCTCGAAGTGGTCGATCGCCAGCGCGTCGGTGCCCTCGAAGTGGAAGTGCTTGCCGGTGTCGCTCTCGATCTCGGTTAGAGCCCCGGGCCTCCCGGGCCCGCCGACCAGGATCGCGGCGACCTGGGGATGGACCCGCACGAGGAAGGCTTCGGGATCCGGGCGCTCGACGGCCAGCTCCCGGAGCCGGCGGTCGACCTCGAAGGCCACCGTCTCCTCCGAGAGCACCACGCCCTCGCCGTCGCAGGTCGGGCAGGTCTTTGTCAGGATCTCGCGCACGCCGTCGGTGACGTTCTGGCGCGTCATCTCAACGAGGCCGAGCGGCGAGATCTCGACGACGTAGGTCTTGGTGCGGTCCTCGTCGAGCGCCTTCCGCAGCGTCTTCAGCACGGCGTCACGGTTGCGCGAGCGCGACATGTCGATGAAGTCGATAACGATGATCCCGCCGATGTCGCGCAAGCGCAGCTGGCGCACGACCTCGTCGGCCGCCTCGAGGTTGGTCTTCGTGATCGTGTCCTCGAGGCGGGCCCCGGGGCCGCGACCCGTGAACGACCCGGAGTTGATGTCGATCACGGTCATCGCCTCCGCGTAGTCGATCATCAAGTAGCCGCCTGAGGGCAGATCCACTCGCCGCTTGAGCGTCGACTGGATCGCCTCCTCCACGCCGTAGCGCTCGAAGAGCGGATGCTCGGTGTCCTGGTAGAACTCGAGTCGCTCGAGCAGCTCGGGCGCCGTGCGAGCGAAGAAGGACTCGAGCCGGTGATGCTGCTTCCGGTCGTCGACGATCGCCTTCTCGAACTCGGCCGAGAAGATGTCGCGCGCGACGCGCACGGACAGGTCGGCCTCCTGAAACACCATCGCCGGAGCCTGGGTCTTCTCGGCGCGCTGCTGGAGCACCTCGTGCAGCTTGTGGAGGTACTTGATCTCGCGCTCGAAGTCCTCCCGCTTCGCTCCCTGGGCCGCGGTGCGCACGATCGCGCCGCCGCCGCCGAGGTCGATCTTGCTTGTCGCCTTGCGCAGGCGGTCGCGCTCCTTCGGGTCGAGGCGGCGGGAGACTCCGATCCCCTCCCCCTGCGGGACATAGACGAGGTAGCGTCCTGCGATCGAGAGTTGCATCGACAGACGCGGCCCCTTGGTCTTCAGGGGATCCTTGATGACCTGCACGAGCACCTCCTGGCCGGGCTTCAGCAGCTCCGAGATCTGCTTGCCCTTGCTGCGGCCCGAGCGACCCCGGCGGGCCACCTCGACTCCCGCCATGACGATGTCGTCGGCGTGCAGGAAGCCGTTCTTGTCGAGCCCGATGTCCACGAAGGCAGCCTCGAGCCCCGGCAGGACGTTGTCGACCTTTCCCTTGTAGATGTTGCCGACTATGGAGCGGGCGCCCGGCCGCTCGATATAGAGCTCACCGACGCGCCATACCTGCTTCTTGCGGCCTCCCTCGCTTTCGAGGATGGCCACTCTGGTTTCGCCACGGTCCACCGCGACGAGCACTTGCTTTTTCAAACTTGGGTCCTCTCATGATTCAGAGGCCCTTGGCCCGCGCGGTCTGCCGCGCTTGCGCGTATATCGCCTGCAAGAGGCCGAGGGCCAGGAAGGTAACGAGCACCGACGAGCCGCCATAGCTCACGAGCGGCAACGGGACGCCGGTGATGGGCATGATCCCGATGGTCATGCCCACATTGACGAAGACCTGGAACATCAGCATCGCCGTGATGCCGCCGGCTATCAGTGCACCGAACAGGTTCTTCGACATAGTCAGGATACGCAGCGCTCTCCAGATCATGAGCGCGAACAGGGACAGCACGAGAGCGGCCCCCACGAAGCCGAACTCCTCCCCCACCACGGAGAAGATGAAGTCCGTGTGGTGCTCGGGAAGGAAGTCGAGCTTAGTCTGCGTCGCCTGGTCGCCGCGGCCGGCCTTGCCACCCGACCCGATCGCGGTCAGCGACTGGTTGATCTGGTAACCCTGCTCTCGGGGGTTGTCTGTGGGGTGCAGGAAGGCCGTGAGCCGGTCGACCTGGTACGGCTTGAGCACCTGGACGTCCGCCTTGGGAGCCGCTACCAGCACCAGCATCAGGGCCCCCACCGCGAGAAGCCCGAGCGCGGCGAAGTGGGTCCACTTCGTCCCGGCGACGAACAGCACGGCGACCGCTATCGCCAGGTACACCATGCCCGATCCCAGGTCCGGCTGCGCCACCACGAGCATGGCCGGGATGAGCGCCATCAGCATGACTCGACTGGTCGTCTCGGCCTCGTTCACCCTGCGCACCCTGTCGACGACGAAGCCGGCGAGCGCCACGATGAGCAGCAGCTTGCCGAGCTCGGACGACTGGAGATTGATGAACCCCAAGTCGATCGCGCGCTTGGAGCCGCGGGCCGACACGCCCAGCGCAAAGGTGAGCAGGATCGCGCCGATCATCGCGATGTAAAGCCCGGCCTTCCACTCCCGCGCCCGTGAGTAGTCGAACCGGGACAGGAGCATCATCAGGACGACTCCCACCGCTCCGTACGCCGCCTGACGGTAGACGTAGTAGAGCCTGTCGCCCGGAATGTCGTCGGTCGTGGCGCCGTGGAGGACGTAGACGCTGGAAGCGATCAATCCGACCGCGGCCAGCAGCAGCCACGGGTCGAACCAGAGGCTGCGACGAGGCTGCGGCTCGCGGAAGTCCTTGACCGTGGCGCCGAGTGTCGTGTCCATCAGTCGGAGGGACCTCCACCCCTTGCCTTGTCGCCTCTGACCCCGAACAGCTTGGCGAGGATGGTACGGGCCATCGGCGCCGCGGTCTCAGCGCCGAAACCGCCGGCCTCGTCGGTAACCGCCACCACGTACTTGGGGCTCGGGAAGGGAGCGAGCGCCACGTACCACGACTGGTCCGGGCGCCCCGCGCCCTTCTCGGCCGTTCCCGTCTTGCCGGCGACGGGAACGGGGAAGCCGGCGAACACCTTGGCCGATGTACCGCCCGGCTGGCTCGCGGCGCCACGCAGACCCTCGAGGATCGCCTCGCGGAACCCCGGGTTGATGTTCAGGCGGCGCGAAGGCGGCGCGTCCAGCTCCTGGATGGCGCGGCCGGAGGAGTCCTCGATGCGCAGGCCGACGCGTGGCGCGAGCACCCGGCCGCCGTTGGCG
>JBKPHP010000258.1:0-6320 GCA_046729895.1 Actinomycetota bacterium
CGTTCGCGGTCGAGGGGCTGGGCGACGCGATGAGGACGAGCCTCGAGATCGCCGCGCTGTCCACGATCGGCGCCACCATCCTCGGCACGCTGATGGCGCTGGCGCTCGTGCGTTACCAGTTCCGCGGCCGCGCTCCCACCAACTTCTTCATCTTCCTGCCACTGGCGAGCCCGGAGATCGTGCTGGGCGCCTCGCTGCTCTCCATGTTCCTGAACCTCGGCGTGGCGCTCGGCTTCGGGACGATCCTGATCGCCCACATCATGTTCAACGTCTCGTTCGTGGTGGTGACCGTTAGATCCCGCCTCATCGGCTTCGACCGCTCCCTCGAGGAGGCCGCCCAGGACCTCGGCGCCAACAGCCTCCAGACATTCCTGCGGGTGACGCTGCCGCTGATCATGCCCGGAGTGATCGCCGGTGCTCTCCTGGCCTTCGCGCTCTCGATCGACGACTTCGTGATCACGAACTTCAACGCGGGCTCCAAGGTGACCTATCCCCTCTACATCTGGGGCGCGGCGCGCGTGTCGATCCCCCCGCAGGTCAACGTGCTCGCGGCGATGATCTTCGTCTTCACCGTCGCCGTGATGCTGCTCACGGTGTGGCAGCAGCGGCGAGCGGAGAAGCTGGCATCGGTGCGGCCTGAACCGGAAGCCGCCTAGCTCCTCGTTCAAGCAGCTAGCCGGTTTTCTTCCGCGGTCGCCCGGGGTCGCCGCGCAAGGCACGCTCGAGGAGTCAGACGAGCGGGGTCTCCCGGCGCCTCAGTAGGCTTCGGCGGCCGTGAGCAGCTACGACCGCATTGCGGACCTTCCGCTCGAGATCGAGTCCTGCGAGTTCGACGGCCTGGAGCTCGAGCTGTCGAAGGAGTTCGTTCGGCTCACGACCCTGATCAAGCTTCGGGGTGGGGGGCACGAGGGCGTGGGGGAGGACGTGACCTACGACGCGCTCGATCACATCGCACAGCGGGACGCGGGTCCGCCGGACGGACTCTCCGGCTCCTACACGCTCGACTCGCTCTCGCAGCGATTGGAGGAGATCGAGCTTTGGCCTTCGGCCCCCGTCCGGGAGGCGTCAGTGAACTACCGCCGCTGGGCGTACGAGTCGGCGGCGCTCGACCTGGCTCTGCGGCAGGCCGACGTGACGCTGGCGGAGGCGGTTGGCCGTGAGCCGAGACCGGTCAACTTCGTGGTCTCGATGCGGCTCTCAGGCCCGGACTCACAGGGCCCGGACAAGGCCGACCGAGTGCTGCGGCTGCTCGAGCGCTATCCAACCACCCGCTTCAAACTCGATCCCACCAACAACTGGTCGCAGGAGCTGGTGGACGAGCTCGTGGCCACCGGCGCGATCGACTCGCTGGACCTGAAGGGCCTCTACACGGGCACCCCGGTGGACGTGGAGACCGATCCGGAGCTCTATCGGATGGTGATCGAGGCCCTCCCTCACGCCTGGATCGAGGACCCGGACGTGACTGACGAGACGCGGCCCCTCCTCGAGCGGGTCGCCGACCGGGTGACCTGGGACGCCCCCATCCACTCGGTGGCGGACATCCAATCTCGGCCCTGGCCGCCCAAGATGATCAACATCAAGCCCTCGCGCTTCGGCCCGATCCGCGCCCTGTTCGAGGCTTACGACTGGTGCGACGCAGGCGGCGTGGGCGCCTACGGGGGCGGCCAGCTCGAGCTCGGCGTGGGCCGCGGTCACATCCAGTACCTGGCCTCGATCTTCCACCCCGACACCCCCAACGACACGGCGCCGTCCGCCTACAACCACCCCGAGCCGCCGGACGGGCTGCCGACGAGCCCGCTCGAGCCGCGCATCGCCCCCGCCGGCTTCCGCTGGGAGACCTGAGCCCTAGGGGGCCTGGCGACTCTTCCCGACACTGTCAGGAAAAGTCGCCGAACCACGCGGATTCGCCTACGGCCGCCGACGGCGGCCGGTCGGAGCACCCGAAGAGGCGGCCGGCGAGTGGTGCCGGCCGCCTCGTGGCGGGCGGTGCTACCGAACGTCGGGCTGATCGGCGGCGCGCGCGGGGAAGGCGCTCGCCAGACGGGCCAGCGCGAGGGCACCGATCAGCAGGCCGAAGTCGCGCAGGGCGATGTCGGCGTAGCCGCCCACGAGGAGCAGGCTGACGATGATGCCGCCGAGCCAGCCGGCGACCAGTAGGCCGCCGAAGCGCGGTATGACCGCGACGACGAGTCCGGCGGCGATCTCAACGGCGCCGACGATGTGCATCGCGTCCTGGGCGTTGCCGGGGATCAGGTCGTTGAACTCGGTGGCCAGGTACTTCGGCCAGTCGTTGATCATGATCTCGGCGAACTTGTCGAGCCCGAACAGGATCGGCGCGACGGTGAACCCGATACGCAGCAGCAGGAAGGCCTGGGCGGCCGGATCCTTGCGCAGCACGTTCACCTTCGGGAACGGAATCGGCCTGAGGGTGGCCGCGATGGTGCTCATGTCAAGTCTCCTTTCGAGTTGGTCCTTCGTGTGACCAGGCCGCGCCTGCGGCCACGACGGTCACCCCCTTAGCGACCCAAAGCGGCCGGTCCTTACCACCTCGATCAGGCGATATGCGGCATTACCACCTTCAGTCGTGCACCCGCCCGGGTCGGCGGCTGAGGCCGCGGGTTTCCACTCGTAAGAAATCCCTGGCGCCCGTCGCTAATCCAAACGATGCTGGTCCGCGAGCACGAGCGAACGTCCCTGACCCCCGTTACTTGGCCGGGTCGCGAGGAGGTCATCTATCGTCACCGTGCCATGGAGCGTGCGCTCGAAGGCAGCGACGTCTCGCCCTCCGAGCAGTCGCAGGCCTGGCTGACGGCGCTTCGCGGCGACGGCGCCGAGCGCGACCGGGCGATCGCCCGACTTCACGACCTGCTCCTGCGCGCCGCGCGCTTCGAGCTCAACCGGCGCCGCGCGGCGCTCTCGCATGTGCGCGGCGAGGAACTCGAGGACATCGCGACCCAGGCCGCCGACGACGCCCTCATGGCGGTGCTCGCAAAGCTCGACGACTACCGCGGCGCGAGCCGCTTCACGACCTGGGCCTACAAGTTCGCGCTGCTCGAGGCGGGCGTCAAGCTGCGACGGCGAGCGTGGCAGGATCGGGAGGTGGTGCTCGACCCGGACAGCTGGCCGGCGATTGCCGACCCACGCTCCTCGGCCCACGAGGAGCTCGAGCGGACGGAGCTGCTGGAGGCGCTACGCGTGGCAGTCGAGGCCGAGCTCACGCCGCATCAGCGGCAGGTATTCGTCGCATTGGCCCTCAACCAGGTGCCGATCGACGTACTTGCCGAGCGCCTCAACACCAACCGGAACGCCCTCTACAAGACTCTGCACGACGCGCGCCATAAGCTCCGTCGCAAGCTCGCGGAGGACGGACTCGTGCTGCCGGAGGGCAGCTGATGACTGGAGAAGCCATGGCGAAGCACGACGACAAGCACAACCCGAAGCTCGAGCGGCTACTGGGACCCCGTGGCTACGAGCTCAGCTGCGACGAGTGCTTCGAGTTCCTCGACGAGTACGTCGAGCTCGAGCTGCGGGGTGCCGATGCCGACGAGCGCATTCCGGGGCTCCGTAACCACCTCGACGGCTGCCCGGCGTGCCGCGAGGAGCACGAGAGCCTGCGCGCCCTGGTGGCTCGGGACGGTCCCGCGAACACCTAGGCCGCCGTTACGTCGCGCGAGAAGGCCTCGAACGCGTCGAGGTAGCGCTGCAGGTGCTCGTCCTCGTGGGCGATCGAGAGTGTCCACTCTTCCTCGACACCCGGAGTCATGAACACGCCGCGGTTCATGTGGTAGAGCCAGGCGAGCGTGGAGAGCTCGTCGTCCACCTTGGTCAGGTAGTCGCGGTACTCGCGGATCGGCTCGGCCGAGAAGACCACGCAGCCCTTGGCGCCGAGACCTTCGGTGTGGGCCGGCAACCGGTAGCGCTCGATCAGCTCATCGCAGCCGGCGAGCACCTTCTCGTTGGTGCGCTCTAGCTTGGCGTAGGCGTCGTCGGTGAGGACCTCGGTCAGCGTCGCCCGCGCGGCCGCCATCACCAGCGGGTTCCCGTTGAAGGTCCCGTACTGGTGGATGGTGCCGTCGGCCACGGGGGCCGCCAGCTCCTCGGTCATCCCGATCGCGCCTCCGGGGAAGCCGCCGCAGGTGGCCTTGGCGAGAGCGATCATGTCCGGCGTCACGCCGAAGCGCCGGCTGGCCCCGCCCGGGGAGATCGTCGCCCCGGTCTTGACCTCGTCGAAGATCAGCTTGACCCCGTGCTCCCGCGTGAGCTCCCGCACCCTTTCCAGGTAGCCCTCCACCGGCGGCACGATGTTGATGTTCATCATCGCGGGCTCCATGATCAGTCCGGCCACCTGGCCGCCAAGCGTGTCGAGGACGCGGGCGAGGGCGTCGGCGTCGTTGAACGGCACCGACCGCGTCAGCTCGGTGAGCGCGCGCGGGTAGCCCGCGCCGTATGGAACGCTCACCGGGTCGTCCCGGTCGCCCAGCTCCTCGAGGTCGGGATACACCGACACCATCACGGCGTCGTGATGGCCGTGGTAGGAGCCCTCGATCTTGAGGATCGTGTCGCGCCCCGTGACGCCCCGCGCGACATGCACCGCGTCCATAGTTGATTCGGTGCCCGAGTTCGTGAACCGCCACTGCGGCAGCCCGAAGCGGCGCCGCAGCTCCTCGGCGACGACGATCGAGCCCTCGGTGGGCGCGGCGAAGTGCGTGCCGCGCTCGACCTGCGCCTTGACCGCGGCGGCAATCGTCGGATTGGCGTGGCCTGCGCACATCACCCCGAAGCCGTTGTGGAAGTCGACGTATTCGTTTCCGTCCACGTCCCACACGTTGGCGCCGTGGCCGCGCTCGACGTACACCGGCCAGGGGTCGTTCGTCTGGAACGACGATGGCACACCGCCGGGCATCACCCTGCGAGCCCTGTCGTAGTACTCGCTGGAGCGCGGCGTGCGCTCCCCGAAACGCTCCAGCTCGCGTTTGGTCAGCTCCGCGATCTTGGAGCGGTCGATCACGGCAGCAGATGTCGTCGCCGTCCCTGATCGCATGGGGGCCTGCGTCAGGGTAGCGTGACCGCCGCTCCTGGGGCCGCCGCTCCTGGTAGCGTCGTCCAGATGCCGGCTGAGCGCTTCGTCGACGCCCTGGAGGCACAGATCGCCCGCGAGTTCGGCGCCTCGCGGCAGTACCTGGCGGTGGCCATCTGGTACGAGGACCGGACGTTCCCCCGGCTGGCCGGGCTCTTCTACGCCCAGGCGCTCGAGGAGCGGGGCCACGCGCTCATGATGGTCAAGTACCTGCTCGACTCCGGCGTGCGGCCGAAGGTGCCCGGCACGAAGGAGCCCCAGGGCGATTTCGCCGACTTCGTAGAGCCGATCAGCGTCGCGCTCGAGCAGGAGCGCAAGGTCACCGAACAGATCTCCGACCTGGCGAGGATCGCGCGCGATGAGAACGATTACGTGAGCGAGCAGTTCATTCAGTGGTTCCTCAAGGAGCAGGTGGAGGAGGTCGACCTGTTCTCCTCGCTCCTGGACGTGGCCGAGCGCAGTCGCGAGCGGCCGATGGACGTCGAGCAGTACATCGTCCGTGAGGGCGTGGGCGGCCCAGCGGACGACCCCACCGCGCCGCCGGCCGCCGGCGGCGCGTGAGCGCCGGGACCATCGAGGTCCACGAGCTGCACCCTCGGCGCGAGTCGGCGCTCGCAATAGCCCGGCGCGTGGCCGGCTTCCTCTCGGAGGCGCACCGCTCGCTCAGCTTGGCGCTCTACGACGTGCGCCTCCCGATCCCGCCAGCAGCGTGGTCAGGCGCGCGCTCGAGGAGGCCGCCGCAGGCGGCGTCCAGGTACGGCTCGCCTACAACCTCGACCACGACAAGCCCATCGCCATCCCGCCGCCGCCGAGCACCCGCCCGGAGCTGATCGAGTCGCTGCGGCTTCCGACCTGCGGGATCCCCGGCATCCCCGACCTCATGCACCACAAGTACGTGGTCCGCCACGGCGATGGCGTTTTGGGCCGGCTCGACCAACTGGACCGAGGACTCCTGGACGCTCCAGGAGAACGTCATCCTGACCGCGCGCTCGCGGGCGCTGGCGGCGGCCTATAGAGGCAACTTCGAGGAGCTCTGGCGCGAGCGCGACGTCGAGAAGACCGGCCGCTCCGAGCCCACGGCGCTGCGCGTCGAGGGGCAGGACGCACGGGCCTGGTTCACACCCGGGCACGGCCCCGAGCTGTCGCACCGGATCGCCCAGGCGATCGGCCGAGCGCGGACGCGCGTGCGGATCGCTTCACCGGTGATCACAGCGGGGCCGGTGCCAGGCACCCTGGTTGAGGT
>JBKPHP010000259.1:0-13296 GCA_046729895.1 Actinomycetota bacterium
CTCCACCGCTGCCTAAGAGCATGAGCCCGCAGCAGGCGGCGGACGTGGCCGCGGAAGCGTCCCGCCTGGCCGCCGACCACGCCCGGCGCACGGGGCGCGGCCGCCACGCGTTTGGCTCGCTCGTGCTGCGCTCACTCAAGCAGGCCTTCTACGGCCCCCGCAACGTCGGTCACGCCGGCCTGGCGAGCCCCCGCTACTGCCACTTCACCTCGCCGATCCGTCGTTACCCGGACATCGTCGCCCACCGGGCGCTGCTGCAGGGACTCGGCATCGACCACGCAGCAGCTCCGGCGCACGAGCTGGACGAGGCCGGGGCGGTGAGCTCGGCGGCCGAGCGCGAGGCCATGCAGGTCGAGCGCGATGGGGACGACATCTGCCTCGCGTTCCTGCTCGAACGGATCCTGTCGGAGGCGGGCCCAGCCGACCCTCCAGTCTTCGAGGGCGAGGTGGTGGGTCTGATCGAGAAGGGCGCCTTCCTCCGCTTCGGTGAGGAGGGGTTCGAGGGCTTCCTTCCGGTCAGGCGTCTCCCCGACTGGTGGCAGCTGAACGAGCTGGGCACCGCGCTCGTGGCGGAGTCGGGTCAGTGGCTGCGGCTGGGTGACCCCGTCGAAGTGACCGTCGACCGCGTGGATGCCCCGCGCGGACGCGTGGATCTGGCACCGGCTCGGACATACTCGTAGGCGCAATGGCGAAGAAGAAGAAGCGCAAGGCAGCCCCCGGCGACGTCGCGACCAACCGCCAGGCGTCGTTTCGCTACCACCTGCTCGAGAAGTGGGAGTGCGGAATCCAGCTCCGGGGCTCGGAGGTCAAGTCACTGCGAGAGGGCACCGTCCAGCTCAAGGACTCGTATGCAGAGGTGCGCGACGGTGAGGTGTGGCTCCTGCGCATGCACATCGCCCCTTACGAGCCGGCCGCGGCGGAGAACCACGACCCGGAGCGCCCCCGCAAGCTCCTGATGCACCGGCGCGAGATCGAGCGCCTGATCGGGAAGACCGTGGAAAGGGGGCTGACCCTCGTACCTACTCGGATCTACTTCAAGGGCCCGCGGGCCAAGGTCGAGCTGGCGCTGGCTCGCGGCAAGGAGCGCCACGACAAGCGCCGCGCGATCAAGGAGCGCGAGACCCGGCGCGAGATCGACCGGGCGCTGAGCGAGCGCCGCTGAGGCCGCCGGCCTGGGCTCGCCGCCGCGTCCTCCCGCGGCCACGACCCACGTCGCGGCGGCTACCATTAAGAGTGGCAATACGGGGGCGTACTAGCTTCGACGTGGAGCTGAATCGTCCCGGTGTAGCGAGTCGAGGACCCCGGGTTGGCCTCGTAAAACTCTCCCGGGAACCAATAAGTGCGGACTCTCACGAGTTCGCCCTCGCCTAAATAGCGCGAGGGAGTCGCCCCGGGCAGCCCGCGGCCCGGACTCGCGGCTTCAGCTAGCGGGCTCACCTCTCGCGCAGGACCCTTGGCGCGAGGGGGACAGCTACAGGAGGGTATGGCTCCGGTGACGTGCCCCTCGGATCGACCGACCCGGACGCCGAGATCAGACTCCGACGGGAACACTCGTAGCAAGCACCGGAACGTGGTTCCGCGGACGCCGGGGCAGAACCGGCCGCCTCCACTCACAGAGCGGTAACGCTCGTAAGCGCCGCTGCGCGTGTGGCGGTGCCAACGTGCGGTCCATGACGGACCTGGCTTTCTCAGGCCCGATATACGGGCCTCAGAGAGTCCAGGTGATCGGGAAGATCGGGGTGCTTGCTCGGCCGGGTCGGGTTTGGCGTCTATGCCGTTGGCCACTCCGTCCTCACGTGGCACGGTCGCTGCGTGGCCGCCGTCCTCTCCTATGGGTCCGGCGCCGTGGCGAGCCATCGCACTGCCGTCGCCCTCTGGGAGCTCAGGCCCAGCTCGAGCCCGACGATCCACGTGACCGTCGCGGATCGGGGTCGCCACGCCCGCGGCGGCATCAGGCTCCATCGGGTTCGGCACCTCCACCCGACGTCACCGTCACGAGGGCATCCCGGTCACCGCGCTCGCCCGCACGCTTCTCGATTTCGCCGAGGTCGCCCAGCCGTGGGAGCTGAAGCGGGCCGTCGAGGAGGCCGAGCGGCGGGGCCTGTTCGATCTGAAGGCGGCTCTGCGCCCGAAGCACGGGGCGGTGGGGCCTGCGGCCGCTGCGTGTCGTCGCCGACGTAGGGGCGCTGCTCGCTACGCCTGCGCGCGTTGCTTATCTACACCCGTAGCGGGCCCTGCTCTCCACGACCCGCCCACGTGCGGGGGCGAGGCCGGGCGAAGTCGGCCGGGGCCGCTGCTCGGGCCCGGCGTGACGCGCAACCTGCGCAAGTACCTCGGTCGTCTTGCGGAGACGCTCGCGAGGAGCTCGTCGTAAATCCCGGCCAGCCGATCCGCCAGGGCGAGGAGGGGCCGGCGAATGGTCGGCAGCCAGAAGAAGAGCGCCGCGAGCGTGCCGATAGCGGCCCCGCCCACGATGTCGCTCGGGTAGTGCGTTCCCACCGCCACGCGGCTGACCGAGAGGAGGACGGCCATCGCGAGCGCGAGCCAGCCGGCCCTCCGGTGGCGCAGCAGGATCGACACCGCGATAGCGAAGGCCGCAGTGGCGTGGTCGCTCGGGAACGACGGGTCGTGCGACGCGCCGATGTAGAGGTGGGAGTCCGCCGGGTGCGCGAGATAGGGACGCGGCCGGTCCCACGCCCCCGCGATCACGCGTGCGACCGCGAGCGCGAGGCCGGTGGCGAACCCAGCGGCCACGACTCCGTGCCGGCCGTTGCGGGAAGCCCACTTCCCCCGCGCGAAGAAGAGCACGGCCAGGAGGGCGACGAGGAAGAACTGCGCGTCCTGTGCAAGGAACGTCGCCACGTCCTCGAAGCGGTCTGACGCGTGCGCGATCCCGTTCAGCGCCCTGAAGAGCGTGAGGTCCGCCGCCGCTCGAGAGTAGTGAAACTCAGGCGGCTCGCCGAGCGAGAGATGTCGAACTCAGCCGGTCCGGAACGTCAATAGGACCACCGACCCGCCGCAGACGAGCGCCGCGCCTGACACCGCGAGGGAGCTCCCGATGGTCGACAGCCCACCGATCAGGGGCAACACCGATCGCTCCGCCCACCTGGCGGGCGGTGTTGTTCACGGCCGATGCCATCCCGGAGCGCTCCCGGGGCACGGCCTCCGTCGCCCCGGTGACGAGCGCCGGCGTGGCCGCCGCAAGCCCGACGCCGGCCAGGGCGAGCGGCGGCCAGATCGAGCCGAAGCCGGTCTGCGGATCGACCCCGGTGAGCAGGAGGTACCCGACCCCGGCCAGCACCAGCCCGACCGCGGCCGGCATGCGCGGGCCGATCACGGCGGTCAGGCGGCCGCTCAACGGCGCCAGCACCGCAAGTGGCCCGAGCCAGGGGAGCAGGCGAAGCCCGGTGTCGAGCGGCGAATGTCCCTGCACGCGCTGGAGGAAGAGGCTCAGGGCGAAGAGAGCGCCCAGGGTCCCGAGGTTCATGAGCCCTGCCCCGGCGTTCGCGGCGCTGAAGCCGGGGCGGCGGAAGTAGCGAAGGTCGAGCATCGGCCGCGCGGCCCGAAGCTCCGCGGCGACGAAGGCCCCGAGGCTTGCGATCGCAAGCGCGCCTGCGCCGACTATCTCTGGCGAGGTCCACCCGAGCCGCCGACCCTCGATCAAGGCGAACACGGACAAGCCCAGGAATAGGGCACCCAGCAGCTGTCCCGGCCCGTCGATGCCGCGCCGGTCGGGATCTGACGACTCCGCTACGGCGAGCCATGTCAAGGCCAGTGCGGCGACGCTCAGCGGGACGTTCAGCAGGAAGATCGCTCGCCAGCCGAGCGCGTCCACGAGAACCCCGCCGAGGATCGGCCCCGCGATCAGGGCGAGGCTGCCGACGCCCGCCCAGAAGCCGATCGCTCGAGCCCGTTCCGCCGGACCGGGAAGGCGTGGCCGACGATCGCCAGGGATGTCGGGAGGATCGCCGCCGCGGCGAGACCCTGGAGCACCCGCGCGACCACCAGCATGCCGATGCCAGGGGCCAGCCCGCAGAGCAGCGAAGCCAGCCCAAAGCCGGCCAGACCGACGCTGAACACCCGGCGCCGCCCGTAGAGATCGGCCACGTTGCCGGTCGAGAGCATCAGGCTGGCCAGCACCAGCGCGTACGCGTCCACGACCCACTGGAGCTCGGCCCTGCTGCCGCCAAGCTCCGCCGCGATCCGCGCCAGTGCGACGTTCACGATCGTCACGTCCAGCAGGACGAAGAAGTAACCCGAGCAGGCCGCGACCAGGCTGAGTCGACGCGCTGGACGCAACCCTCAGGCCTCTGCGGCGGAGGCAGCTCGACGCAACCCTCAGGCCTCGGCGGGGGCCGCCGCGGGCTCTCGGGCGGCGGCGAAGTCGCGTGCCCGTATCAGCGCGAACGCGGCGAGCGCGCCCAGCAACAGGGTCGCGGCGCCGACCAGGAGGATCTCATTCAGCCCGGCGATGAAGGCCTGCCGGGCGGCATCCGCCAGGTGAGCGCGCGCACCGGGAGCGCCCGCGTGGGGGATGGCTCGCGTCCCGCCCGACGAGACAGCGTCGACGAGCCCCGCGGGGGCATTCGGCGCGAGGTCGGCCAGCTTCGTGCCGATGCGGTGCTCGAAGACGGCGCCGAGGCCCGCCACCCCGATCGCCACGCCGCCTATGCGACAGGTGTTGCTGAAGCCAGAGGCCATCCCGCTGCGGGCCGGCTCGACGACCCCGAGCGCGATCGATCCGATGGCGGGATTCGAGAGCCCGATGCCCACTCCGGCGACCAGCAGGCCCGGGAGCAGCGTCGTCCAGCCGGAATCGGTCCGGATGCCGTGCATCAGGAAGAGCCCCAACGAGACGAGCGCCAGACCGCTCCCGAGCATCACCCGCGGCGGGACGCGCTCTGCGAGGGGCCTGGTCGCCGCGGGGATGAAGAAGACGAGCAGGGTCAGCGGCAGGAAGCGGAGCCCGGCCTGCAGCGGCGAGTAGCCGAGGATGTCCTGCAGATACAGCGACAGGTAGAAGAACATCGCGAACATGCCCGCCCCGATGGCGACCGTGCCGAGCGAGACGCCGACGAAGGCCGGTCGCCCGAACAGAGACAGGTCGAGCATCGGACGCGGCTGGCGCCGCTCGATCGCCACGAAGACGGCGAACAGCAAGGCGGCGCCGCCCAGCGAGGCGAGGATCACGGCGCTCGACCAGCCCTCGGCGTTCCCCCGCAGGAGACCGAAGACCAGCAGGAACAGCGCGACGGAGGAGGTGACCAGTCCTCCTGCGTCCACGCCTCGCGACCCGGGATCGCGAAACTCGCGCATCCGCAGCACGGCCAGCGCCAAGGCGACCGCTCCGACCGGCACATTGACGAAGAAGATCCACTCCCAGCCTAGGCCTTCCGTCAGCGCCCCGCCCACGAGCGGTCCCACCGCAACGGCCGCTCCCACCGTCGACCCCCACGCGGCGATCGCCGTGGCGAACTCGCGGCCTCGGAACTCCTGTGCGATGAGCGCCAGCGACGTGGCGAACATCGCGGCTCCGCCTACGCCCTGGAGCCCGCGCGACAGGTCGAGCAGCGTCGAGCTGGGAGCGAGACCGCACAGGAGCGAAGCAACGGTGAAGACCACCACGCCCAGCTCGAACACGCGCCGACGGCCCAGCCGGTCCGCCAGCGAACCCGCCGTCAGCATCAGTGCGGACAGCATGAGCGCGTAGGCGTCCACGACCCACTGCAGGCTGGTGAGCCCCGCGTCGAGATCGCGCTGGATGCTGGGCAGCGCGACGTTCACGATCGTGACGTCGACCAGCAGCATGAACGTCGCCACGCAGATCGCGAGTAGCGTCCACCACTTGCGTTCCACCGGTGCCTCCTTTCCCTTTCATCTTTAGCAGCACGGGGTCGTCGGCTTGCGAAGATGGAGTGAGCGATGACGCGGCTCTACGCAGCCACCGGTGACGCGATCGCCCGTCTCGAGGAGACCGGCGGCGAGTGGGCGGCCAAGCTGACTCTCCGCGGCAGCGGCGCCCAGTGCCTCGCCGCCGATCCGGCCGACCCCGAGGTCGTCTATGCCGGGTTGCGCGACGGCGGCGTCCGACGGACCACCGACGGTGGGAGAACGTGGGTCGACTGCGCGCTCCCGGAAGCGGCGGTGTTCTCGCTCGCGGTGAGCCCCGCGGAAGGAGCCGTGTATGCCGGAACGGAGCCGAGCGCGCTGTACCGGAGCGACGACGGCGGCCAGACGTGGCGCGAGTTGCAGGGGCTGCTCGAGCTCCCCTCACGCCCGACGTGGAGCTTCCCGCCCCGGCCGTGGACCTCGCACGTCCGCTGGATCGCGCCGAGCCCGCACGACGAGGACCTGTTGCTCGTCGGCATCGAGCTGGGCGGACTGATGCGCTCGACGGATGGGGGCCAGAGCTTCGAGGACCACCGTCCCGGTGCCCAACCAGACGTCCATTCCCTGGCCTGGCACCCCCGGGTCAGGGGCCGCGCATACGAGGCGGGGGGCGGCGGGGCCGCATGGAGCGAGGACGGCGGCGAGTCCTGGAGGGCAGCCGACCAGGGACGCGACCGCCACTACACGTGGTCGGTGGCGGTCGATCCCGACGATCCGCAGCGCTGGTACGTGTCGGCGAGCACCGGACCCTTCGCAGCGCACGGCCGGGGCGATCCCCAGGCGCGCATCTACTCACGGGACAACGGCACCTGGCGGACCCTCGCGGGCGGACTGCCCGATCCCTTCCCCGCGATGCCGTATGCGCTGGTTACGCTGGGCAGCCGCATCTTCGCCGGGCTCGCCGACGGCCAGTTGTGGGAGAGCGCTGATCGTGGCGAGAGCTGGCGACAGTGCGCGATGACGGGGGAGCGGCTCGACCGCTTGCAGGCGCTGGCCTGGGCCGGCTAGAGCCCGTGGTGCGGCCACTCCGGCCGCTCCCCGCTCTTGAACGCCGAGGCGCCGATCGTGTGGGAGTCGCGGCGCATGAACATTGAGATGATCAGCTCCGTCTCGATCCGCAGCCGCTCCTCGAGCGTGCGGCCGACGCCCAGAACGAGGCTCTCCTTGTCCGAGCGCAGCGCGCCCTGGGGAAGCGCGGCGATCTCGTGTGCCAGCTCGCGGGCGCGTTCGAGCGCGCGGCCGCGCGGCACCACCTCGTTGGCCAGCCCGATCCGCTCGGCCTCGCGGGCGTCCACGCGCCGGCCGGTGATGATCAGCTCGAGCGCTCGCGCCCAGCCGACCACGAGGGGCAGCCGCGCGGTCATGCCGTCCCCGGCGACGATGTTCCAGCGCCGCTCGAGGGCGCCGAACTCGGCGTTCTCCGCGGCGATGCGGATGTCGGCCAGGAGGGCGGTCTCGAGCCCCGCGGCGAACGCGTACCCGTTCACCGCGGCGATCACGGGCTTGAAGACGTCGACCCGGCGGGTGTAGCCGCACGCGCCGGCCGAGTTCCAGATCTCACGGCGCCAGCTCTCCCAGTCGGGCGGCTCCGTCAGCTCCGACGCGTCCTGGAGGTCCCAGCCCGCCGAGAAGGTGGTGTCGCCGGCGCCGGTGATCACGAGAACGAAGGCCGAGTCGTCGTCGCGAAAGCGCTGCCAGGCGTCCTGCAGCTCCTCGTTCATGCGGCGGTTGATCGCGTTGTGCTGGTCAGGCCGGTTGTAGATGAGCGTGACTACGTGCTCGTCCTGCTCGTAGACGACCGTCTCGTACTCCAAGGTGATCTCCTCTCCTGGACCGGGTAGCGGGAAGCACATCACGCAGACGCAGGCAGAGCCCAACGACGCCACCCCGTTCCTGCCCGAGCGCCGGACGCTCAAGGCGCTGCGGGGAGCGGCCGCCCGCTGCCGCGGCTGTCACCTGTGGCGCGGCGCGACCCAGACCGTCTTCGGCGAGGGGCGCAAGCGCTCGAGCGTCGTCTTCGTCGGCGAGCAGCCGGGCGACCGCGAGGACCGCAGCGGCCGTCCCTTCGTGGGCCCGGCCGGCCGGGAGCTCGACAAGGCGCTCGAGGCCGTCGGCATCTCCCGCAACGACGTCTACATCACCAACGTCGTCAAGCACTTCAAGTTCGAGGAGAGGGGCGGGCGGCGCATCCACCAGACGCCCAAGCGCTTCGAGATCGAGGCCTGCAGGCCCTGGTTGGACGAGGAGCTGAGGGTGGTCGGGCCCCAGGCCGTTGTCCTCCTCGGGGCGACCGCCGCCAAGGCTTTGCTGGGGTCGTCGTTCCGGCTGACGAAGCACCGCGGCGAGCTGCTCGACTCCGAGCTCGCTCCGGTCGTGACCGCCACAGTCCACCCTTCGGCGATACTCCGCGCGCCCGACGACGACTCCAGGCACGCCGAGCGACGCGCGTTCACCGAGGACCTCGGCGTGGTGGCCAGGGCGCTAGCCGGCGCGTAGCGCGCGCGAGCGCTCGGCCACGGGCTGGAGGAAGTCGGGCAGCGGCCGCACGAGGCCGCGCCCCGTCTCCCGTTCCCAGATCTGTTCGAGCTGGGCCAGGTGCTCGTCCATCACCTCGTCGATCAGCTCGAAGTCGGCCGCGCGGATGGCCGCCAGCGTGCGCTCGTGGATGTCGATCACCCAGTCCGGCACCAGTGGCGCGTGCACAGCCATGTCGCGCGCGATCTCGAGCCGCTTGAAGAGGTGGCGCATCAGCTGCACGACGGTCGAGTTGCGGCTGGCGCGCGCCATGGCGAGATGAAACTTGAGGTCGAGCTGGAGGAAGAGGTCCTCGTGCTTGAGGAAGTCGCCCGCGCCCGCGAGCTCGCGCTGGCGCTCGATCGTGGCCTGCATCGCGGCGAAGTCCTCCTCACCGGCGTGAACCGCGGCGAGCTGCGCCACACGCGGCTCCAGCAGGCGGCGCGCCTCCAGCACGCCGGCCACCTCGCTGACCCGAATCTCGGTGGTGGTGCGCAGGAGCTCGCGGGGGATCAGCTCGCTGGCCACGAACGTGCCGCCGCTCTGCCCGCGGCGCACCTCGAGCACCCCGGCCTCGGCAAGGACCTTGACTGCCTCCCGGAGCGTCGGGCGGCTGATCCGCATCTGGCCCGCCAGCTCGCGCTCAGAGGGGAGACGCTGGCCCACCGCCAGATCGCCAGACTTGACCTTCTCGGCGATCTGCTCGACCGCCTCCTCGAAGGTGCGGCGGGTGGCGAGGGGCTCGAAGGAACTCTCCAAACCGGCCCGAGTATAGGTCGGGACCGGAGGAGCGGCCGATGGGCTCATGCGTGCACGCGTGCGGTCTCGACGCGTTCGAGCGCTTGGCGCTGCGCGACCTCGAGGGGCGTCGAGTCCTCGTGCTCGGCGTCCGCGATGGCCTGCTCGAGGCGCTCCATCGCCCGCGCGACGAGCTGCCGCTCCCGGGGCCCGTCTTCCCCGTACCACTCGGTCGAGACGTGGATGAGGCCGCCGCAGTTGGCGAGGAAGTCGGGCACGTACAGAATCCCACGGCGCTGGAGGAGCCGCGCCGCGCGGGGGCCGGTCAGCGGATTGTTGGCGGCCCCCGCGATGACGTTGCATTCGATCGAGCGCGCGATGGCCTCGTCGATCAGGCCGCCGGCCGCGCAGGGCGCCAGCACGTCGAGCTCCGCCGCGAGCAGTGCCTCGGCGCAAGGCGCTACCGCCCCCCCGTGCTCTTCGGCGAAGCATTCGGCGCACTCCGGACGCAGGTCGCACGCCAGCACCACGGCGCCCGACTCCGCCAGTTTGCGCGCCAGGGGCAAGCCGACCTTGCCGAGACCAATCACCCCGACGCGGCGCCCTTCCAGGTCGTCCGTGCCCATGGCCGTTGCCAGGCCGCGGCGCATCGCTTGGAAGACCGTCTCTGCGGTGATCGGGGAGGGATCCCCGCGGCCCCCGTTCTCGCGGGAGCGCCCGACCACGAAGGAGGTGTGCTTCGCGATCAGGTCCATGTCGGCCGTGGTCGTGCCGATGTCCTCGGCCGTGATGTAGGCGCCGCCGAGCTCGTCGATCGTCTCAGCTGCGGCGATCAGTCGTGCCTCCCTGAGCTCGTCGTTGCCGTCGTCGAGGATCACGGCCTTGCCACCGCCCAGGTCGAGCCCCGCCGCCGACGCCTTCAGCGTCATCGTTCGTGCCAGCGCGAGCACGTCCTGGAGGCCCTCCCGAAGACCGCCGGGGTAGCGCCGCAGGCGCAGCCCGCCGAGGGCGGGACCGAGCACGGTGGAGTGGACGGCGACGATCAGCCGGAGCCCGGTGTCCCGGTCCTGGCGGATCACGACCCGCTCGTGGTCGTCATCCGCCAGTACCTGGGGGGTTCGCCCCGTATCCGGCTGGGTAGTAATGGTCACAGGCATTGACCTTATACCCCGCACCTTGCTTATTCAAGCGGCGGTTTGGGTGACCGAGCTTGTGGAATGTGTTTCCCTCCCCTGGTAAGGTGAGCTTCCCAATGGCGGCCAGGAGGAGAGCTGCGTGACAATCACGGCTCCACGCAGGCGGCCTCCGGGTGCCCCCCGTCGCCGCGATTCCGGCCGCCGTCGCGCACACGCCGCGGCTGGCCGCGAGATCTCGCTCGAGGACAAGTACCTGCTCGAGGAGGGCCGGGTGCTCCTGACCGGAGTCCAGGCGCTCGTGCGGCTGCCGCTCGACCAGCACCGCGCCGACCGCCGTCGCGGGTTGCATACGGGCACGATGGTCTCGGGCTATCAGGGCTCGCCGCTGGGTGGACTGGACCAGGAGCTCCAGCGGAACGCGCGCATCTGCGCCGATCACCACGTCTTCCACGTCCCGGGGCTGAACGAGGAGCTGGGCGCCACGTCGGCCTGGGGCAGCCAGCTCGCCGCCACGCTTCCGGGCTCGAAGTACGACGGCGCGATCGGCATCTGGTACGGCAAGGCGCCGGGACTCGACCGCGCGATGGACTCGTTGCGCCACGGCAACTACGTCGGCGTATCCCGCACCGGCGGGGGGCTGGCGGTCGTCGGCGACGACCCGAGCTGCAAGTCCTCCACGCTGCCAAGCGCGTCCGAGACCCTGTTCCAGAGCCTCCACATGCCGATCTTCTTCCCCGGCGACGTGCAAGAGGTCCTCGACCTCGGGCTCCACGCTCTCGGCTGCTCGCGCGCCTCCGGGCTCTGGGCCGGCTTCAAGATCGTGACCAATGTCGCGGACGCCGTGGGCACGGCCGCGGTCGCTCCGGGCAGGGTCGAGGTGAGGCTGCCGGCGACGGACTACGAGCACGTGCCGAACGGCAATCTGCTGGCGCCCGCGTCGCTCGACATGGAGCGCAGCATGCTCGGTCCTCGCACGGGGCTGGCCCTCGCCTACGCGCGAGAGAACGGCGTCAACCGGATCGAGGGAGCCCGCGACGCGTGGCTCGGCATCGTCTGCGCCGGGAAGAGCTACTACGACCTGCGCCAGGCGCTGCGGGACATGGGCCTTGGCGACGAGAGGGCTTTGGAGGGGGCCGGCGTCCGCATCCTCAAGCTCGGCATGCTCTGGCCGCTCGACCCCGAGGTACTGGGGGAGTTCGCCCGCGGTCTCGAGGAGATCGTGGTGGCCGAGGAGAAGCGCGCCTTCCTCGAGCCGCTGGTGAAGGAGACGCTCTACGGCGCGGCCCACGCTCCTCGCGTGCTGGGCAAGGAGCTGCTGCCGGCCGAAGGCGATCTTGACGCCGATCTGATAGCGCGAGCGGTGGGGGCGCGGCTGTCTCGGCGCGTGTGCCTCGACTCCGTGGAGGCCCGGCTGAACGCGCTCGACGATGTGGCCCGCCGCCAGACCGAGCTGCCGATGGCGGTGCGCACCCCGTTCTTCTGCTCCGGCTGCCCGCACAACACCTCGATCAAGGCGCCGGATAGCACGCTCGTCGGCGCCGGCATCGGCTGCCACACCATGGTGCTCCTCAACCCCGAGGGGAAGGGCGAGATCACCGGCATCACGCAAATGGGAGGGGAAGGCGCGCAGTGGATCGGCATGGCGCCCTTCACCGAGGACTCCCACCTGGTCCAGAACCTCGGCGACGGCACCTTCGCGCACTCCGGCTCGCTCGCGATCCGGGCCGCCGTGGCCGCCGGGGCCAACATCACCTACAAGCTGCTCTACAACGGGCACGTGGCGATGACCGGCGGCCAGCCCGTCGAGGGCGGGCCGTCGGTGCCGGACCTCATCCGCCTGCTCGAGCTCGAGGGCGTCAAGCGGATCATCGTCACCACCGAGGAACCGGGCCGCTACAAGGGCGTCGACCTCGCTCCGATCGCGGAGCTGCGCGACCGCAAGGAGCTACTTTCCGCCCAGGAGGAGCTCTCGCGGGTGGAGGGGGTCACGGTGCTGATCCACGATCAGGAGTGCGCCGCGGAGCTTCGCCGGATGCGCAAGCGCGGCAAGGCGCCGGAGCCGGCCGAGCGCGTCTGGATCAACGAGCGCGTCTGCGAGGGGTGCGGCGACTGCGGCGAGAAGTCGAGCTGCCTGTCGGTGGTCCCGGTCGAGACCGAGTTCGGCCGCAAGACGCAGATCCACCAGGCCTCCTGCAACAAGGACTTCTCATGCCTCGAGGGTGATTGCCCGTCGTTCGTCACCGTCGTGCCCGGCAAGAAGGCGAGGCGCGAGGCGCCCGAGCTTCGCGTGTGGCTCCCGGAGCCCGAGCGGCTCGTCTCGGAGGCGGGCTTCAACGTCCGGATGATGGGCATCGGGGGCACCGGCGTCGTGACGGTGAACCAGGTGCTCGGTATGGCCGCCCTGATAGACGGCCTCCACGTCACGGGTCTGGATCAGACCGGTCTCAGCCAGAAGGGCGGCCCGGTGATCTCCGACCTGCACGTGTCGCGTGAGCCCCGTCCCGCCGCCAGCAAGGCGCCGGCGGGCAGCGTGGACCTGTACCTCGGCTTCGACCTCCTGGGCGCGGCGAGCCCGAAGAACCTCGAGACCGCGAATCCAGGCCGCACGATCGCGGTCGTCTCGACGCACGCGGTGCCCACCGGCCGCATGGTGGTCGACGTGGAGGAGCGCTTCCCGGAGCTGAGCGGCCAGCTCGAGCAGATCGACCGGGTCACCCGCAAGGAGCTCAACGTCTATCTCGACGCCCAAGAGCTCTCGGAGCGTCTGTTCGGCGACCACATGCCCGCCAACACGATCGTCCACGGCGCCGCCTACCAGCGCGGCGCGCTACCGGTCTCGGCGGAGGCGGTCGAGCAAGCCATCAGGTTGAACGGCGCCGCGGTGGAGAAGAACCTGGCCGCGTTCGCCTGGGGGCGGGCGCTCGTGGCGGCTCCCGACGAGGTGGAGCGGCTCACGCGGCCCGCCGACCCGGCTTGGGAGCTGCCCGAGCCTTCCGACGCCGAGTGCGAGCTGATCGAC
>JBKPHP010000260.1:0-10409 GCA_046729895.1 Actinomycetota bacterium
ACGCGGCGTTGCTGCGTCACGCTTTCGCGCATTGCGCAAGATTCCCCACTGCTGCCTCCCGTAGGAGTCTGGGCCGTGTCTCAGTCCCAGTGTGGCTGATCGTCCTCTCAGACCAGCTACCCATCGCGGCCTTGGTGAGCCATTACCTCACCAACAAACTAATGGGTCGCGGGCCCATCCCGAAGCGGAGGCCGAAGCTTCCTTCCCCCGCCTCACTGATGTGAGGAGGGCACATCCGGTATTAGCTCGGGTTTCCCCGAGTTGTCCCGGTCTTCGGGGCAGGTTACCCACGCGTTACTCACCCGTTCGCGGCTTTGCCCCAGGCCGAAGCCTGGTTCGTCGCTCCACTTGCATGTGTTAAGCACGCCGCCAGCGTTCGTCCTGAGCCAGGATCAAACTCTCCGTGAAAGACTGGCGTGGTTTCATCCGCGGTCCCTCCAAGGTGAACGCGAGGCGCTCGCCCCGAGAGCCGCGGTTCCACTGTCAATCAGAAGAGCGTCGAGTCGCTGGCAGACCGTCGCGTACACGTGCGGCGGTCTCGATCTCGACGGGTATGGCTAGTGCCCTTGCGCTAGGCAAGGGTCGAGCTTGAGCGCGATCGTTCGGTCGCTTCGGACCGGCGATCGCACGTGCTGTTGAGTTTTCAAAGACCGCTTGGCGCCCTCCGGGCGGGGACTCCGCCCTCCTGCGCCACCGCACGAAAAAGGCCTCTCGCTGAGAGGCCCAGCAACCCGCTCCGCTGTCGGGGCGGTACCTACGCCTGGCCTCTCTCCCGGGTGGTCTTCGTCATCCGGTGCGACCGAGGAGTGTAGCACCGGGCCGGGGGGCAGTCGACCCGGCGTCAGGCTCTACGAAGGCGCTTGAAGCGGCGCTTTCCGACCTGGAGCAGAGACCCGTCGAGGCGGTCGGAGGGCAGGTCGAGCTGCCCGTCGGAGAGCGGTTCTCCATCCAGCTTCACGCCCCCCTGGGCGATGAGCCGGCGGCCCTCGGAGCGGGATATCCCGAACGCGTCGGAGAGTACCGCCGGCAGGTGGACCGAGTCCCCGGAGATGGCGAACTCCTCCACTTCGTCCGGCGCCTCCCGCTCCACGTGGAGCCGGTCGAAGTGCGCCTCGGCCGCCGCTGCCGCCTCGTCCCCGTGGAAGCGGGCGGCGAGCGCGCGCGCCATGGCCCGCTTGGACTCGACCGCCGGCCGGGAGGCGTCGAAGTGCTCCTCGAGCAACAGCTCGTAGTAGACGGGCATGGCCTCGTCGGGCAGCCGCATGAGCTTTCCGAAGGCCTCCTCCGGCGGGTCCGTGATCGCCACGTAGTTGCCAAGCGACTTGGACATCCGCTGAATGCCGTCCGTGCCAGGCAGGATGGGCATGGTGAGGATCGACTGCGGCTCCACTCCATAGGCCTGCTGGACGTCGCGGGCGAGGAGCAGGTTGAACTTCTGGTCGGTGCCGCCGAGCTCGACGTCTGCGCGAACCGCCACTGAGTCGTAGCCTTGTAGCAGCGGGTAGAGGAGCTCGAGCACCGAGATCGGGTCGCCGGCCGCGTAGCGCTTGGCGAAGTCGTCGCGCTCCAGCAGCTGTGCCACGGTGGCCGTGCGGGCCAGGCCGAACAGGTCCTCCATCGCCATGTCGAGCCATTCGCTGTTGCGGCGCACCTCGGTCCGATCCCGGTCGAGGATGGTGAACGCCTGCCGCTGGAAGGTCTCGGCGTTGCGGTCGATCTCCTCGGGGTCGAGCTGCGGGCGGACCTGCGAGCGCCCGCTTGGATCGCCCACGCGGCCGGTGTAGTCACCGACGATCAGGACCACGGTATGGCCGAGATCCTGGAACTCCCGCAGCTTCCGCAGGACGACGGTGTGGCCGAGGTGAATGTCCGGGGCCGTGGGGTCGATCCCGAGCTTCGCACGCAGCGGGCGGGGCTCCGCGAGCTGGCGCTCCAGGGCTCCCTCGGGGAGGGCTTCGACGGCGTTCCTGAGCAGGAAACGCGCAGCCTCGCCCGCCGTTTGAGTCATCGGCGCAATGCTAGACTGCCGCCCTCTCGAGACGCACCCCGCGCCCAGCCGTGACGGGCCGGGGCGTTCGCCGCCAACTCGATGTCGCAAGGAAGCGCGGGCCGCTTGCCGAGAGCGACCAGCATGCAGCCGCCGCAGACGCCGACATTGCTTCGCACGCCCGCGCACGTGGACGTGCCGATCGTCCAGCCGGACGGAAGCACGCCCTCGCCGCCCCGCCGGCGGCCCAAGCTCAAGAAGCTGCGGCTCGCCCTGATCCTCCTCGGCCTCACCGTCCTCGCGCTCGTCTCCACGGTCTTCGGAATGCTCATGGCGGTCGCCAGTGACCTCCCCGCCCTCGAGAACCAGACGGAGTACAGGAACGCCAGGAACTCGACGCTGCTGGCCGGCAACGGCAAGGAGATCGCGACGCTCACCGGCAACCGCAACCGCATCCTGCTGGGACCACGTGAGATCTCACCGAACATCAAGAACGCGGTGATCGCGATCGAGGACAAGCGCTTCTACAGCCACAAAGGCGTGGACTACAAGGGAATCGCCCGGGCCATGTGGCAGGACGTGCTACGCCAGACAGCCGCGCAGGGCGGCTCGACAATCACGCAGCAGTTCGTGAAGAACGCGCTCTCGGCACAGGGCCACCGCTCCGTGTTCCAGAAAATGCGCGAGGCCGCACTGGCCTACCACATGGAAAGAAAGTGGTCCAAGAACAAGATCCTTACCGAGTACCTGAACACCGTTTACTTCGGAAATGGCGCCTACGGGGTGGAGTCGGCGATGCGCACCTACTTCGGCGCCGGGGACGGGCCGGCTACCGCCCCGAGCGGGCAGCCCGGGGAGCCACAGCAGGACCGGCATAAGCTGGCGCCGAACGCGACGCCCGCCCAGGCCGCGCTGCTCGCCGGGATGATCGCCTCCCCGAGCCTCTACGACCCCGCCGAAGACCCGCGGAAGGCGAAGCAGCGGCGCGACGAGGTGCTCAAGCTGATGCTGGATCAGGGCTCGATCACCCATCGGGATTACCTGGAAGCGGTCAGGACGGCGCCTCCCACAGAGGACGAGGTGACGCCGCGGCAACTCGACTCCGACCAGCCCTACTTCTCGAGTTGGCTCACCGAGCAGCTCGTCGATCGCTACAGGCCGGGGGTGGTCTTCGGGGGCGGCCTGAAGATCCGCACGACGATCGATCCTGCCCTGCAGGAGGCCGCCCAGGAGGCGATCACAAGCCGGCTCGCCGGCGTCGGGCCCGACGCCTCGCTCGTCGCGATCGATAACAAGACCGGCGCGATCAAGGCGATGATCGGAGGCGCCAACTTCGACAAGAAGCCCTTCAACCTCGCCACCAACGGTCACCGCCAGCCCGGGTCGTCGTTCAAGCCGTTCACGCTGATCGCGGCGCTCCAGCAGGGTGTGGGGCCGGACTCCACGTTCACATCGAAGCCGAAGGTCTTCCCCGTGCCGGGAAGTAGCCAGGAGAAGTTCGTTGTCCGCAACTACGAGGATCAGTACTCGGGGATCGCGTCGCTGCGCTCCGCGACCGCGAGCTCAGACAACTCGGTCTTCGCCGAGCTCGGCCTGGGCGTCGGCACCAGGCGGATCGCCACCCTCGCGCAGCGCATGGGGCTCCGCACCCGGGTCTCGACCAATCCTTCGATGACGCTCGGCGGGCTCAAGCGGGGGCTCACCCCGCTCGAGCTGGCGTACGCCTACAGCACGATCGCGAACAAGGGCGTGCGGGTCTCGGGCAGCCTGGCGCCAGGCGGCAAGGGGCCCGTGGCCATCGAGAAGGTCCAAGGCAGCGGAGTGGACGACACCAACGAGAAGCGAACGGAGCGGGTGTTCCCCGAGATCGTCGGCGACACGGCTCAGCAGCTGCTCTCGGGCGTGATCGAGGGCGGCACGGGCAAGGCCGCCCAGATCGGCGAGTTCGCCGCCGGCAAGACCGGGACGACCGAGAACTACGGCGACGCCTGGTTCGTCGGCTTCAACAAGGAGCTGACCGTGGCCGTCTGGGTGGGATACGCCGACCGGCTCAAGCCAATGAAGACCGAGTATCAGGGGAGCCCGGTGGCCGGGGGCACCTACCCTGCCGAGATCTGGCACGACTTCATGACCTCGTGGATCGATATCCGCGAGAAGCGCGAGGCGGCCAGGGGCGAGAACAAGGAGGCCCCGGCCCCGGTGCCGCCACCGGAACCGCAACAGCCCGTCCCGCCCGCCGAGCAGCCGCCTCCCCAGGCGGATGGGGCGCAGCCGCCCGAGCAGCCGGCAGCCCCGAGCAGCGAGGCTCCTTCGCCCCCTTCGTCCCCCTCGCCGCCGGCCCCCACGCCGTCTCCGGCGCCCACTCCCTCACCCGCGCCGCCGCCTGGCGGTGCCGGGGGTGGTGGTCCCCCCGAGGGCGGCGTCGGCGCGCCCAGCGGCTGAGGCCCTACGCCGCCCGCATCGCTGCGGGCCATGGCCGCGAGACGTGCGGGCTGGCCGCGTCGCAGAAGCGCCAGGGCAGGTCCGCGGCCTTGGTGATGCCGATTCGCGGGCCGCGCACCACCCGGGGCGGAGCCGCGCCGTTCGGCGGCGCGACGATCCGGATGGGACCGTCGAGCAGCGAGCTGCCATTCAACTCGAGCCTGATGCCCAGGGCCTGGGTGAGCTTCCCGGGTCCGGAGCACAGCTGCTCGTCACGCGCCACGCTGCGCCGAGAGCGCATGCCTTCCAGTCCCTCGAGCGGCTCTAGCGCACGGATCAGGACCGCCGCGCCCGCCCCCTCCACGTCCGCCACGGCGTTCAGGCAGGCGTGGATCCCGTACGAGCGATAGACGTAGGCCATGCCGGGCGCCCCGAAGAGCACCCGGTTGCGCGGCGTGACGCCCCCGAAGGCGTGGCACGCAGGCTCCGACTCGTGGTAGCTCTCGACCTCCACGATCCGTCCGGCCGCGGATCCGTGACGGATCACGCAGCCCACGAGGTCGTATGCCACGCGGTGGACCGACCGCCCGTAGAAGTCGGCGCCCAGCGTCACTCGGCCGCGTCGTCCAGCACGTGACGGGCCTGGGCGAGCTGGTCCGCTACGCGCGCCAGGGCCGTGCCCCCCTCCGAGACCTTCGATTCCAGCCAGGCCCCCCGCGAGAGCAGCTCGTAGTAGTCGCTGTCCGCACGATGGGTCCCGCTGGCGTCGGCGGCCAGCAGTGGGGGGGCGAGCTCACGGAGCTCGTCCTCGGTCAGCTCAGAGAGCTTCTTGCCGCGGTCGACGGCGGCGCGGACGAGGTCGGCCACGATCCCGTGCGCCTCCCTGAAGGGGATCCCGCGCCGCACCAGGAGATCGGCTACGTCGGTGGCCGCAATGAACTCGTCGGCGGCGGCCTCCGCCATCCGCTCCCGGTGGAAGCTGATGCCGCGCAGCATGGCCACGGCCACGCTCAGGCAGAGCTCGAGCGTGTCGATCGCGTCGAACAGCGGCTCCTTGTCCTCCTGGAGGTCCTTGTTGTAGGTCAGCGGGAGCCCGTGAAGCACGCCGTGGAGGCTCACCAGCCCGCCGACGATGCGCGGAGCCTTGGCGCGCAGAAGCTCGGCGGCGTCCGGGTTCTTCTTCTGGGGCATGAGGCTGGACCCAGAGGCGAACGAGTCGGATACCTCGCAGAAGCCGAACTCCTCGCTCGACCAGAGCACGATCTCGGCGCCGAGCTGCGAGAGGTGGGTCGCGCAGGTGGCCGCCGCCGCCAGGTAGTCGAGGACGAAGTCGCGGTTCGAGACGGCGTCCAGCGAGTTCTCCGCAACGCCGCCGAAGCCGAGCTCCTGCGCGACGAACCCGCGGCTCGTGTCGAAGTTCACGCCCGCAAGCGCGCCGGCGCCGAGCGGGAGGTCGTCCGTGGCGTTCATGCAGAAGTTGAAGCGCTGGCGATCCCGCCTGAACTTCCAGAAGTAGGCCAGCAGGTGGTGCGACAGGTACACCGGCTGGGCCCGCTGCAGGTGGGTATAACCGGGCATCGGCCAGTCCAGGTGGCGCTCGGCCAGCTCAATCAGGGCGGTCATCAACTCGTGCAACAGCCCCTTCGCCTCGAGGCTGTGCGCACGCACGAGCATCGCCACGTCGGTGGCCACCTGGTCGTTCCGGGACCGAGCCGTCTGCAGCTTGCCGCCCACCGGCCCGACGATCTCGATGAGCCGGCGCTCGATCGCCATGTGCACATCCTCGTCGCCCGGCCTCAGCTCGAAGCGGTCCTCGTCGATCTCCCGACCGACCTCCTCCAGGCCGCGCTCGAGCTCGGCGAGGTCGCCCTCCGAGATGATTCCTGCGCGCGCGAGCATGCGCGCGTGGGCCAGCGACTGCTCGAGGTCGTACGGGGCCAGCCGGTAGTCGAACGCGATCGACGAGTTCAGCGCCTGGAAGAGCGGATCCGGGGGGTCCGAGAAGCGGGCCATGGCTGCCCGTTTTATAGCCCGTGCGGGCAGCCGGCCCTCGCTCCGGGCTCATCGGAGCCGTGTTGGAACGTGCTACGGGACCGGATGGATGCGCGCGACCGTCGCCACCTGGCTCGCCAGCACGATGCCCAGCAGGTACAGGCACACCCCCCAGGCCGCATAGGCGTTGCGACTGCGGGGATAGAAGCGGCTACCGGGCCGGCGGCCGATCGACCAGACCACCGGTGCCATGAACAAGAGTCCCAGTCCGATCAGGCTGTAGCCCGTCCAGCCGGTGACGAGGTACTCGGTCTCCAGCCGGAAGTCGCTGGCGATGATCGAGAAGGCCCGGTGCCAGAGGATCACGGGCAGGGCGGCCGCTGCGATGAAGCCCACCAGGCCGACGAGCTGCGCATCGCGTCGCGACAACTGCTGCTTCCGGGCGGCCGTGCGAACCCTGCCGTGCTTCCGTGCCATGGCCTCGATTATCCCATTCCGCGGTCCGTAGCATTCCGCCACGATGAGGGTGCTCGTCACGGGAGCCACCGGCAAGGTCGGCCACGCGGTGGCGTCCGCGCTGGTCGAGCGCGGTGACGAGGTACGCGCCCTCGTGCGCGACGCCGACCGGGCCTCCGCGATACTGCCCGCCGGGATCGAACCCGCCCTGGGGGACGTCAGCGAGCCAGGGTCCGTTCGCCGCGCGGCGGAGGGCTGCGAGCTGGTGTTCAACGCCATGGGCCTGCCGGAGCAATGGCTCTCCGACGAGGGAACGTTCGAGCGAGTGAACGCACGCGGGAGCGAGACCGTGGCGCGCGCGGCGGCCGAGGCGGGCGCGCGGCGGGTCGTCCACACCAGCACCATCGACGTCTTCCACGCGGCGCCCGGCGGGCGGCTCGACGAGGAGCAGCTGGCGGACTACCCGAAGGGCACGGCCTATGAGCGCTCCAAGCAGCGGGCGGAGGAGCTCGCCCTGGCGGCGGCCGCGGAGACCGGAATCGAGCTCGTGGTGGTCAACCCGGCGGCGGTCTACGGCCCCGGCCCCAGCGGCAGCGCGTCCTTCGAGCGCCAGCTCTTCCGGCCGCTGGTCGACGGCGGCCGCGTCGACGCGCCGGCTCTGCCGCCAGGAGGCTGTGGCGTCGTGTTCAGCGAGGGAATCGGGCGTGGGCAGCTCCTCGCGGCCGAACGAGGGCGGCCGGGCGAGCACTACATCCTCTGCGACCGCCACGTGAGCATCCGGGAGCTGGCCGAGGCGGTCGTGCGGGTCGCGGGCCGCGGACGGGTGCCCCCCACCCTGCCGCCGCCCGTGGCCCGCGCGATCGCATCGGGCGGCGAGCTGCTGGCGCGCGCCACCCGCAGGCCGCCGCTGCTCTCCCGCGGGCAGCTCTACTTCTTCCTGTGGAACGCCGCGCCGGACTCCGGCAAGGCAGAGCGCGAGCTGGGCTGGGAGCCCACGCCGCTCGACGACGGCCTGCGGGCCACGCTTGCGGGCATGGGACTTGTCTGAGCCGGCCGTCCGTCCCGCGCGCGAGGCCGACGCGGACCCCGTCGCCCAGCTGTTATACGAGAGCGCCGCGGCGATGTACGACCGCTTCACCGGCAGCCGGGCGCGCGCCGCGCGGCTCCTCGGTCGCGCCTTCGAGACCCCCGGGAACAACGCGAGCCGCGAGGTGGTGACGGTCGCCGAGCTCGACGGGCGGGTGGCCGGCGCGCTCGCCGCCTTTCCCGTCCAGGAGACCGTGACCAGAGCGGGGGCCTTTCTCAAGCTCGCGCTACGCAGCATTCCACCGTGGCGATGGCCGGGCGCGATGTGGCTCTACTGGTCGGGCGCTCGGGCGGTACCCAGCCCGCCCGACTCGGCGTTCTACATCGACGCCCTCGCCGTGGAGGAGTCGCTCCGGCGCCGAGGCGCCGCGAGGTCGCTGCTGAACGCGGCCGAGCGTCGGGCGCGCGAACTGGCCATGCCGTCGATCGCCCTCGACACCTCCCTGGACAACAAGCCGGCGCGAGCGCTCTACCTGAGGGCCGGCTACGACGAGGTGGCCTACCGGCCTGCCGGCCGGGGCCTGCCGGGCTTCGTGGCGCTCGTCAAGCGGCTGCGGTAGTAACCCGGCAGCCGGCCGTGTCCGGGAGGAGCAGGCGCCAGGTCCCGGCCTGGGTTGCGGTGTCCAGATCGACCTTGGACGACGACACCCGCAGGCGTGAGCCGGCAAAGGGATCGAGCAGGACGAACCGCCGACGACGTGTGCGAACCGTCACCCGGTGGGGGGTTGCTCCTTTGCCCGACTTGCCCAGGGCCAGGATGTAGGCAGCTCCCGTCGTGGGGACCGAGCGAACGCGCCTCATGGGCAGCCGGAGCCGCCAAGCCACGTTGCCCCGCAGCCAGCCCAGCCCGCGCGGTAGCACCGGGACCCCGCAGGCCCGCAGTCGCGAGGAACCGACCCGGCCTATCGCCCTGGCGAGGCCGCCCTCTAGACGGGCCCGTTGGACCGAGTCGCCGACCTCCGCAGCCATGGCCTCCCCCCGGACGGCCACCACCGGAAGCGCCGCGAGCGCCACCAGCGCCGCCACGCTCACGCGGGCGCCTCGTGTCGTGGCCACCTCGACCACCCGCACTGCCCCCACCGCGCCCAGCACGCAGATCAGCGAGGCCGGAAGCACGAAGAAGCGGGCGGAGGCGGGGTAGCCGGCGAGCATCAGGGTCAGGATCAGCCCCGCCCACCCGGCGGCCACGAGGGACAAGCCCACCACCCGGCGGTCGCCGGCTCGGAGCGCGATCACCAGGCCCGCGATTGCGGCGAGGGAGAGCGGGACCGGCGTGATCTGGACGGCCGCGGCAAAGGTGGTGAGCGCGGCGTGGACACCGTTTGGCTCGACCGCGCTGGACACCTTCCCGCCGTGGAAGGGGTCGCCCGATCCGAGCCAGTCGGGAACGATCCAGAGCGCCGGCACCGCCAGTGCCAGCCCGGCCAGAGCGGGCAGGGGCAGCTCTCGGCGACGCCAGAGGAACGCGGCGTAGAGGAGCACGAGCGCGAAGGCCTCTGGCCTGACGAGAGAAACGCCGGCGGCGAGCAGCAGCGCCCGCCGCGGCCGCCCCGACAAGTGGCTGTCGACGGCCAGCAGAACCAGTGCGATCGCCAGCGGCTCCGAGTAGCCGTGCAGGAAAGTCCGAATCCAGTGAGTGCTGACCGCCAGGCCCACCGCCGCGAACACGCCGGCCGCGCGCCCGCCGAGCCGTGAGCCGAGCCGGTAGGCCGCCAGCAGGCCGAGCAGTCCCCCCGCGCGGGCGATGAGCATCCAGAGATCCGGCGCGGCTGCGCCGAAGACGGACAGCGGCGCGGTGAAGAGCACCGGCAGCGGCTTCCACGAGGGGACGCCGCTGATCGCGGTCGAGAGGTCCAGGTGGGCTACCTCCCGCCCCCAGACGATCCACCCCCAGGGATCGGTGGTGGGCGCGGACGGGACGAGCAGGGTCGCGGCCGAAAGCAAGAGACAGGCGGCCACGGCGATGGCGCCTCGTCGTGTCACGTCAGGGCGGCAGGATGGCAGGCTCGGCGACGATCTCGCGCACGGCGGACACCACCCGCTCGATCTGCGATTCCGTCAGCTCGGGGAAGAACGGCAGCGCCAGCGACCTGCTCGCCACGTCCTCGCACACCGGGAACTCGCCCTCCCGGTGCCCGAAGCGCTCGCGGTAGAAGCTCATCAGGTGGATGGCGGGCATGTATGGCTTCGAGTCGACACCGCGCTCGCGGAGCCCGCGCACCGCGGCGTCGCGATCCACCCCCGGCGGCACCTGGATCACGTAGACGAACCAGCTCCTGCGATTCCCCCCCGCATCCGGGCAGGGGAGCACGACGCCCTCGACCTCGCCCAGCCCCTCCGAGTATCGGGTGGCCACCCGCTCGCGGGCGGCGAGCAGCTCGCTGAGCCGTTCGAGCTGCGCCAGTCCAAGCGCGCACGAGAGCTCGTCCAGCCGGTAGTTGAAGCCGAGCCGGTCGTGGTCGAGCCA
>JBKPHP010000261.1:0-5886 GCA_046729895.1 Actinomycetota bacterium
GCCTCCGTACTCCTCGGGATAGGACAGTCCGAGGAGGCCAAGCTCGCCCATCCGCTGGAAGACCCAGTTGGGGAAGGTGCTCTCCTCCCATTCCTGCGCGTGGGGCTGGAGCTCCTTCTCGACGAAGGAGCCGATCGACTCGCGCAGCTGGTCGTGCTCCTCGGTGAAGATGAAATGCCTGCGCCGCGAGGCGTGGTCGGGCCTGAGGACGGTGTCGGTCGTGACCATGGGGCGCACGCTAGCGGAGCTCAAATTGAAAGTAAACAGTAGAACTTCCTACTTTCTGCATTTGACGGCGCTCACGTCGCTGGCGATCGCGCAGCAGTACCTCCAGCCGCTCGCCGACGGGGCTGATTTCTTCGTCGAGCGCGGAGCCACCCGACTGGACGTGCTGCTGTTCGCGTTCGGCTTGGTTCTCATCCCCCCGCTCGCGCTGTTCTTGACCGAAGAGCTCGCGGGCCTGGTGAGCCGGCGACTGCGGGAGGCACTCCACCTCGCGTTCGTGGGTGGCCTCGCCGGCCTGATCGCGTGGCAGTTCCTCACCGACCCCGGAAGCCCGGTCTCGCCGCTGCTCGCCGACCTGCTCGCGCTCGCCTTGGGTGCGCTTGCGGCGCTCGCCTACAGGCGCGTGGGCGCGGTGCGCTCCTGGGTCACGGTGCTCTCGCTGGCCCCCGTCGTGGTCCTGGCGCTGTTCCTGGTCTTCTCGCCCGTGCGTTCGATCGTCTTCGGAAACGGGCCGCCGGCACCCGAGCCGCGGGCCTCCTCCGGGGCGCCGCTCGTGATGGTCGTGTTCGACGAGCTCCCGGTGACGTCGTTGATGGACTCGAAGGAGCGAATCGACGCGCGGCGTTTTCCGGGCTTCGCCCGCCTCGCGCGGGCGGCGACCTGGTACAGGGACGACGTGACGGTCGCCGACTTCACGCAGCTCGCCGTGCCCTCGCTTCTCACGGGGACTCGGGCCCGGCACGACCAGCTCCAGGTGGCGTCGGAGCATCCGAACAACCTCTTCACGCTGCTGGGCGGCGGCTACCGCCTAAACGTCTGGGAGTTCAACACCGACCTCTGCCCCGAGCCTGTGTGCAGCGAGCAGCGGGCGGCGCCGTTCGTCCGGCGGATGCGCAGGATCAGCTCGGATGCCGTCGCCTCGGTGCCCGCCCTGCCGGCCGGCCTGCGGTCGCGGATAGCCGACCGGCTGGCCCCTGGCGAGGGGCCGACCGACCTGACCGCGCCGCCGCACGCCAGCGTCCGCCGACACCTGCGGGCCACGCAGAACGTTCGCTTCTCCCGCTTCCTGGCCTCGCTCCGACCGAGCCGCGGACGCACCCTCGACTTCCTCCACCTGATCCTGCCGCACCGCCCCTGGGTCTACTTCCCCTCCGGGCAGCGGTATACGGGCGGGCGGCCATACGCCGCCTCCCTGTTCGCCCCGCTGCCCAGGGACCCGCGAGCCGTCGCGATCGCCTACCAGCGGCACATGCTTCAGCTCCAGTTCGTCGACCGGATGATCGACCGCCTGATCCGCCGACTGAAGCGCATCCGGCTCTACGACCGCGCCCTGCTCGTCGTGACGGCCGACCACGGCGCGAGCTTCAGGCCGGGTGACCTGCCGCGGGTCGTCACCCGCACGAACGTCGACGAGGTCGCCTCCGTCCCCCTGTTCATCAAGGGGCCGCGGCAGCGCCATGGCCGAGTGGACGACTCCCCGGTCGAGTCGATCGACCTGCTGCCCACCATCGCCCGCGCGCTCCACGTGCGGATGCCTTGGAAGGTCGAGGGCCGCCCGGTCGCGGAGCTCGGTCGGCGGCGGCGGTCGCTGACCGTCCAGCGGGAACGCGGAGCAGGAGGCGAGGTCGTGGTGGGCAGGGGCACGCTGGCGCGCATGCGCGCGGCGGCGCTCCGCCGCAACCGCTCGCTGCTGCCGGGCCCCAGCCTCTTCGCCCTCGCGCCGCACGACTGGCGCCCCGGACGGCCGCTTCCCGCGACCCTGGACGGACCCGGCCGCTATGCCGCGATGAACCCGCGGGCCAACCGTGTGCCGGTCGACGTGAGCGGCCGGCTGGCCGCCAGGGCGCGCCGGCCGCGGCCGATAGCGATCGCGGTGAACGGCAGGATCGTCGCCACGGCGTGGACACTCGTCGGCTCCAGAGAGGAGTACTTCACGGCGCTCGTACCTCCCTCCGCGTTCCGCCGCGGAGCCAACAGCGTCCGGGTCGTGGGGCTCAGCCGGGGGACGTGAGGCGGATTCCCGGGGTGGGCCGACACTGCCACAATCGGATCGATGGACAACGGCATCTGGTCCGCGGACTCGCGCGAAGGCGCCCGGGTCAGGTTCACCCTGCCGCGTGGCGCCTAGTCGGGAAGACGTTCTCCAGCGGGTGCGCTCGATCCCGCATGGGCGAGTGACGACCTACGGTGATCTCGCGCCCGGCGCGCCTCGTTTCGCGGGAGCGGTCCTCGCGGATTGCCACGACCCGAGCGTCCCCTGGCAGCGAATCGTGCGCGCCGACGGCTCCGTCGCCAAGGGCGAGCGCCAGCGCCGGCTGCTCGAGGCGGAAGGCGTCCCTTTCCGCGGCCCGCGCGTGGACATGCACGCCGCCTGGGTTCCCGCGCTTGACGAGTCAGAAGGCGATACGTCAAAGTAGGAAGTAGGACTTCCCACTTCCGGCTGATGGCATACGAGAGCATCCGCTACGAGGTCGACGACGGGATCGCCACGATCACGCTCGACTCGCCCGAGAACCGCAACGCGATCACGGGCGAGCTCCTCACCGAGCTGCTTGATGCCCTGGAGTCGGCGCGCGACGACGAGGCGGTGCGCTGCGTGGTGCTCACCTCATCTCACGAGAAGGTGTTCTCCGCCGGGGCCAATCTCGACCAGTTCGCATCGGACGCCTCGCTCGTCGAGAGGCACTTCGCCACCGAGCGCTTTCCACTCCTCTTCAACCTGATAGGCCGGCTCGGCAAGCCGACCCTCTGCGCGGCCAACGGCCATGTGCTGGCGGGGTCGCTGGGCATCGCGCTCGCCTGCGACTTGGTCGTGGCCAAGGACTCCGCGACGTTCGGCACTCCGGAGATCAACGTCGGCCTGTTCCCGTTCATGATCATGGCCCTGATCTACCGAAACGTGCCGCGCAAGAAGGCCAACGAGATGATGCTGCTCGGAGAGCGGCTGTCGGCGGAGGAGGCCAGGGAGGCCGGGATCGTGAACAAGGTCGCCACGGCGGATGAGTTCGACGAGGCCGTCAGCGACTGGGCACACAAGCTTGCCTCGAAGTCGCCGGTCCTGACCAAGCTCGGCAAGGACGCCGCCTACCGACAGATGGACATGCCCTTCGACGAGGCGCTCGACTTCCTGCGCTCGCAGTTGTCGCTCGCCTCCACCACCGAGGACGTCCAGGAGGGCGTGCGCGCCTTCTTCGAGAAGAGGGAGCCCGAGTGGAAGGGTCGGTGAGCCTGGTTGGCCTGCTCTGTCGCACCTCGGATCGGACCGGGGGCGGCGCTCGCGGGGTGCAGGCGCTAGCGCCGCTCCTGGGGCGGCGGCTGGGCGTCGAGCCGCGGATGATCGGCTCGCCCGGTGCGCCCCGGGTGGCCCGCTTCGAGGACGACCTGCGCGACTCCCGCGGCTGCCTTCTCGAGGCGGGCGGGCAGGTGGACGACGCGCTGTCGGGCGGCAACCGGCCCATCCTCCTCGCCGGCGACTGCTCCATATGCCTCACCACGCTGCAGGCAGCGCTCGCCCACCGGCCGGAGGCGAAGGTGCTCTGGCTCGACGCGCACGGCGACTTCAACACGCCGTCCACCACTCCGAGCGAGTTCCTCGGGGGCATGTCGCTTGCGGGTTCCTGCGGTCAGTGGGACGCGGGCGTCGGTGACCCGATCTCCGCAGAGCGTGTCGTGCTCGCCGGCATTAGCGACAGACAAGCCCGCGATCGCGAGCAGCGGGCGCGCGCGGAGGCCACCGTGATCGGCGCAAGCACGGTGGAGACGCTGGTCGCCGCGAAGAACGCCCTGGACGGGGCCCCGGTGTACGTGCACCTCGACGTCGACGTGCTCGATCCGGAGGCGCTGCCGGTGCAGGATCCGGTGCCGGGCGGGCTGTCGCCCGACAAGCTCTACGACCTGCTCGAAGCAGTCGCCGAGGAGAGCGAGCCCGTCGGGCTCGAGGTCACCGCCCTCGACGTGCCCGACGATCCGCGGGCGGCCGACGAGGCCGCCCAGGTGCTGCTTGGGGCCATCGAGCCCCTGCTCGAGGCGATCCCGGAGGGAGCCCGTGTCGACGGCTGAGCGAGCCTCCGCCGACGAGCTGGTCGCACGCCCGCCGCTCCGCTCGCTGGTCGAGGACCTGCACGAACGCCGCGAGCGCGCAAAGCTCGGGGGAGGCGAAGAGAAGATCGCCCGGCAGCACGAGCAGGACAAGCTCACCGCGCGCGAGCGCCTGGCGCTGCTGATCGACGAGGGGACGTTCTGCGAGCTCGGGATCCACGGCCGGCCGCACTTCTCCCAGCGGGCCATGGAGGGCAAGGAAGCGCCGGCGGACGGCGTGGTCACGGGCTACGGCAAGGTCGCCGGCCGGCTGGTGGCGGTGGCGGCCTACGACTTCACGGTCATGGCCGGCTCGATGGGGATGACCGGCGAGCTGAAGATGGCTCGCCTGCGGGAGCTGGCCCTGCAGAAGCGAATCCCGATGATCTGGCTGCTCGACTCGGCGGGCGCCCGGATCCAGGAGGCGGCCGGCTCGCTCTTCGCCGGCTCCGGCCACCTGTTCCGGGAGGAGGTCGTGATGAGCGGAGTCGTGCCGCAGGTCGCCGCGCTGATGGGCCCCTGCGCGGCCGGCACCGCCTACATCCCGGGCCTCGCGGACTTCGTCCCGATGGTGAAGGGCCGCGGCTCCATGGCGCTCGCGGGGCCTCACCTGACCAAGGCCGTCACCGGCGAGGACGTGACCCAGGAGGAGCTGGGCGGTTCGAGAGTCCACACCCGCATCTCCGGCGTCGGCGACCTGGAGGTCGGCTCAGACGAGGAGTGCATCCAGGCGATCAAGGACTACCTCTCCTTCTTCCCGCAGAACTGCGAGGACGCGCCGCCCGCGCGCGAGCCGGCCGATCCCGTCGACCGAATGGACGACGAGCTGCTCGACATCCTCCCCGACTCGCCGCGCCAGCCCTACGACATGTACGACGTCATCGGCCGGATCGTCGACGACGGCCTCTGGTTCGACATCAAGCCGCGCTGGGCCCGCACGATCATCACCTGTCTGGCCCGCATGGGGGGACGGCCGGCGGGCATCGTCGCCAACCAGCCCAAGCAGCTCGGCGGGATCCTCGAGAACGACTCCGCCGACAAGGCGGCCCGCTTCATCAACCTTTGCGACGCCTTCAACATCCCCCTGCTGTTCCTCCAGGACGTGCCGGGCTTCATGGTGGGCACCAAGGTCGAGCAGGCCGGGATCATCCGCCACGGCGCCAAGATGCTCTACGCGGTCTCGCGCGCCACGGTCCCGAAGGTGACGGTCGTCATCCGCAAGGCCTACGGCGCGGGCTACTACGTCATGTGCGGTAAGGCCTACGAGCCCGACCTCATCGTCGCCTGGCCATCCGCGGAGATCTCGGTGATGGGCCCCGAGGGGGCCGTGAACATCATCTTCCGCAAGCAGATCGAGGCCTCCGAGGACCCCGACGCGACCCGCGCCCAGATGATCGGCGGCATCCGTGAGTCGATCGACCCCTACATCGCCGCAGGCAATGCCGTCATCGACGACGTGATCGATCCGCGGGAGACACGGCCCACCGTGATCAAGGCGCTGGAGATGGCCCAGTCCAAGCGCGTGCAACGGCCGTGGAAGCGGCATGGGGTGATGCCGGTTTGAGGCGCCAGTCGCCAGTCGCC
>JBKPHP010000262.1:0-4873 GCA_046729895.1 Actinomycetota bacterium
GCAGGACGTGCTTGAAGTAGAAGGTCGGGCGCGAGGAGCCGCGGACGCCGCGGAGCCAGCGCCCGACCCGCTCGGGCCGCCCGGTGGCGAGCTTGTGGAGCACCGAGCGCCTGGTCTGCGGGCGCGAGCTCGGGCAGAGGCTCGTGACCTCCTCCGAGACGCCCAGCCGGTAGCGGCGCGCCATGAGGGTGAAGATGTTCCGCCGGTTTGCCTCGAAGGTCGGCTTGGCGGGCCGCCAGGTGTTCCCGCCGGTGAGCAGCGCTCTCATCGCCCGGCCGGTCTCGTCCAGCGAGGCGGTGGTGTTGGGGAACCAGGTTGCGCCCCCGGCCAGCCGCGCGAAGTTCGGATAGCGAACCGGGTCGATCCGGTGGTGCCTGTCGAGGAGCGAGGTGGTGGAGAACTCGTCGAAGACGACCATCACCACCGGGGGATGCCTGGGGGCAGTGGCCGGCCCCGCTTTCCTCGAACACGAGAGCCCCATGGTCAGCGAGATCCCGATCGCCAGGAAAAGGACCGCCTTCCGCACGGCCCAGGACTCTAGGGAGTGGTCGTCCGCTCCCGGGAGTTCAAGCTGTGAAGTTCAGCGGTTGAGAGTCGACATGCCCGCCCGGTCGTAGCGGTCGCCCACCGCCGCCGGGAGCTCGGCGTCGATGCGCTCCATGTCGTCCGCGGTCAGCTCCACGTCCAGCGCGGCGAGGTTCTCCTCGAGGTACCTCCTGCGCTTGGTGCCCGGGATCGGCACGATGTCCTCGCGCTGTGCAAGCACCCAGGCGAGCGCCAGCTGACCCGGTGTGCAGCCCTTCTCGGCGGCGAGCTCCTCGACCTTGGCGACCAGGCGCAGGTTCTGCTCGAGCGCGTCGCCCTGGAAGCGCGGGCCGGTGCGGCGGAAGTCGTCCTCGTCGAGCTCCTCCGGCGATTTGAAGCGCCCGGAGAGAAAGCCACGCCCCAGCGGTGAGTACGCCACGAATCCGACGCCGAGCTCTCGGCAGGTGGGGAGGATCTCCTCCTCGACGTCCCGTGTCCACAGCGAGTACTCCGTCTGGAGAGCGGTGATCGGATGCTCCGCATGGCCGCGTCGCAGGGTCTCCGGGGCCGCCTCGCTCAGCCCTATGTGTCGGACCTTGCCCTCCCCCACCAGCTCGGCCATCGCTCCGACGGTCTCCTCGATTGGCGTGTTCGGATCCACGCGGTGCAGGTAGTAGAGGTCCACGTGATCGGTCCCCAGGCGCCTCAACGAGCCCTCGATCGCCCGCCGCACGTTGTCTCGTGAGCCGTCGATGATGCGCGCGAGCTCGCCGGTCTCGTCGCGCTCGAAGCGGTATGCGAACTTGGTCGCCACGACGAACCGGTCCCGACGCCCCGCGATCGCCTTGCCCACCAGCTCCTCGTTGGTGAACGGCCCGTACACCTCGGCCGTGTCCAGGAAGTTGCAGCCGAGCTCGAGAGCACGATCGATGGTCGCGAGCGACTCGCCCTCGTCGGTGGTGCCGTAGAAGGCTGACATCCCCATGCAGCCCAGCCCGATCGCCGAGACCTCCAGGGATCCGAGCTTGCGGTGCTTCATCTTCCGGCCGGCCCTTCGCGGTAGTAGTCGACGCTGCGGTAGATCGGTTCGAGCCTCTCTCGGAGGCGAGCTTTGCCGCCACCCCGGAACGTTACGGCCCCGAGCGCCCGCTCGAGGACGCGGACCGGTGGCGACGGAGGTCCGGATGCGCATAAGGCCTCCACCGGATCGCGGGGCGGGGCGGCGACGATAGCCTCCGGCCATGAGGATCCACCCGGAGACGGGCCGGCCGGAGACCGACCAGCAGCGGGTCGACCGAAACCTGCAGGAGCTGTTGGGTGAGCTGCGGGTGGCGCTGCCGGGCGTGCAGGTCCTGTTCGCTTTCCTGCTGGTGGTGCCGTTCAACCAGCGCTTCGTGGACGTGACGGACTTCCAGGAGAAGGTCTACTTCGTGACCCTGCTGTGCACCGCCGCCGCCTCGGCGTTCCTGATCGCCCCCTCGGTTCACCATCGGCTGGCCTTCCGTCGCCAGGAGAAGGAGTACATCGTGCTGACCGCCAACCGCCTGGCGATCGTAGGACTCAGCTTCCTCGCCGTCGCCATGACGGGGGTGATCCTGCTGGTGACCGACGTGCTGTTCGGCGCGCTGACCTCGATCCTTGCGACCGTTGCGGTGGGCGTGACGTTCGGCGTGCTCTGGTATCTCGTGCCGCTTCGGTGGCGGGCGGCGGGCCGCGGCTAGCAGCGGCGCTCGCGCTGCCGCTCCTGGCTTTGGGCTGCGGCGACGGCCGGACGCCTGCGCCTTCCACGGACGGGCATGAGCCACCGCTGTGCGCAAAGCTGGACGCGGGGATCACGGGGCACGTGAGCATGTCGTCCGCGGCGGAGCTCTCGGGCCTCGTGCTCTCGCGCTCGCATCCGGGCGTCCTTTGGACGCACAACGACTCCGGCGACGCGCCCAGGCTGCTCGCCATCGCCGCGGACGGCCGTCCGCTCGGGGAGCTCGAGATGACAGGCGCTCACAACATTGACTGGGAGGACATCGCCGCGGCCGACGGTGCGCTCTACGTCGGGGACATCGGCGACAACCTGGCGCGGAGGCCCACCGTCACCGTCTACCGGGTGCCCGACCGCTCGCTCACGGGGGTCGTCCAGGCCAGACGGTTGACGCTTCGCTATCCCGATCGGCCCCATGATGCCGAGGCCTTGCTGGCCGACCCCTCGACCAACGCCCTCGTCGTCGTCACCAAGAGCCTCGGGCGGACGGCGGCCGTCTACGTGGCCGACCATCCCTCCCCAGGGACGACCACGACCATGCGGCGCGCTGGGCAAGTCACATTGGGAAACGCCATCGCCGTCACCGCCGGCGACGTCTCCGCGGACGGGCGGACCGTGGTGCTCCGCAGCTACGACCGCGCCTTCGTATGGCGGCGCCACCGCGGCGAGCCGCTGGTCGCCGCGCTCCGGCGCCGCTCCTGTACCGCCGGCGCCGACCTGCTCACCGAGGGGCAGGGCGAGGCGCTGGCCCTGACGCATGATGGGGGCGGCTTCTACACCGTCCCCGAGGGACGCAATCCCGCGTTGCGGCGCTACGCGCCGGCGGGACGCTGAGTATCTAGCGCAGTCCCGGCTCGGCCCGGTCGGCGATCAGTCGCGCGATCGCCAGCGATGAGGTGCCTGCCGGCGACGGCGCGTTGCGCACGTGCAGCGCCCGCTCGGTCTCCGAGAACACGAAGTCGTCCACGAGCCTTCCGTCGCGCCCAAGCGCCTGCCCGCGGATGCCGGCGAAGCCGGGCTTGAAGTCGTTGGGGCTCAGCTCGGGCACGTAGCCGGAGGCGGCTCGGGCGAGAGCCCGCCTGCTCATGGCGTGGCCGATCTCAGTGAGCCCCGTACGCCACCAGCGCCGGAAGAGGCGCCAGCTCCCCGGCCAGGCGAGCGTGGCGGCGATGTCGGCCGGGCGCACCCGGCTCAACCGGTAGGCGTCCCTGCCAGGGGCCACCAGCGCCGTCGGTCCGAGCGAGACCTCACCGTCGATGTGCCGGGTCAGGTGAACGCCCAGGAAAGGAAGGCTCGGGTCGGGCACGGGGTAAATCAGCGAGCGCACCAGCTCCCGCCGCTCAGGCTTCAGCAGCAGGTACGCGCCGCGGAAGGGAACGATCCGCGGGTCGGGGTCGGCGCCGGCCCGGACGGCCAGGCGGTCCGCCCAGGCACCGGCGCAGAAGACGGCGAACCGCGCCACCGTCTCACCCTGTGCGTGCCGCAGTGCGAGCGCTGCCGAGCGGGCGTTCATCTCCTCCACCCCGCAGCCCGTGAAGACCTCGACCTCCCGTTCGCGCAGCTCGTCGGCCACCGCCCTCGCGACAGCGGCGAAGTCCACGATGCCGGTTTCCGGCGAGTGCAGGGCGGCCGCGCCGCGGCAGCGCGGCTCGATCTCGGTGAGCTCCTCGGCCCCGAGCCGCCGCATCCCCGGTACCCCGTTGGCGCGCCCGCGGCGCTCCAGCTCGTCGAGCCGTTCGAGCTCCGACTCGTCGCGGGCGACGATCAGCTTGCCGCAGCGCTCCACCGGCACGCCGTGCTGCTCGCAGAAGCGGTACAGGTCGGCCGCACCCTCCACGCATAGCTTGGCCTTGAGCGAGCCCGGCGCGTAGTAGATCCCGGCGTGGACGACGCCGCTGTTGTGTCCTGTCTGGTGGGCGGCGATCCGCTCCTCGCGCTCCAGGACCGCGATCCGCAGCCGGGGGTGGCGCTCTCGCAGCTCCCGGGCGACCGCCACGCCGATGATCCCGGCGCCGACTACTGCGACGTCGACCTCGGCCGGGGGCTCGCTCACCCGGCCTGCTTCTGGGGCACGCCCTTGGCCAACAGCTCGAGGTCCGAGTCCACCATCAGCCGAACCAGTTCCTCGAAGCTGGTGCTGGGCTCCCAGCCGAGCTTCTCCTTGGCCTTGGAGTAGTCGCCCACGAGGTGCTCGACCTCGGCGGGCCGCAGAAAGCGCGGGTCGGTCCGGACGTAGTCCTTGGGGTCGAGTCCCACAACGGTGGTCAAGTGGGCCATCTCGAGGCGCTTGCGCCGGTGACCGGCTCGCTCGAGGTCGGCCGCGGCGGACTCGCTTGGACGGACCACTGGGGGGAGGCCGTCGGCTCGACTCCTGAGAGCACTCCGAGCGACGCATAGGCTGCTCGGCCTGCCTCGATCTGTCGCTCCGCTGATTCGAGCAGCTCCGGCCGAGCATCCGCCGCGCCGAGCCATGCTTTCTCGATGGCCTGGTCCAGACGGGCCTCCGCCTCGGACAACTCGATGACCGAGCACCAGTCGCCGAACTGTGCGCGCAATCCGAGGAGCTTGTCACGGTAGTACGGCGTCCTATAG
>JBKPHP010000263.1:0-4404 GCA_046729895.1 Actinomycetota bacterium
CGTGCATTACCTGCGCCGCGAGGACTACGACAACCACCGCGCGCTTCTCTGCGTCCAGACCAAGAGCACGCTGGCCCAGCCGAAGCTGAGCTTCGAGACCAACGAGTTCTTCCTGAAGGACTCGCGCGAGATGGAGGCGGCGTTCGCGCCCTGGCCGGAGGCGCTTGCGTCGACGGTGGATATCGCGGAGCGCTGCTCGGTGGAGATGGAGCTCGGCAAGATGCTCCTGCCGCGCTTCCCCACCCCCGGCGGCGAGGCGGAGTGTGACTACCTGCGGCGGCTGGCCCAGGACGGGCTGCGGCGTCGCTACGGCGACCCGCCCCCGGCGGACGCCGTCGAGCGTCTCGAGATGGAGCTGGACGTGATCTCGAGCATGGGCTTCGACGCCTACTTCCTTATCGTCTGGGACTTCGTCAAGTTCGCCAAGGACAGCGGCATAGCTGTGGGCCCGGGGCGCGGCTCGGCGGCGGGCTCGATCGTCTCCTACTGCCTGGGTATCACCGACGTCGACCCGCTGGCCTACGGCCTGCTGTTCGAGCGCTTCCTGAACGCCGAGCGCAGGTCGATGCCCGACATCGACATCGATTTCTCGGTCAAGGGGCGCGACCGGGTGATCCAGTACGTCGCGGACAAGTACGGACGCAAGTCGGTGGCCCAGATCGTCACCTTCGGCCGCATGTTCCCGCGGGCAGCCACCCGTGACGCTGCGCGGGTGCTGGGCTACGACTACGGCACCGGCGACCGCATCGCCAAGCTGATTCCGGAGCCCGTGATGGGCCGCTCCAAGAGCTTCGACGAATACCTCACCGAGGAGCCAGAGCTGAGGCGGGTCTACGACAGCGAGGGCGAGGCGCGCCAGGTGATCGAGGCCGCCAAGGGGCTCGAGGGAATCGTGCGCAACTCCTCGATCCACGCGGCGGCCGTCGTGATCGCCGACCGTCCGCTCACCGACATCGTGCCGCTCCAGCTGGCGGAGGACCGGCCGGTCACCCAGTACCCGATGGGCCCGATCGAGGAGATCGGGCTCCTGAAGATGGACTTCCTGGGGCTCCGCAACCTGGACGTGATCGAGGCCGCGCTGGACATCGTGGAGGAGTCCACGGGCGAGCGGCCGGACATGGCCACGCTGCCGCTCGACGACGCGAAGACCTACGAGATGCTCGCCCGGGGCGACTCGGTAGGGGTGTTCCAGTTCGAGTCCGACGGCATGCGCGACGCGCTGAGGAAGGTCAGGCCCACCGAGTTCAACGACCTCGTCGCGCTAGTCGCCCTCTATCGGCCGGGCGCCATGCGCTACATCGACGCCTACGCGCAGAACAAGCGCATCCCGGAGCGGATCCAGTACCTGGACGACCGGCTGCGCCCGATAACGGAGTCGACCTACGGCGTGATCCTCTTCCAGGAGCAGTCGATGGAGATCGCCAAGGAGATCGCCGGCTTCTCCGGACCGGAGGCGGACGACCTTCGCAAGGCGATCGGCAAGAAGCTCCGCGACAAGATGGCCTCGCTGCGGGACCGCTTCTTCGAGGGCGCCCGCGCCAGCGGCACGAGCGAGCGAGTGATCCAGGAGCTGTGGGCGGTCAACGAGGCCGCGGCTGACTACAGCTTCAACCGCAGTCACGCCGCCTGCTACGGGCTGATCGCCTACCGGACCGCGTGGCTCAAGGCCAACTACCCGGCCGAGTACATGGCGGCGCTGATCTCTTCCGTCATGTCCACCAAGGACAAGGTGCCGTTCTTCGTCTCCCGATGTGAGGAGATGGGGATCGAGGTGCTGCCGCCCGATGTGAACGTCTCCGGGCACGCCTTCCGGGTGGTGGGCGGCAACATCCGGTTCGGCCTCGACGCCGTCAAGAACGTGGGCGCCGCCGCGGTCGACGCGATCCTCGCCGCCCGCGACGAGGGCGGCCCGTTCGGCTCGATCTGGGACTTCTGCCGGCGAGTGGACGCCCGCACCGTCAACAAGAAGGCGATCGAGGCGCTCGTGAAGTGCGGCGCGCTGGACTCCACGGGCGCCAGCCGACGGGGAATGCTGGAGGTGCTGGCGCAGGCGCAGGCGTCCGGCCAGAAGGTCCAGCTCGACGCGCAGCTGGGGCAGGGCTCGTTCTTCGACGCCGCCGGCGCGGGGGAGGCCGACGGTGGCCCGGAGCTGCCGGTGCCGCCACTGCCGGACGCACGCGAGCAGCTGAACGCCTGGGAGAAGGAGACACTCGGCCTGTTCCTGTCGAGCCACCCGCTCAAAGAGGTGCGCCCCGCTCTGCGCGCCCGGGTCGAGTGCTCGCTGGCCGAGCTGAGCGGGAGGCCCGACGGCGAGTCGGTGACGGTCGGGGGGATGATCGCGGAGTGCAAGCGGATCCGGACCAAGAACGGCGACCCGATGATGTTCGCCACCCTGGACGACCTCGAGGGCCAGGTGGAGCTCCTCGTGTTCAACTCCACCTATGCGCAGAACGCCGACAAGATCGCGAGCGATCGTGTGGTGATCGTGCGCGGCCGGGTCGACCACAAGGAACAGGGCGAGACCAAGCTGGTGGCGCAGGAGGTCGAGCCGTTCGAGCCCGACCCGGCCGAAGTAGCCCGCGCGGCTGAGCGTACGGCGACGCCACCAGCGCCGAAACGGTTGACGCTCGAGGTGCCGCCCGGCATCCCCGAGTCGTTTCTCGATGAGCTCAAGGAGGTCGTGCAGAGCTTCCCGGGAGACCACGAGCTCCAGCTTGCGGTGGGGGAGCGCATCCTCTGTCTCGGCCCCGACTACCGGGTGTCCGCCGACGGCGCCTGCAGGGCCGAGCTCGGCGCCCTCCACGGCGCGGCGCGCATAGTGGCGTAGCGCCAGCCGCGGCTACACTGGCCCGATGAATAGCCCGGCCCGCACCGAGGCGGAGCTGCACGAGTGCAGGCAGTGCTGCAGCTTCTGCGATCGCGTCGTCTACCCGTCGGGCTGCATCCAGTCCGGCTGCCCGTACCTCTACCTGTACGACGACGAGCACAGCGGCCGCCGCTACATGGGTTGCATGCACAAGGTGTTCCGCGGCGAAATCGACGTCGAGCTGTTCGAGCAGGCCGAGCGGACCCGGCAGGGGTTCGGCGGCGTCAAGGTCGCGGGGATGCCGCGTCCCCAGTGCCGGGTGGCGGTGGAGCGCGCGTACGACGGCAACGGCGAGCCGTTCGACTGCATCAACCCCGACTTCTTCGCCACGCCCGCCGTCACGGACCCGGCCTTCGACCTCCGCGAAGGGCTCTAGCCGGGCTGCAAGGGCCTCCCAGGCCCACCTGTACGGTGCCTTAGGTAACGCTGCACCGGGGCGCGGTCGCTAGCGGCGCCGCCTGCGGGCGCGCCGGCCCGACGCCCTGAGCTGCTTCGTCCGCTGCACGTCCGCCTTGGCCGGGGCCTTGCCCTCTACGCCCGGGCCCTCGAAGATCGCCGGCAGCCCCTCGAAGCGCGGCTCGGAGAGGAAGGCCGCACAGCCGCGGGCGCCGAGCTCGCCGTCGCCCGGCGGGGCGTGGCGATCGCGGTTCGAGCCGAGCGCGGTCTGCGAGTCGTTGATGTGCAGGCAGACCAGGCGATCGACGCCGACGATCTCCACGCAGCGGTCGATCACCTCCGAGAGCTTGTCGGCGGTGGAGATGTCGAAGCCGGAGGCGAACATGTGGCAGGAGTCGAGGCATAGTCCGAGGCGCTTGCTTCCGCCCGCCTCACGGATCAGCCCGTTCAACTCCTCGAACGAGCGACCGAGCGTGTCGCCCGCGCCGGCAGTGTTCTCGAGCAGCAGTCGGCAGCCGTCGGACTCGTCGAGGGCGGCCCTCAGCACCTCGGCCACCCGAGGAAGGGCCTCCTCATGCGGCTCGCCCTTGGCCGAGCCGGGGTGCAGCACCACCCCCACGGCGTCGATCGCATCACCCAGCTCGAGGTGGTGAACGAGCGAGGCAAGCGACTTGCGCCGCATCTCGCGGTCCGTGGTGGCGCAATTGATCAGGTAGACGGCGTGGATGACCGCGGCTTTGATCGGGCCGTCCGCCATCAGCTCGAGGAACTCGTCGATGTCGTCCTGCTTCCAGCGCGTGGGCCGCCACTGCCTCGGCGACTGGCCCCAGATCTGGATCGATTCGCAGCCGAGCTCGACCCCGCGCCGATGGGCCTCCACGAGACCTCCGGAGGTGGAGACGTGTGCGCCGACTAGCATTGGTTACCTCCGCGGGGCTTCTGGCCCCGCGTTCTGATGCTGCCCTTCGACATCACGTCTCAGATCCAATGAGGGTCAGGTTCGCGCCCTCACCGACCGGTGAGCTGCACGTCGGCGGCGCGCGCACGGCACTGTACAACTGGCTCCTGGCGCGGAACTCGGGTGGGGCGTTCGTGCTGCGGATCGAGGACACGGACCGGGAGCGTTCGACGCCCGAGAACGT
>JBKPHP010000264.1:0-16336 GCA_046729895.1 Actinomycetota bacterium
ATCCGCGCAAGCTGGTCCGCCGCGTCCTCGTAGCGGGTCCAGATGCCCTCGAGGTTGAGCACGGCCAGCCCGCCGAGCTTGCCGATGATGCCCGCCGTCTCCGGGGAGACGACCCCGTCCATGGCCGAGGCGAGCAGCGGCAGCTCGAAGCGATAGGGACCGAGCGTCCAGGTGATGTCGATGTCGTCCGGGTCCCGGGTGCGGCGCGAAGGCACGATGGCAATGTCATCGAAGCCGTACGCGCGACGGCCCTTCTTGCCCCGGCCGATCTCTACTTCCATTGCCGCATCCTAGGTTCTACAGCGGACGAAGGATTGACACTAGCAGCGGGTCAGACGGCCGCGAGGGAGGGCGTCTCGAGTGTCTCGACGCGAACCTCGGGCAGCAGCCTCTCCACCTCGCGCGGGTCGAGGACGCCGGCCCCGAAGTGCTGGGTCGACTCGGCCCCACAGGCCACCGCGAAGCGCAGGCACTCCTCGGCCGGCTTGTCCCCGTAGCGCGCCGAGACGAAGCCCGCCAGGAAGGCGTCCCCCGACCCCACGGCGGAGACCGGCTCGAGCGGCTCGAGGGTGGCGCGGTAGAGCGTCGGCGCGCTTGCCTGGTCCTCCCTCAGCAGGGCGAGGCAGCCGTCCGAGAGCGTCAGGAGCGCCTCCCGGGCTCCCAGCTCGGCCATCTCGCCGAGCGCCGTCCGGCGGTCCTCCTCGTCCGCGAACTCGTGGCCGACGAGCTCCTCGGCCTCGAGCTCGTTGGGGCTTACGACCTCGGGGCTGGCGCGGGTCGCGAGCCTGAGCGGCTCGCCCTCGGAGTCGAGCACGGTGGTGACGCCGAGCTTGCGAAGCTCATCGGTGAGCCGGGCATAGAGCGCCGGGTCGACGCCGCTCGGGAGGCTGCCGGCGAAGACGCAGACGGCCGCTCCCTTGGCCAGGTAGAGCAGCTTGTCGACGAAGAGCTCGAGCTCCGCCGCCGACACCGCGGGGCCGCGCTCGTTGATCTCCGTCTGCTCACCCGAGGTCGGGTCGACCACCGCGGTGGAGGTGCGCGACTCCTCCCGGATGCGCACGAAGTCGTTGAGGATCGCCTCCTCCGTCAGATGCGCGATGATGCGCGTGCCCGTCGGGCCACCGGCAACGCCAGTCGCGATCACCGGCTGGCCGAGCGCCTTCAGGGCGCGGGCCACGTTGACCCCCTTGCCGCCCGCCATGGCCGTCTGCTCGGTCGCGCGGTGACGGCGCCCGAGCTGGAAGTTCGGCACGGCAAGCGTGCGGTCTATGGCGGCGTTGAGCGTAAGCGTGATGATCATTCGCGGACTGTTCGTTGGCTTACGCGCGAGCGCCGCACCATGAGCGCGGCGGCGCCGAGCGCGCAGAGGACGAGCAGCAAGGTTAAGGGTACGCCCAGCGGTGAGAAGAGCACGCGCAACGGTCCGGCGCCAGGCACTGCGGCGGAGGTCAACAGGTCGACCTGGCGCACCGGTCTCCCGTCCAGCAGCACGGTGACGCTGCCCACTCTCGCCCCCGCCTCGAGCGGGCCCTCGAGCTCGTCGGGAGCGCTGACCCGGCGCGAGACGCGCTCGCCCCGGCGGACGGTCAGCAGGAGCGACCTTCGCGGGACCAGCTCCGCTCGCTCGTCGCGGTACTTGACGTTCGGCCGAGCGACCACCCGCTCCGCATCGAGGACCCGCTCGCGCAGGAAGCGTCCGAGTCCCCAGCGGAGCAGCGCCAGTGTGTCGGCGTCGCGCGCCGCCTCGCTCGGCTCGCCAAGCACCACGGTCACCACCGAGGCGCTCCTGGCGTGCGCCGCGCCCACGAGCACGTACCCGGCGTCGACGGTGTGACCGGTCTTTACGCCGTCCACGAACGGATAGCGGTCCACCAGCAGGTTTCGGTTGTCCACGACGCGCCTGTGGGAGCCCGACTCGAGCACGGCCCGGGGCATGTCGACGATGCGCGCGAAGTGCCGCCTTCGGAGCAGCCGGACCGCGAGCGATGCCAGGTCGCGCGCCGTGGAGTAGTTGTCGGGGTCGTCGAGTCCGATCGGGTTGGAGTAGCTCGTGTGCCCGAGTCCCAGCTGGGACGCCCGGCGGTTCATGAGAGCGACGAAACTCGGGCGCGACCGCGCGACGCCCTCGGCCAGCGTCTCCGCGGCGTCGTTCGCGCTCTCGAGGAGAAGCGCCTCGAGCAGGTCCTCGACTCGCATTCGCTCCCCCCTGCGCAGGTTGATCTTGGACTCCGCGGGAAGCGCCGCGTAAGCGGGAGCGGTGAAGACGTCGCGCGGCCCCGCCCGCTCCAGCGTCAGCAGAGCGGTCATGAGCTTGGTCGTGCTGGCGATCGCGCGGCGCTGGTCGGGCTCCTTCTGGAACAAGACGGCGCCGTCGCGGGCGTCGACAACGATCGCCGCCTTGGCTCGATCGACGCTCGGGGGCGCGGCGGCGGAGGCTGCGGGGGATGCCGCCAGGGCGACCCCAAGGGCGACGCAAGCTGCGACGACGAGGCGGAGGCGGCTCACTCGCGTAGCTTGACCTTCTGACCCGACACCAGGCCCTGCGGGTCGAGTCCCGGGTTCAGCTCCTGGAGCTTGTCGACCGACACGCCGGTCTTCGCGGCAATCCCCCCGAGCGTGTCGCCCGTCTTCACGGTGTACGTGCTCGGACGTGGCCGAGTGCTTCTCGCTCCCTGCGTCCGCTTGGAGCTGGTGGTCTGCTGGGTGGAAGTGGTGCTCCCGTTGTCCCCCGACCCCGAGCTGAATATGACGTAGAAGAAAGCGACCGCGCATATGGCGAGCGCCAGCGGAGCGAGGACCCGGGCAGGACTCTGTGAAGCGTCGCGATGCATGCGGACCTCGGCTGGCCGGCGGGAGGATAAGGCAGGCCCAGGCCCGGCTCAGGCGACCCCGGCTAGGCACTGGCCAGCCCCCACGTGGCGAGCCGCAGCTCCTCCGCGGCCGAGGCCGCCGCCCTCGCCGGGTCGCCCCCCCGTTCGTCGTGCGCGTTCACGATCGATCGGGAGGCCGTCACGAGGCCCGCGGCGGGATGCGGCGCGAAGGCGGGCCCGAGCTCTTCCAGGCGTCCCCCTTGCGCTCCGACGCCGGGAAGGAGGAACACGGAGTGCGGCATCAACTCGCGAAGGCGGGGCAGGAGTCCCGGCCGGGTGGCACCGGTCACCGCGCCCACGCAGGAGAGGCCAGCCTCCCCGACATGCTCCGCTCCCAGCTCGTCGACCAACCTGGCGAGCCGCTCGTGGAGCGGCTGCGGGCCCTGGTCCTGGATCTCCGCGGCGCCGGGATTGGAGGTGCTCACCAGGACGAACAATCCGGAGCCCGCCTCCGCCGCGCCCTCCACGAGCGGCGTGAGGGCGTCGCGGCCCAGCAGCGGGTTGGCGGTGGCTGCGTCGGCGCCGAGACCCGGCACGGCGCCGAACGGCCCCGGTGTCTCCCCGAAGAGGGCCTGGGCGTACGCCGCTGCGGTGACTGGTACGTCTCCGCGCTTGCCGTCGGCGACGACGAGCAGCCCGTGCTCGCGCGCGTGCTCGGCGGCGTGGCGGAGCGCACGCCAGCCCTGTTCGCCCAGCCGCTCGAAGCAGGCGAGCTGCAGCTTTACCGCCACGCAGGCGGATGCAGCAGCGTCGATCGCGAGCATGCAGTGCCGCGCCACCGCGCCAGCGGTCAGGACCGCCCGGTCGCCGAGCCCTTCGGCCGCGGCGACGGCCGCCGGCCAGAGCGCCGCCGGGTCTGGATCCAGTCCCAAAACGACGCGGCTGCGCCGCTCCTCGACAAGCATGGCGAGCCGATCGGCGAAATGTTGCCGCCGCTCCCCAGGCACGGCGGCTAAGGGCCTATCCCGGCCTGGGTGCGTCCAAGCGGGACAGGTCCGACGTCCTGAGAGCGGCTAGAAGCCGCCGCCCCCACTTGATTTCACGGCCTTCTTCAGTGCGGAGCCCGCGCTGAACCGGGGCACCCTGCTAGCCGGGATCTGGATCCGCTCGCCCGTCTGGGGATTGACGCCCTGACGCGCGCCGCGATCGGCCACCGAGAACTTCCCGAAGCCGGTGAAGTTGATCTCGCCGCCGCGCTGCAGCGTGCCCTCGACCACGCCCAGGAATGAGTCGACGGCCTTGCCTGCGTCGCCCCTGGAGAGCCCTGACTCACTGGCGACCTGATCGACGAACTCGGACTTCGTCACGCCTTTCTCCTCCTTGGCGGGAGTACGAACGGCCCGAACGTAACAATGAAGGCGGACGAGGGGGTCCCCGATGCCGCTTACAGAGCGGAAAAGCGGCGCTTTTTGCGGGCTTTGGCGAAGCTCCAACGGCAAGGGCCTCTGTTGCCTCGTGACTCCCCGATAGCCCTTGCGTGACCGACGCGGCCTCCGGCCCCCCACGCCAGAGTGGATCAGTCCAGGCCTCGTACGCGCCGGAGCCAGGCGAACTCGACCTTGGGGTCGGTCATGTCGGCAAATCTGGGCTCCTGGGTGAGACGCGGCTTAAGCGGTGACAGGCGACGGAGTGTCAGCGCGGCGAGCTCGCGCTCGATGAAGAAGCGTCGCGCTCGATGCGTTCTATGTGGGCCTCCTGCTCGTGGCTGGGTCGTTCGCGATAGACGTTCGAACGCCAAGCTGACGGGAACTTGAACGCCGTCATCGCCAGCACGCGAATCAGCCGAGCACCCGACTCGCGTACCCGATCGACGAAGTTCGCGTCGGGCGGCCCACCGGCCTCCTCCCAGGTCCGCCAGCCGCCGATCCGCCGTGCGAGCTCGGTTCGGTGGACGATTGAGGTTGGGGAAGCCAGGTGCCCGGGCCGAGGTCCGTCGGGCGAACAAGACCCCTGAGAAGACGGAATCCGCTCCTGGGCGGCCCGAGGGCCTCCGCGAGGCAGTAGCCGAAGTCGGCGTCCGCGGCCTGGATGTGCGCGAGCAGGTGGCGCGGGCCAGGGCCTGCGCGGTGGCGGGTCCGATGTGGCGCGCCACCAGGTAGAGCCGAGGTCATGCCAGGCAGTCGAGGCGCCCGAGGTCACGAGGCTAGCCGTCGCTTACGGAGAACGCGAAAGAGGCCGCTCGACCCGCCTTCTGCCCTTGCGACAGTAAGCGACTCCCTCCGGAGCTCAGACGATGGACTCGCGTCTGCGCTCCGCAAAGAGGGTGAGCGCGTAGCGCCCAGCGGGGTGGTCGCGTACGCGCTGCACCAGGGATGCCGTGTCGGGCGCCAGCACGTCAGGCTGTGGCAGCGGGACGCCGTAGACGGGCGGGATGACGACCGATGCAGAGAGCGCCGCAAAGGTCAGATCAGCCGCGCCGAAGGGTTCGCCGCAGTGGTGCGGACGGCCGTCGGCGAGGAGCTCCGCCACGAAGTCGAGCTCGCGCCATACCGCTGCCTCGTCCTCGACCTCGATCCCCGGGCGGATCCCGAGCTCGTGCTTGACGAGGCGCACCACGAGCGGCCATCCATAGCGGCTCACGCGATCCTCCCAGCGCGGCACGCCCTGGTTGTTGAAGCGCAGCGCGAGTTTTGGCTGGGCGAACATGTGGACGTACATGAGTCGCCGGCCCCTCGGACCAAGCTCCTCGTCGAAGCGCTCGCAGAGGCGCTGGACCTCGTCGCGCGCGCCGGGCTCCGGTGGAAATAGCCGACGCTCCACCGGGCTGTGCTCATCGACCCACGCGAGGATCTCCCCCGACTCCCCGAGCACGCCGTCGGCAGTCACGAGCACTGGGACGGTGACCCCGCCACCGGCGCGCCGCGCGGCGAACCGATGGATGCCTTGCACGTGGCGCTCCTCGCGATAGGGGATTCCCACCCGCTCGAGAGCCCAGCGGGCCTTCTCGCAGTAGTGGCTGATCGGGATCGTGACGAGCCGCAACACCGAAGCGGGAGTATCCAGAGCCGCCGCCGAGAGCTCTACGCGATTGCTTGCCGCGTCGGTCCTATCGTGCCCCAGTCGCTCAAGTGAGGTCCTGTTGCAAGACGATGGCGGAAGCAAGCAGGCGGAGGACGGTTGCGTATCCGCAGCTCGATCGTCGACATCTCAGCGTCATCATCGCTGTTGGGCACCACACAAGCGACTGCTCTTCGCGATAGCGCTCCCTGGCCGCGCCGGACCCGGACCGTGAGACGGTCTGCGCCAAAGGCGATAGCGTCACGCCACAGCGGAGCGAGGGCTCGGTGTGCCGGCCGCTGATGAGACGACATACGCCTTCCAAAACGTCCGCGCGGTGCAGAGGGAGCGGCTCCGAGCACTTGAGGCGGTGCGGTGGTCGCGACCGACCTGGACACGACGGTGCTGCGCGAGCTGTCGCGGCCGAACCTCGAAATCCGTGTCCACGACGTGCTCAAGGATGACCTACCGCGGGGGGAGTTCGACCTCGTCCATCTCCGGCTGCTGCTGGCGTGGCTGAGCGAGCGGCAGACGGCTCTACGACGACTGACTGCTGCGCTCAAGCCGGGAGGCTGGCTACTGGCCGAGGAGATGGACTTCTCGTCCGTGGCTGCCGACCCGTGCGTTGGCGCCGCGGCGCAGAAGGTCTTCGCTCGTGTGGTCGCGGCGCACAACGCCGTCTTGGCCGCGCAAGACACCTTCGACTCGCACTACGGTCGTCGGGTTGCCGGCGACCTGGCCGATGCCGGGCTCGCAGACGTGGTCTGTGAGGGTCGCGCGGCGATGTGGCGCGGCGGCGAGGCGGGCGGCACGGTGTGGCGACTGACGTTCACTCAGTTGCGCGAGCAGATGCTGGCCTCCGGACTCGTCACCTCAGCCGAAATTGACGAGGCGATCGCGCTGTGCGACGACCCGGGGTTCTCGTTCGTTTCGCAGATCACGATGGTGCAGGGCACCGATGCCCTAGGGTGCCGAGCCGTAGCCCGCCAATCGGTTGAGTTCCGCTAGCTGTGGGCGTCAAGCCGGATCCTCCGGCTGACGCCGTTCAGGTGGTCACCATGCGGCGAGATCACCAGCACGCGGTAGGTCCCGTCACGGAAGACCCGGAAGGTCCGCCGGTAGCGCGAGCAGTTGAGCGTGTCGGGCCCCGGGTTGTAGTCGCGCAGGAAGGTGCGGCGGACCGTCCGCCAGCGATCGGTGGTCCGGTTGAAGCGCTGGATCCTGACGAGCGCTCCGTCGTGCTGGGGGCAGGCCCGGCCCCGGAAGCGGACCCGCTGACCGACCTCGGGCGTCCGGTCGCTGACGGCGCGGCTGACCCGGATCCGGACTCCGACGGTCACGGGCGCGCTGAAGAGATTCGTCCCCACACGCCTCGTTCGGTAGCGGGTATTCACCGGTGGCCTGGCGGTGAACGAATAGGCCCCCTGAGCATCAGTCGTGTCTGTGCCGACGTTCACCCAGTTGCCGTCGAAGGGCCAGCGGTCCCTCTGCAGCCCGATGGTCTGGCCGGCGTTGTTCTGAGCCGTGTACCTGCCGAAGATCGAGGTCGTGCGGAAGTAGACGACCGGGTTCGGACTCGCGCCGATGGTCAGGCGGTTCTGCGGGCCGCCCTGGTGCCCGGGGCCACCCTGGTGCCCGGGCTTGTGGTGCGCCTGAGCGATGGCCGTGAGGGTCGCCAAGAAGGCGATGGATAGGACAAAGGCGACGGCACGCTTCACCTGTGCTCCCTGCTGGCAGCGTCCGTGAGTCTCATCAGGCATCAAAACGCGCCGGAAAGGTGCAAGTTTCGGGGTTTGGCCAGCTAGGTGCATCGAAACAGGCGCGCGGCCCGTCCAAGGCCATCGGGCGGGAGCGCTTCGAGGTGATGTGCCGCGCCCTCGAGGACCTGCTCGACGACCTCGACCCAGCATCCTGGCGAACTACCGCGTACCCCCGCCCCCAGCCGAGGACGGCCCGTGAGCGGGTTCTCGGCTACGCCCCGGACACGGACATCTCGGCGATCAGGAGCGGCACCGCCTTGACGCTGCCTCCGAACGGGACCCAGCGCGCCTCCGAGCCCACCGCTTGCACGGCGCGCAGCATCGACACCAGGTCGCTCGCGATTGTCAGCTCGCGCACAGGCGTGCCCGGCTCGCCATCCTCGATCAGGCGGCCGCTGGCGCCCACGGAGAAGGTGCCGGATACCGGGTTGACGCCCGAGTGCAGCCCGGCCACGTCCGTCACCAGCAAGCCGTCGCCGGCCTGCTCGACGAGCCGATCGAGAGTCGCCTCGCCGGCGGCGAGCACCAGGTTCGTCGTGCCGACGGTTGGGGGCGAGCGGTAGGAGCCACGGGTGGCGTTGCCGGTCGTGCCGCGGCCCGCCTTGCGGGCCGTGCGAGTGTCGAAAAGGAAGGTCAGGAGGCGACCCTCCTCGATCAGTGAAGTCCGGCGGGTGGGCGAGCCCTCGCCGTCGAACGGGGCGCTGTCGGGCCCCTCGGGATCGGTCCCGTCGTCGATGAGCGCAAACGCGGCGTCCGCGACCTCCTCGCCCTCCTTGTCGGCGAAGAGCGATCGGCCGCGCTGGACCGCCTCCGCCGAGAGCATGCTTCCGATGAAACCGACGAACGAGGCGGCCACGAAGGTGTCGAGCACGACGGGGCAGCGGCGGGTCTCGGGCGCCCGGGCGCCCACGAGCGCGAGCGCCCGTTCTGCGGCCTCCGTCCCGATCGCCTCGGCGTCGAGGTTCTCCGGGTCGCGGCCGAGCCCCACTCCGAGCCCGGTCATGAGGTCCGCTCCCTCCCCGGCGAACGCCGACGCGTACGCCCACGCCTGGGTCGACTGATAGCCGGCCGTGAACCCCCGGGAGTTGGACATCGCGACGCGGGCCTCGGCGTCCGAGTAGACCACGGTCTCCACCTGCGTCACGCCCGGGCGGGCCCGCGCCGCCCGCTCCGCCGCCAGCGCCAGCTCGACCTTGCGCTCGGTCGACCAGCCGGCGAGCGCCGGCGAGTGGAGCCCTTCCACCGGCGTGGCTCCGGGCTCGTCGGGCAGCCCGCCGTGCTCGTCGGGGTCGGCCACCTCGGCGGCCCCGCGGGCCGCTCGGGCGAGCTCGGCCACACCCCTGTCGCTCAGGTCGGTGCCGTACGCGTAGCCCACTCGACCGTCCTCGAACGCCCGCAGGCCGAGTCCGCGGCCGCCGGCGTCGCTCAGGCTCTCGACGTCACCCTCGTAGACACGGACGTGGCGGCTCACCGTCTCCTCCGCCCAGGCCTCGGCGTCGCCGGCACCTGCGCCCAGCGCGGCCTCCACCGCCCGGCCGGCCGTGGCCTCGAGCTCGCCGCTCACGAACCCGTTCCCCCCACCGTCAGCTCGCGAATCCGGACGTGGGGCTGGCCTACGCCTGCCGGCACGGACTGGCCGCCCTTGCCGCAAAAGCCCGTGGCAATCTCGAGGTCGCTCGCGATGCCGTCCACTGCCCGCAGGGCCTCGAGGCCGTTGCCGACCAGCGTGGCGCCACGCACGGGAGACGTGACCTCGCCGTTTTCGATCAGATACCCCTCCGAGACGCCGAAGACGAAGTCGCCGGTGGCCGGCTCCACCTGACCGCCCCCGAACGAGACCGCGTACAGCCCTCTCTGGACGTCGCCGATCAGATCCTCTCGCGTGGCTTCACCAGGTCCGAAGTAGGTGTTGGTCATGCGCGGGATCGGCAAGTAGCGGAAGGACTCGCGTCTGCCGTTGCCCGTCGACTCGACCCCGTCCTTTCGCGCGCGCAGCAGGTCGTACAGATAGGAGGTGAGCCGGCCGTCCTCGATGACCGTGGTCCGGCGGGTCGGCGTACCCTCGTCGTCGATGCCGTCGCTCCCCCACTCGCCCTCGCGTCGGCCGTCGTCGTACGCGACCACTGAAGGCTCGGCGAGCTGCTCGCCGAGCTTGCCGGCGTAGACGCTCGCCCGCTTCTGGACGGCGTCAGCCTCGAGGCCGTGGCCCACCGCCTCGTGCAGCAGCACCCCGCCGAAGCCGTTCCCGACCACGACCGGGAGCCGCCCCGTGGGGGCGTCGCGCGCGTCGAGCATCGTCAGCGCCTTCCGGGCGGCGCTTTCCGCGACCTCCTCCGGACGCCCCTCGAGGAGCTCCCAGCCGACGTGTCCGCCGAGCGTGTCGGTGCCGGTCTCGACCCGCTCGGCTCGGCGGGCGACCACCTGGGCGCCGAGTCGGACCCGGGTGCGATCGTCGGCGGCGGCCCGCCCATCGGAGCCGAAGACCTCCACCCGGCGCCGGGCCTCGGAGTAGGCGATGCGCGCCTGGACGACGTCGCTCCCCGTCCCTCGGGCTGTCTCGTCGCACGCCCGCAGGACCTCCGCCTTCGCGGCGGCCTCCACCTCCTCCGGGCGCCGCCCCACGGGGTGGCCGTCGGCCGGCTGGACGCCAGCGATCGTCTCCGGCGCCCGGGCCTCGTCGCGCAGGGCCGCAGCGACCGAGTCGGCCACCCTTAGGAGGTCGGCCTCGTCGAGGCCGTCGACGTAGCCGAAGTAGCTGGAGTCGCCCTGCACCACCCGCACCGACGCGCCCAGCTCGTGGCCCGCCTGCGGCCGCTCCACCCGGCGGTCGTCAAGGTTGAGCGCGAAGCCGGTCCGCTCCTCCACGTACAACTCGGCGAAGTCGCCCCCGCGACAGAGCGCTCGTTCCAGGACCCGCTGGGCCAGCTCAGGATCGAGCAGCGTCATCGTGTCGCCTCCTCTGTCCGGTCCGTACCCATTGCGAGCTGCACCAGCCGCTCGCAGGCGTCGAGCACGAGGTCGTAGCCGGCCGTCTCCGGTCGCAGCATGCGCGAGATCCCGGGCTCGTCGTAGAGCAGCACGCGCGGGGCGCGGTCGCGCTGGGCGCGGCGCACGGCCGCGGCGACGCCTTCGGCGATCCCGGTGGCCCGTCCGATCGGTCCCTTGCGGCGCTCCTTCACGGCCCCTCCTGCAGGCCACGCAGCAGGACGCGCATGTCGTAGAGCATCAGCGATGCCAGCGCCGAACGGCGGGCCACCGCCACGAGCGTCCAGCGCGGGCCGCGGACGGCGAAGACCGAGCCGCCCAGCACCTGGGCCTCGAGCTCCGAGGGTGGCTCGTCCGCCGCCTTGTCCACGGCTCGCAAGAGCTCGCGCGCCGCCTCCGCGAGCTCCTCCCCGTCGGCCGAGCCGGCAGCGACGGAGCTGTCGCCGGGGGCCTCGAGTAGAAGCGCGGCTCTCGTGTCGGCCGAGAGCTCGACCAGGCGCTGGGGCACATCCGCCGGCGCGAGCGCACCGGCCGCGGGCCGGTCGCTCGGGCGCTGGGGATCCTCCACCGTGGGCAGAATAGCGGCGTGCCGCTGTCGCGAATCTCGTGGCTGGTGACGGTCGGGATCTGCCTGATCGCCGCCGTTCTCCTACTCCTCAACGGCTATTACGGCTACTCGGGCGTGCTGCTGGCGGTCGGCGCGGCGGCGGCGGTCAACCTCACCTGACGGACTCCTCGGGCTCCAGGTGGATCAGCACGTCGGCTCCACGGAGGCGCCGGCGGATCTCGCCCTGCAGCTCGTGGGCCACCTCGTGCGCGCGGCGGAGGCTCGTGCCACCGCGGAACTGCACGTGCAGGTCCACGTAACGGCGGCTTCCCGCACGGCGGGCGCGAAGCTTGTGGAACCCGATCACCTCGGGAGCCCCGTACTCCTCGATCGCGCGTCTGACCGCGTCGAGCTCTTCCGGGGGCAGGGCCTCGTCCACCAACACGCGCGACGTGCGGCTGAGGATCCGCACCCCGGCGACGACGATCGCGGCCGCGACCACCAGCGCGGTGGCCGGGTCGATCCAGCGCGCGCCGGTGACCTGCACGAGCACGAGCGCGACGAGCACCCCTATCGAGGTGTAGGCGTCGGTGCGCAGGTGGGCCGCGTCGCCCTCGAGTGCCGCGGACTCGGTAACCGCGGCCCGCCGCTGGAGGTATGCGGACACCGCCAGGTTGGTCGCGGCCGAGAGGCCGATGACCGCAATGCCGACCCCCAGGGTGTCGACCTCCGCCCCCTGGACGAGGCGGTGAATCGACTCGTAGACGATGATCGCCGCGCCGAGCAGGATCAGCATCCCCTCGATCGCGGCTGCCATGTTCTCGACCTTCTCGTGGCCGTAGGGGTGCGACTCGTCCGCCGGCTCGTCGGCCTTGCGGACTGAGAAGAAGGCGACCACCGACGCGATCAGGTCGATGCTCGAATGGACCGCTTCGGTGATGATCGCGATCGACCCGGTGATCACGCCCGCGGCGAGCTTGAGCCCGATCAGGAGCGAGTTCGAGACGATCGACACGGCCGCGGCGCGTGTCTTGGGTGGCGCTTGGGCCGCCGGCCCCACCGCGCGGGCAGGCGTCCTGGCCGCCGTGGCGAACCTCGTGCGCGGGGAGCTCATCTGGGCCTCCTGAGGCGCGGCAGTCCGGGCTCCGGGATCCGCTCCAGAAGGGCCCGGGCGGCCCGGCCGCGGTGGCTGATCGCGTCCTTCTCCTCAGGGGCAAGCTCCGCCATGGTGCGACCGTCGCCGTAGTCGTCCGGCACGAACGCCGGGTCGTAGCCGAAGCCACCCTCGCCGCGGGGCTCGTGCGCGAGCACGCCCTCGCAGCGCCCCTCGACGAGCCGCTCTTCGCCGCCCGGCACCACGAAGGCCAGCGCGCACACGTATGCCACGCGCCGGTCGCCATCGTCCGGCACCTCGCGCAGCAGCCTGGCCAGGTTCTCCTCGTCGGTGGCCCGCTCCCCGGCGTAGCGGGCGGACCACACCCCGGGCGCCCCGCCCAGCGCGGCCGCCTCGATGCCCGAGTCGTCTGCAACGGCTGGCCGGCCGCTGGCGCCCGCCGCCGCGCGGGCCTTACTCAGGGCGTTGGCGGCGAAGGTCGTGCCCGATTCGGGTGGCAGCTCCACCTCAGCCGGCAGGGGCTCGAGCTCGTGCGGCCGCAGCAGCTCCTGGAGCTCCCGAAGCTTGTGGGGGTTGCGTGTGGCAAGGACAAGGTGCACCGGCCGGCTAGCCCACGGTCGCCGCGACCGCCTGCTCCTGCGCCGCGCGCAGGCGCTCGATCCCGGACGCCGCCAGTGCCAGGAGCTCGTCGAGCGAGGCGCGCGACAGCGGCGTGCGCTCGGCGGTGGCCTGGACCTCCACGAGCCCGCCCTCCCCGGTCATGACGACGTTTGCGTCCACCTCCGCGGCGGAGTCCTCCGAGTAGTCGAGGTCGAGCAGAGCATTGCCCTCCACGACTCCGCAGGAGACCGCGGCCACGGAGCTCGTGAGCGGCGCCCGCTCGAGCCTGCCCTCGGAGACGAGGCGCCGCAGTGCCAGCTCCAGGGCCACGTAGCCGCCCGTGATCGCCGCGCAGCGCGTGCCGCCGTCCGCTTCCAGGACGTCGCAGTCGATCCAGACCGTGCGCTCGCCGAGCGTCTCGAAGTCGATCACTCCGCGCAGGGAGCGCCCGATCAGCCGCTGGATCTCCACCGTCCGGCCGTCAGGGCGACCCCGAGCGACGTCCCGCTTCTTCCTCTCGCCCGTCGAGGCGGGGAGCATCCCGTACTCCGCGGTAACCCAGCCGCGGCCGCCCCCCGCGAGCCAGCGCGGTACCTCGTCCTCCACCGACGCGGTGCAGATCACGCGGGTGCCGCCCATCGAGATCAGCGCCGAGCCGGTTGCGGTGCTCATGAAGCCGGGCTCGATCGCCACCTCGCGCATCTCCTCCGGAGCGCGGCCGTCGCTCCTCACGCCGCCCGCCTCTCCAGCGCGACGTCGACGTGCCGGACCTCGCCGATCGGCAACTGAAGGAAACGCGTGCCAAGGCGGCGGAAGCCCTCGGGGTCGCCGGTGGCGAGGAAGTGGTAGACACCCCGCCGGCCCTCGTCGCGCCGAAGATCGGCAGCGCGCAGCTCGCGCTCCACCTCGCCCGCGATGGCCTCTCCGGAGCTCACGATGGTCACGCTTCGCCCCAGCTCCCGCTGGAGCACCGGGCGAACGAGCGGGTAGTGGGTGCAGCCCAGGATCAAGGTGTCCACGCCGGCCGACTTCAGCGGCCCGCACGCGCTCTCCACGCAGGCGAGGGTGCGCTCGTCGACCTCCCCGCCCTCTTGGATCAGCGGGGCAAGCTCGGCGCTGGCCACTGCGTGCAGCTCGGCTTCGGGGGCCGCCATCCGCAGCGCTCGCTCGTAGGCCCGACTTGCAACGGTGGCCGGCGTGGCGAGCAGCCCTACCTTCCCGTTGTGGGTATGGGCCGCGGCCAGGCGCGACTCGGGCCGAACAACGCCAACCACCGGCACCTTGTCCCCGAGCTCCCGCCGGAGTACGGGCAGGGCCGCCGAGGTGGCCGAGTTGCAGGCCACCACCAGCAGCTTCGCACCGTCCGCGAGGAGGATCTCGGCGAGCTCGCGCGCGAAGCCGACGAGCTGCTGCCCGCTGCGGTCGCCGTAGGGGAACCGAGCGGTATCGCCGAGGTAGACGAAGTCCTCGTGCGGAAGCGACACGAGGCACTCGTGCAGGACCGTCAGACCGCCAACGCCGGAGTCGAAGACGGCGACCGGAAGCTCAGCGTCTCGCCGCGCCACGGTCGAACATGGTGGCACGGCTGACAGCTGGCGGCGGGCCCCTGGCAGAGTTTGGCCGCGTGGACCAGACGCGAGAGACCGTGGCGCTCGTCCTGGCCGGCGGCGGCGCACGCGGCGCCTACGAGGCCGGCGCCCTGTCGGTCCTCCTGCCGGCACTGGAGGATGCGGGGCTGCGGCCGCGGATCATCGTCGGCACGAGCGTCGGCGCGATCAACGGCGTCTATGCGGCGTCGCGGGCACACGAGCCCGCCTCGAGCGTCACCGCCGATGGCGAGGCCATCTGGCGGGAGCTGCGCTGGGAGCAGGTCGTGCGCCCGCTGGTCTCGCGCGGCACCCTGGAGCGGCTACTCCTCTACCTCGGCGAGGTGGCAGGCGTGCCGGGGGCGGAGATCCCAGGGCTGCTCGACCCCGCGCCGCTGGCCGAGACGCTGCTGCAGCGGGTCTCGTTCGAGCGGCTGCACGCCAACGTCGTCGACGGCCACCTCGATGCGGCCGCGGTGGTCGGCACCTCCTCGCTCACCAGCCGCTCGGTGGTCTTCCACGACGGCGGCCGCCCGCCCGCCCACGACCCCATCCGCGGCATCGACTACGTGGCAGCCGCTCTCGGAGACGAGCATGCGCGGGCCTCGGCAGCGATCCCCGGGTTCTTCCCGGCGGTTCACGTGGAGCGTCCCCACCGCGCCGCGGGCTGGTATTTCGACGGCGGCACCCGGCTCAACACGCCGATCAAGCCGGCCCTCACCCTCGGCGCCGACCGGGTGGTGGTCGTGGCGCTCAACTCGGTCGCCCGCGCGCCGCCACAGCTCGCAGGAGAGGACCGCCCCGACGCGCTGGAGGGCGCCGCCCAGCTCATCCAGGCGGTGCTGGTCGATCCGCTCGTCCACGACGTCCGCACGCTGGCGATGGTCAACGAGCTCGTGGTGGCCGCCTCCGACCCCTCCGGTGAGCTGGCCGGCAAGCGACGGGTGCCCTACGTGCTGGTGGCCCCACGGGAGCCCGACGCCATCGGGAAGATCGCCAGGCGGGTCTTCCGCGAGCACTTCTCGGACTCGCACGGCGCGCTCCGGTCGCCGAATGTGGCGCTGCTCGGCCGGCTCGTGGCCGGCGGGCGGGACCCTGCCCACGGTGAGCTCCTTAGCTACCTGTTCTTCGAGGGGGAGTTCGCGGGCGCTCTGATCGAGCTTGGCCGCCAGGACGCGCGCCGCTGGCTCGATGAGGAGCACGACGACGGGCTGTGGCAGGTCGGCCAGCCGGCGGTCGGCGGAGCCGGTGCGGAATGACCGCCCCGACGGCGTCCCGTCGTCGTCGTCGCTCAGAACTGCACGCGCCTCACCGCCTGCTTGATCTTGCCGAGGATGATGTCGCCGAGCTCCTTGCCCTCGTCGGTCTTGAAGCCCTTCATGGCCGCCACTACGCCGGCCATGATCAGCGCGACCAGCAGGATCAGCGCGACGTACTCCACGGTGCCCTGGCCGGTCCGGGCGCGGAGCGTGTCGAACGCTCCGAGCAGGCGGGCGTGGGCATAGCCGAAAGCGCGGTGCATGTGGGACCTCCGTTCGTCTTTGACGGGAGGCATGGTCCGGCGACGGCTCACACGACTCCAGACGCGTATGTGAAGCGATAGCGACGGAAGCGCTACGTTGCAGAACGTGGCCGGCTGGGACGACGACGACTGGGTGGGCGAGCCCCCGGAGGGCCACCACACGCGCGACATGGCCGACCCGGGCTACTGGCGCCGGATACCGCCGGTCGCGGCGATCGGCGCCGCCGGTGTCGTCCTCGGCCTGATCGTGCTGATCGTGGTCCTGCTGCTCCAGTAGAGGACCCGGCGGACCCTCCTGCGACCATTCCTGCCCGTGTGCGGCATCGGCGCGATCCTGGATCCGGTGGGCTCAGCC
>JBKPHP010000265.1:0-3141 GCA_046729895.1 Actinomycetota bacterium
CGGCCAGGTCGAGGCAGATGGCCCGGCCGATGCCCCCGGCCCCGCCTGTCACCAGCGCCACGCGCTCGTTCATCGGCGGGCGATGTTCGCATAGCGTGCTCGCGCCACGTGAGAGAGGAGCCCGCGATGGAAGAGCTGACCGACGTCCGCTACCAGGTCGAGGAGGGCCTCGCGACGATCACGATCGATCGACCGGAGCGCATGAACGCCTTCCGGGCACGCACCGTCGACGAGCTGATCGCCTGCTTCAAGCGCGCCTGGGCGAGCCACGAGGTGGGAGTGGTTTGCCTGACCGGCGCCGGCGATCGCGCCTTCTCGACCGGCGGCGACCAGAAGCAGCGCGCCGAGACCGGCGACTATGGCCCGTCCGAGTCGGGGTTGTTCGAGGTCGAGTATCTGCACCGCCTGATCCGGGAGATCCCCAAGCCGGTGATCGCGGCCGTGAACGGCTACGCGGTCGGCGGCGGGCACGTGCTGCAGGTGCTCTGCGATCTGACCATCGCCGCCGACAGCGCCGTGTTCGGCCGGACCGGGCCCCGGGTGGGCTCCTTCGACGCCGGGTTCGGCACCGCGTACCTGGCGCGGGTAGTGGGGGAGAAGCGGGCGCGCGAGATCTGGATGCTCTGCCGCCAGTACCACGCCGAGACGGCGGAGCGCTGGGGTTTGGTGAACCGGGTGGTGCCGGCCGGGGAGTTGCGAGCGGAGGTCCGGCGCTGGGCCGACGAGATCCTCGCCCTCTCGCCCACGGCGCTGCGATTCGTCAAGCAGTCGTTCAACGCCGACACCGAGCACCTGGTCGGCGTCGGACAGCTCGCCTTCTCGGGTCTCGGGTTGTTTGTGGAGTCGGACGAGGCGAATGAGGGTGTGCAGGCGTTCGCCGAGAAGCGTCCACCGGACTTCAGCGGGTACCGCGCGCGGGCGTCGGCCTGACTCGGCTGCATCCAGCGCTACATTGAGCCCGTGGCGGAGCCGCCGTACGTCTCCCTCCAGCGCTCGGGTGAACTGGGGCGGCGGGCCGCGCGGGCACTGGAGCTGCTCGGCTCGCCCTGTCGCGTCTGCCCGCGGCTGTGCTCCGTCGATCGGCTGTCGGACGAGCGCGGCCTGTGCCGGATCGGACGCCAGGCCATGGTGGCCTCGCACTTCCCGCACTTCGGCGAGGAGAACTGTCTGCGCGGCTGGAAGGGCTCGGGGACGATCTTCTTCAGCGGCTGCAATTTGCGCTGCGTCTTTTGCCTACCGCCGGATGCCCAAATTGCCACGGCGGCAGGTCCGCGGGCGATCGGCGACATCTTCGAAGCGTCGACGCACGAGGTAGCGCTCGGAGAAGGCGCGGCGCGAAAGCCGGCTGGTGTGCGGGTCTATACGCGGACGGGAGAGCTCGCCCAAGTCTCCAAGACCTTCCGGCGGCCGTACCGGGGCGAGCTGATTCGGCTCAGGCCGTTGAATGCGCCGGCACTCCGACTGACCCCGAATCATGAGGTGTTCGCGGCGCACCGCTCAGATCCGGACCGCGTCGCCAAGGTGCCCGCAGGTTCGCTCACCGGCGACCACTACCTCGTGGTTCCAAAGCTGACAGCCGGCACGGCCGCGACAAGTGTCGAAGTCGAGGCGCTCCTCGCGGACCACGTCTCGGCTCCGGTTCGCGCTCCCCGAAGGAGAGTCGACGAGCATGCGCTCGAACGCGCCCTCGCGAAGCCGCGGACTTCGAGGGAGATCGCAAGTGACCTCGGATATCACCCGGCCTATGTGCGCCGGCTCCGGTCGGAGCTTCGAGCCGGAAGTCTCCTTTCTGCAAGCAGTGCCGCACCGCGGCGCGCTCAGGCCGAGAACGGAAGGTTTCGCTTCGCCGGCGAACATCGGCCGGACGGGTCGGTTGGACTGTCGGAGCGAACGAAGTGGAAGGACGCCGGTAGCCACTATCTCGTCCCGATCCACTCGATGGAGGCGGAGCCGTACGAAGGCGACGTCTACAACCTCGAGGTCGAGCACCCGACCCACTCGTACGTTGCTCCGGCCGTTGCTGTCGCGAACTGTCAGAACTTCGACGTCTCCTGGAAGGTGCAGGGGGAGGAGGCCTCGGCCGAGCGGCTCGCCGGCATGATGCTCGAGCTGCAGGCGATCGGCTGCCACAACATCAACTTCGTCACGCCCGAGCACGTGGTGCCCCAGATCCTCGAGGCGCTGCCGCTCGCCGTCGACGGCGGGCTGCGGCTGCCCATCGTCTACAACACCAGCGCCTACGACAGCTCCGACAGCCTCGAGTTGATGGATGGCGTGGTGGACGTGTTCATGCCAGACCTCAAGCTGGCGAGTCCCGAAGCCACGAGGCGCTACCTCGGCAAGCGGGAGTACGCCGAGGTCGCGATGCGCAACGTCCTGGAGATGACCCGGCAGGTCGGCGAGCTGGTCCTGGACGAGCGCGGGCTGGCGAGGCGAGGGCTGATCGTGCGTCATCTCGTCATGCCGGGGCTGCTCGACGAGACCGAGGAAGTCCTGCGATTCGTGGCCGAGGAGCTCGGCCCCGGCACGTACGTCAACCTGATGGGCCAGTATTACCCGGCGGGCAAGGTCGAACGCTACGAGGAGATCAACCGCAGGCCGGAGCTCGAGGAGCTCCAGCGGGCCTTCGAGATCGCCCACGAGCTGGGGCTGCGGCGTCTCGACCAGCGCAGCAGGCAGGCTGCGGTCGGGGTCGGCTGAGCCGGCCTGGCGCCCCCTGCTCTACTAGCACGCAAGCTACGCGAGGGGAGCCCGTCGGGCGCGGGGCGCCCACCGCCCACTATCCATGGGCGGCGGCCCGACGTGCCGCGTCGAGCTCGCGACGGACGAGCGCGGTCTGGTTCGGGATCCGGAGGCGGCGCTCGAGGACCGGAATGGCCTCGCGCGGCCGCCCGGATAGCCGCAAGGAGCGCCCGAGGTTGTAGAGGGCGTAGGCATAGTCGAGATCGGTCGTGCCAGTGGGGAACGCGGCCACCGCCCGCCGCAGGACGGACACGGCCTCGGCGTAGCGCCCCTCGCGCATCAGGCGGAACCCCTGATTGTTGAGGCGGGCGCCCTCCGCGGCGCCCGGGGCGCCAGTGCCGCCGCCCGCCGCCGCGCCAGGCGGAGCGGCCGTCGCCCCACCCGAGCCCGGGGTCGGAG
>JBKPHP010000266.1:0-7559 GCA_046729895.1 Actinomycetota bacterium
TCCTCACCGGCCTGGAGAGCTGGTTCACGTTGCCGGCCGAGACCGGTGCGCCTCCGCCGCCGCCCTACAAGATGGCGCTGCTCACCTGGATCACGATCTTTCCGCTGATCACCGCCATCGTCGCCCTAACCGGCCCGCTGCTCGAGGACATGCCGCTGGCGGCGAGGCTGGGGATCACGACCGCCCTCACGGTCCCCCTGATGACGTGGGTGGTAATGCCCCGCGTGACCCGGCTGCTTCGACGGTGGCTGTATCCGCAGGAGACGAAAACATGAACCTCGGGATCATCGGTGGCGGCCGCCTCGGCACGGCGCTCGGCGAGCGCCTCGGCCAGGCCGGGCACACCATCAGATACGGCACCGGTGCAGCCAGCTCGAACTCCGACGCCGTCGAGTTCGCCGAGACGGTGATCCTCGCCGTCCCCTTCGCCGCCATCGATCGCGCCCTCTCCGAGGCCGGCGACCTCGGCGGGCGCGTGCTCTGGTCGTGCGTCAACGCCCTGAATTCGGACTCCTCGGGGCTGGCCGTCGGCTTCGACGACTCCGCCGCCGAGCAGGTGGCGCGCCGGGCGCGCGGGGCGCGCGTCGTTGCCGCCATCCCGCCGTTTGCCAGCGCGATCGCGGCCCCCTCGCTCGCATACGACCGCGACCTCCCGCCGAGCGTCTTCGTCTGCGGGGACGATCGCGAGGCCAAGGCAGTCATCGAGGAGCTGGTGCGGGACCTCGGCGCGGATCCCATCGATGCCGGCTCGATCACGATCGCCCGCTACGTAGAGCCGGCGATGATGCTCCTGGTGAACCTCGCCTACGCGGGCGCGGAGCCGCGCGACGTCGGACTGCGGTTGCTCGAACGGTGAACCGCGTCCAAGACCGGGGACACCGCACAACTCCTTCATCGCGCTCATAATCCCGTTACCGATCGAGAGGGCGCCATGCAGCACCACCGCAACCTTCCGATCCCCGCGACACTCGCGGACGTCTGCGACCCGGGGCGCACGATAACCGGCCTCTTGGCCGGGCCCGCGACGGCGGAAGATCGACCGAGCCGGGCTAGATGACCGAACGGATGGCGGTGTGGAGCAGCCGCCGGCCGTGGCTGACGGTGGCGGGCTGGGCGTTGGCGCTGCTGGCTGCCATTGCGCTGACCGCGGCGTTTCTGGGTGACGCCCTGTCCGGCGAGGAGGAGGTCACGAGCAACACGGAGTCGAGGCGGGCCGACCGGCTGTCGTCGCAGCGCTTTGCGGACGATCGGCACGGGCGGGACGCCACCGAGGTGGTCGTCGTTCGGTCCTCGGGGGCGACGGTCGACGAGCCGAGGTTCGAGCGGCGGGTGCGCGCGATCGCGGCGGAGCTACGACGAGCGGGCGCGACCGAAGTCACAACCTTCTACGACACGGGCGAGCGGCGATTGGTGTCGCGGGATCGTGATGCCACGGGGATGCTCGTGGCCCTCGGCCGCGATGCCGACGACGACATCGAGGGCGTCGTCGATGCCGTGCGTAGCGTGGACGGTCGGCAGGGATTCGACGTCGCCATCACGGGCGAGTTCACCCTCGACGCCGACTTCTCGACACTGGCGGGCGACGACCTGCGCAACGGCGAGCTGGGGTTCGGACTGCCGGCTGCGCTGGTGGTGCTCTTGATCGTCTTCGGCTCGGTCGTGGCCGGGCTCATCCCAATGCTCCTGGCGATCGTCTCGATCACGATCGCCCTGGCGCTCCTGGCGCTCGTCGGGCAGGCCTTTCCGCTGTCTGTCTTCGCCACGAACATGCTGACCGGGATGGGGCTGGCGCTCGGGATCGACTACTCGCTGTTCGTGCTGTCCCGCTCTCGCGAGGAACGCCTACGCGGGCGGGAGGGGGCGGCTGCGATCGCCGCCGTCGGCGCTACGGCCAGCCGGGCGGTGCTGTTCAGCGGCGTCGCCTTCACGCTCGCCATGGTCGGCCTATTGCTCGTGCCGCACACGATCATGCGAAGCCTCGCCACCGGCGCGATCGCGGCCGCGCTGGTCTCGGTCGTCGCCGCGCTGACGCTTCTCCCGGCGCTCCTGAGCCTGCTGGGGGATCGCGTCAACGCCCTCCGGATCCCGGTGTTCGGACGAAGCGCTGGCCGCGAGGAGAGCCCGTTTTGGTCTCGGACGGTCCGAGCGGTGATCAGGCGGCCGCTCACCAGCCTCGTGCTCGCCACCGCGATCCTGCTCGCCATGGCCGTGCCCGTGCTTGGCTTGCGATCGGGCGAGGCCGGCGTGAGCACGCTTCCGGATCGGCTGCCCGCCAAGCAGGGATACCTGGCCTTGAACGCCGAGTTTCCCGGCGAGACAACCGAGCCGGTGGAGATCGTGGTCGATGGCGACCCGGACTCGCGGACGGTCCAGTCCGGGATCGATCGTGTCAGGGAGCGGCTGGCGAGCGAGGATCTCCTCGGCCGCCCGCGGGTGGAGACCAACCAAGCCGGTCACCTCACGATCCTGACCGTCCCCATCCGTGGTGATTCGCACGGCGACGACGCCGTCGACACGGTACGAGAGGTGCGCAGCGAGGACGTTCCCCGCGCCTTCCCTGACCCCGGGGTCGAGGTGCTCGTGACCGGCGACACGGCCGAGTCGATCGATGAATCGGACACGATGACCCACTGGCTTCCGATCGTCTTTTCGTTCGTGCTCGGGCTCAGCTTCGTGCTACTGACGATCGCCTTCCGCTCGCTCGTCGTCGCGGCCAAGGCGATCGCGGTGAATCTCCTGTCCGTCGGCGCCGCCTACGGGCTGCTCGTCCTGGTCTTCCAGGAGGGGGTCGGGAACGAGCTGCTCGGCTTCCGGCAGGTCGACACGATCGAATCGTGGGTGCCGCTGTTCCTGTTCGCGGTCCTGTTCGGGCTGTCGATGGACTACCACGTCTTCCTGCTCAGCCGCATCCGCGAGCGCTTTCGCCAGACGGCCGACAACAGCGACGCCATCGCCCACGGCGTCGGCTCGACCGGCCGCATCATCACCGGCGCCGCCCTGATCATCATCGCGGTCTTCAGCGGCTTCGCCCGCGGCGACCTGGTCATGTTCCAGCAGATGGGATTTGGCGTCGCCATCGCCCTGCTGCTCGACGCCACCCTGGTCCGCCTGGTGCTGGTCCCGGCGGCCATGGAGCTGCTCGGCGAGCGCAACTGGTACCTACCCCGATGGCTCCGATGGCTCCCCGACGTCCACGTCGAAGGGGCCCAACCCCGCCCGGGCGCGAACCTCAAACCGGCTCGCGACGGCTAGGTGACGCAGGGCGGGCCCTCAACATCGCGGTGCTCTCAGCTCGGCGAGCCGCGCGCTCCGGGCGGAGTGACGGTCTCGTCGGCAGCGCTTGCGATCGGCAGCGCGTAGAACGCGGCGACCGCCGCGCACATGCCGAGCGTCAGGTAAGACGAGACCGGGGCGAGCACGGTCGCGACCAGATAGGGCACGAGCCCGGCCACGCCTCGGGCGAGGATCGTCCGTCGCTGCGCGGCGCCGAGGTCCTCGCTCAACAGCACCGCCTTGGCGAACAGGATGTGCCTGTTGGTGGCCGCGAAGATCAGTGACATCGCGAGGAGCGAGCCGCCGTAGACCGCTGCGGCGAGCTCCGAGCCCTGGCCCTCTCGTAGATACGCGGCCAGTAGCGCCGTGGTGAACGGCAGCACACCGACCGAGAGCAGCAGCAGCAGGTTCCAGACCATGATCCCGTGATCGATCGCCCGCAGGCGGCGGATCATCACGTGGTGGTTGATCCAGATGATCCCGATCGTCAGAAAGCTGACGACGTAGGCGGCGTAGCTTGGCCACTGCTCCGCGAGCGCGTCGGCGAGGCTCGCGGTGGATTCCGGATCGGGAACGTGGATTTCGAGGACGAGCAGGGTGATCGCGATCGCGAAGACCCCGTCGGAGAATGCCTCGAGCCGGTTCGGGCTCACGGACCCGGGTTCGACGGTCTGGTGGCGGCTCCTTCGGCACGATCCGCACCTCAGACCCGCTGCACCCTCGCCGCTACTTGGGGTCCCAGCGCATGAACCCCGATCGCACCTACCGGCACTTCTGCATGGGGGCCCGCGAGCTCGGGTGCTCGGCCGCCACGTTCGCCGGGTCGGCTACCGGTTCGCGGAGGACGCGACCTAGCGGCCCGGGCCCACCCCTTCGACTGCCAGAAGGCGATCTCGCCGCCGTCGGGCGCGGCCACCACGCTGTGCCAGCCGGCCGGGCCCTCGCGAAGGTCGCGCCCGGCGTGGGCGAGGAGCCGGGATAATCGAGCCTTGGGGGTCAGGTCTGGCCGTAGGCGGCGAGGAAGATGCGGATCGCCTCGTCGGCGTAGCGGTCCAGCTCGGCCGGGCCGAAGTCCAGGTCGATGCTGAACATCGCCTGGTTGAGCGGGATCGAGAGGACCAGCCAGTTGAAGTGCTGTGCCGCCAGCTGGGGATCGTCCAGTCGCAGGCGGCCTCGCTCGGCCAGTATCCGGAATTGGGATGCGACAGGATCGGCGCGCTCGGAGGGACGTTCGTCGTGGACAGCCGCCATGGCGAGGGTACGACGATCCACGCGACTGTCCCCTGCGGCTCAGCCGAGCTTCACCGGTGAAGATCGGGACATCGGCGTGGGGCACATCGGGCATGCGCTCACGGTGCGGTTCGTCGCTGCGGGTCGTGAGGTGATGGTCAGCAACTCGCGCGGGCCGGACCCCCTCGACCGTATCGTCGCCTCCATCTGAGAGAGCGTCAGCGCGGGGACCACCGCGGAGGCGGCCCAGTTCGGAGATATCGCTGCGGTCGCAATCCCTTGACTGTTGGAGCGGCCCGGCAAGCAATCGCGCACGGTCGGGCGGATTTCGAGCTGCCTCTCATATGCCTATCGCATCGATAGTCTCGAGTCGGTAGGTATGGGCCGCCCAAACGAACCAGATCGCATCTACCGGCACTTTTGCATGGGGGCGCGGGCGCTTGAGGTCATCGGTGATCGCTGGTCTCTGCTGATCGTCCGCGATTTGCTGTTGGGCCCGCGCCGCTTCACCGACCTGGAGCGGACGCTGAACCCGATCACCCCGACCAGGCTGACGGATCGGCTGCGTCGGCTCGAAGCGACGGAGGTGATCGAGCGCGAACCAGCCGAGACCGGGAAGGAGGTCTGGTACCGGCTGACCGATGCCGGCCTGGATCTGGAGGCCGCGATCGACGAGCTCACGCTGTGGGGAATCGAGCATGCCAAGGAGGCTCCGCGGCCCGATGAGCCTGTCCACTCCGACGCGACGATGATCGGAACCAAGGTCTGGCTCAACCGGTACTCCCCGCCGCCGCCCGACGCCCTCGCCTGGGTCTGGCGCTTCCCGGGTGAGGACAGCTACACCCTCCGAGCGACGGGCGGCGGGTGGGAGCTGTCCCGTGGCGCGGAGGACAGCGCCGCCGTCACAGTCAATGCGACGCAGGCGGCCTGGGCGACGTTCCTCACCTCGCCTCGGGAGAACCGGCGGCTGCCGACCGACGATGTCGGGCTCGAGGGATCTCGGCCCGAGCTCAGGAGGTTCGCGAAGATGTTTGGGGCTGAGCTCGCCGTCCGGTGATCTCCGGTTCCTCGGCGGCCCCGGCCTGTGGCGGCTGGTTCGGGATCAGGATCGCGGCCATGACCGCACCGACCAGCGCGATGCCGACGGCGACCAGGACGGCGCTTTGAAGGCCGTCGAAGAAGGCACCGGATGCGGTGTCGTGGAGGCCCTGGGCGAGGCGGTGGTGGCCAAGTGCCTCGAGCCTGGCAGCCGCGCCGAAGGCCGTTCCGACCGAGCGGTGGGCGCTGTCCGCAATCGGCGCCGGAAGCTGGACGGGCAGCGACGCCGTGAGCCGGCTGGCGTACAGCGACGCGTAGATGCTGCCGATGACCGCGACGCCGAGCGTCCCGCCCAAGATCCGGGTCGCGTCGTTCACGGCCGAGCCGACGCCCGCCTTCGCCGCGGGCACGGCGCCCATGATCGACTCCGTCGCCGGCGCGCTGGTCAGGCCGATGCCGGAGCCGATGAAGACCATCTGTGCCGCGATCGTCACGTAACTGGTGCTTGTGGATGCGGTCGAGGCCCAGGCAAGCCCGACCGCGAGGCAGACCAGTCCACCGGCGACCACCAGCTTGGTCCCGCTTCGCACCGCCAGCCTGGTGCCGAGCACGGCGGTGATCCCGGTCAAGGTCGCCACCGGCAGGAGCCTCACGCCAGTCGACAGCGGCCCGTAGCCCTTCAGGAACTGGAAGTAGAGGGTGATCACGAAGATGAACCCCATCAGGGAGAAGAATGTGATCGTCACGGCGGCACTCGCTGCGCTGAATCTGAGGTTCCTGAACAGCCGGATATCGAGCATCGGGACGCGCACCCGGCGTTCCCAGGCGATAAAGACGGCGAGCAGAACTGCCGCCAGCGCGAAGCCAGCGACGCTGAGTCCGGCGGACCAGCCGCGGTTCGGCGCCTCGATGATCGTGTAGATCAGGAGGGCCATGGCGGCGGTCGAGAGGAGTAGTCCGGGCCGATCCGCGGGAGGCGCCTGGGGATCCCGCGAGGTCGGAACGGCCATGCCCACGAGCACGACCGCGAGCGCCGCCATGGGAACGAGCGCGAAGAAGACGCTCTGCCAGGAGAAATGCTCGAGCAGCCAGCCGCCGACGATCGGCCCCACCGCGATGCCGACCCCGGTGCTCGCACCCCAGAGGCCGATCGCGCGGGCGCGCTCGCGCCGCTCAGTGAAGACGTTCGTCAGCAGGGAGAGCGTGGCCGGGAAGATTAGCGCCGCCCCCAGGCCCATCACCGCGCGAGCCGCGATCAGCTCACCCGGGCTGCTGCCCAGTCCGCCGGCGAAGCTGGCGCCGCCGAAGACGACCAGCCCGGCGATCAGCACCCTCTTGCGCCCGACTCGGTCGCCGAGGTTTCCCGCCGCGAGCACGAAGGCCGCGAACATCAAGTTGTACGCATCGACGATCCACTCGAGCTGCGTCGTCGAGGCATGGAGCTCGCGTACCAGCGTCGGCAGCGCGACGTTGACGATCGTCGTGTCGAGGTTGATCGCGAACGCGGCGAGGAGAAGAGCGACCAGAATCAGCGGTTTGCCCTGGGCCCGGCTCATCGCATCGGGGCCCCCGCGGTCGTTCGACTGTCCGCTGCTCTGTACTATTCCAACGATAGTATCGTGACGATCCTATAACTGCCCTGACTGATCGAGGTTCTTCTTCCTGAGCAGGAGGTCGAGCGAGATCCGGAGAATTCGGGCGCTCGTCCTCACCGTTCGCGGTGTCGGCTGCGGTTCGGAGGACGCGACCTAGCTGCCCAGCGCCCACCGCTTCGACTGCCAGAAGGCGATCTCGCCGCCGTCGGGCGCGGCCGCCACGCTGCGCCAGCCGGCCGGGCCTTCGCGGGGCTCGAGCAAGACGCGGGCCCCGAGGCGCTCAGCGCGCTCGGTCGCCGTCCGGATTTCCGGCACGGAGACGTAGGGCAGCCACAGCGCGCGCTCGGTGCCGCACTCGACGATCCCGCCGCCCAGACCGTTGCCGAGGTCGAGGGCGAGGTACTCGCGCCCCGCCGCCTCGAC
>JBKPHP010000267.1:0-7194 GCA_046729895.1 Actinomycetota bacterium
CCGGGTCGTCCCCCGTGTCCATCCGCGGCGGCTGCTCGAGGTTGTTCTGCGGGAGGAACGACATCAGGTAGCGGGCGTCCTCCAGGCAGCTCTCCTCGTCGTCCGCGGCGAAGTGGGCAACTCCCGACCTGGTGTTGTGAGTCATCGCGCCGCCCAGCTCCTCGAAGCCGACCTCCTCCCCGGTGACCGTCTTGATCACGTCGGGGCCGGTGATGAACATGTGGGAGGTCTCCTTGACCATGAAGATGAAGTCGGTCATGGCCGGGGAATAGACGGCGCCGCCCGCGCAGGGGCCCATGATCAGCGAGATCTGCGGGATGACCCCCGAGCACTGGACATTGCGCACGAAAACGTCGCCGTAGGCGCCCAGCGAGACGACGCCTTCCTGGATCCGCGCCCCGCCTGAGTCGTTGATCCCGATGACCGGGCAGCCGATCTTGGCCGCCAGGTCCATGATCTTGCACATCTTCTCCGCCATCACCTCGCCAAGCGAGCCGCCGAAGACCGTGAAGTCCTGGGAGAAGACGCAGACGGGCCGACCGTCGATCAGCCCGTGCCCGGTGACGACGGCGTCGCCCCAGGGCCGGTTCTTCTGCATGTCGAAATCGAACGTCCGATGCCTCATGAACGTGTCGAGCTCCTCGAACGAGCCAGGGTCCACGAGCCTCTCGATCCGCTCGCGAGCCGTGAGCTTCCCCTTGGCGTGCTGCTTCTCGACCGCGGCCTCGGACGCGGAGTGGATCGCGGCTTCGCGTAGCTCCTGAAGCTGGGCGAGCTTCTCGTCGAAGGTCTCTGGGGACCTCTGTCGCATGGGTCGGCGGAGCTTACGCTGCCGCCCGGGCGGCCGCGTCGTGCTGGCGGTCGGCGCGGTCGGCGGCGGCGCCCATCCTGGCGGTGCCAGGCGGCACGGTACGTGCGGCTCCAGGAATCAGGCGCGTGAGAACGGGCGGTGGTGGGCGGCGCCCAGGTTGTCGAGCACCTCGTCGAGCACCACCTGGGCGGTCTCGGGGTCGATACCGGAGGGCTCGGCCTCGGGCTCAGACTCGGCCTCGGCCTCGGGCGTCGGCTCCGACTTCGGTTCGGAGTCCGGTTCGGGCGTCGATTCGGGTTCTGACGGGACCGGCTCCTCTGCGACAGGTGCTGGCGCCGGCTCGGCCGGGTCGGGATCCACCTCGACCGGCGCGGGCTCCGGATCGGCGAGAGCTGGTTTCGGATCCGGCTCCGGGTCGCGTTGGGGAGCGGCGTCCCGGCGGCCCCGGTAGGCGCGGATCCAGCGGGCGAAGAGGCCGCGCCGAGACGGGCGGCCGGGAGGACCCGGATTGGCCTCCGGAGCCTCGGGCGAGGCCTGCTCGACCGGAGCCGGCTCGTTCTGGGGCCGGGGGGCCGGCTCGGCTACGGCCTCCGGGGCCGGCTCGGCTTCGGGCTCCGGCGCCGGCTCCGCTTCGGGCTCCACGCCGGGCGGCTTCGGGGCTGGTGGCGCCGCGGCCGTCTCCGTAACGGGCTCCGCCGGGGCCGGCTCCCCGGCCGGCGGCTCCGGGAGCATCGCCTTCAGTCTGACCTTCGTGCCCCAACCGGAGGGATCGATCCACACGCTCCCACTCGCGTGCTCGCCCTCCCAGTCGACCGAGCTCTCGGGCTCCACCTTGGTGATGCGAATCTCGCCGAACGCCCCCAGGTGCTTGGCCAGGCGCTCGGGCTCGCTCAGCTCCGCCCACAACTCGGGGGGCGACTTGACGAGCCTTCGCTCCGCGACGAAGTCCGGCATCGCCCACCGATTTCGCTCGACGCCCCCCGACTCCTCCCGGCAGGTCGTCGCGTTGCATCGAGCCGATCCTCGGCGGCGCCGCGACTCGGTTACGTGCTGCCGGGCTCGGCTAGCCGCCGATCCCCCAGGAGGGCCTCGAGACGCAAATGGTTTCGCCGAGGACCCGGCGCGCCGTGGACGCCGCGTCAAGCCTCGGAGTACTCGCCGAACTCCTCCCGCATGACGCCGCAAACCTCACCTAGCGTGGCCCGCTCCTTGAGCGCCGCGCGGATCGGGTGGAGCAGATTTCCCTCGCCCTTCGCCACCTGACGCAGGTCCTCGAGCCGCGCGTCCACCGCCTGCTGGTCGCGATCCTCCTTGAAGGCCTTCAGCCGCTCGACCTGGTTCTCCTCGGTCGTCGGGTCGATCTTGAGAATCTCGACGTCCTCGATCTGCTCGGTGACGTACTCGTTCACGCCGACGGCGATGTCCTGCTTCTGCTTGTAGCGCTGCTCGTAGCCCCACGCGGACTCCTCGACCTCGGCCCTGATGAACGGGGCGCAATTGACGGAGCCGCCCATCTCCTCGACCTTGTCGATCAGGGCCTGGGCCGCCTCCTCGATCTCGTCGGTTAGCGATTCGACGAAATAGGAGCCCGCGAAAGGATCGACGCTGTCGGCGGCGCCCGACTCGTGGGCCAGGATCTGCTGGGTGCGAAGGGCGATCCGCGCGGCGCGCTCGGTGGGCAGCGCGAGCGCCTCGTCGAAGCCATTCGTGTGGAGCGACTGGGTGCCGCCGCATACCGCCGCGAAGCCCTGGAGCGCCACTCGCACGATGTTGTTCTCCGGCTGCTGAGCCGCGAGCGTGACACCGCCAGTCTGGGTGTGGAAGCGGATCTTCATCGAGCGCTCGTCCTGGGCGCCGAAGCGCTCCTTCATGATCCGCGCCCACATCCTGCGGGCGGCCCGGAACTTCGCGACCTCCTGGAAGACGTTGTTGTGCCCGTTGAAGAAGAACGCCAGCCGCGGCCCGAACTCGTCGACCTCCAGCCCGGCGTCGAGCGCGGCCTGCACGTACGCGATGGCGTTGGCGAGCGTGAACCCGACCTCCTGGACCGCCGAGCAGCCCTTCTCGCGCATGTGGTAGCCCGATATCGAGATCGTGTTCCACTTCGGAACGCGCTCGTGGCAGTAGGCGAACAGGTCCGTTGTCAGGCGCATCGCGGGCTTGGGTGGGTAGATGAAGTTCCCGCGCGCGATGTACTCCTTGAGGATGTCGTTCTGGGTGGTGCCTCGCAGCTCCTCCGACGGGACCCCCTGCTCCTCGCCGACGAGCTCGTAGAGCAGCAACAGCCCCGCGGCCGGGGCGTTGATGGTCATCGAGGTGGAGACCTCTGAGAGCGGGATCTGGTCGAACACCCGGCGCATGTCGTCGATCGAGTCGATCGCCACTCCGGTGCGGCCCACCTCGCCGGCGCATAGGGGATCGTCGGAGTCGCGGCCCAGCTGGGTGGGGAGATCGAACGCCATCGACAGGCCGGTGGAGCCGTGTTCGATCAGGTAGCGGAAGCGCTCGTTGGTCTCTTTCGCGGTCGCATATCCCGCGTACTGCCGCATGGTCCACTTGCGCGAGCGGTACATGTCGGGATGGATGCCGCGTGTGAACGGGTAGCCGCCGGGCTCGCCCAGCCGCTCCTCGAGCGCGGGCGCGACGTCTTCGTCGTCGTAGACCGTCTGGACCTCGATGCCCGAGTCGGTGAAGCGACGAGGGTCGTCGGGTCCGACTATCGGGGCGATGCTCGGCTTGTGCTCGGGCTTGGTGGCTATGGGTCGGAAGGATAGGGCGGCGTAGCATCTCCTTCGTGGAGGTCACCGTCCGCCTGTTCGCCGTCCTCCGCGAGCGCGCCGGCGCATCCGAGCTGACGGTCGAGCTGCCGGAGGGCGCCCGGGTGCGGGATGCCGTCTCGGAGCTGGATGGCCTGGCCGAGGGGCTGCCGCTCGTAATGGCGGTCAACCGCGAGTACGCCGAGGAGGACGCGGTGCTCGGCCCCGGCGACGAGCTGGCCCTCATCCCCCCGGTGAGCGGCGGAGCCGTGGAGGCGCGGCCCCGGGTTCGGGTGACGGAAGAACCGCTCTCGCTGGACGGGGTGGCGGCTCGGGTTCGCGATCCACGCGCGGGCGCCGTGGTGACGTTCCAGGGCGTGACCCGTCAGGTCGAGCGGCTCGACTACGAGGCGTACGTCGAGATGGCCGAGGAACGGATTGCCGGGATCGCGCGCGAGGCGGCCGACCGGCACGGGCTCTGCGCGGCGGCGGTCGAGCACCGCGTGGGCACGGTGCCGCTGTCCGAGCCGAGCGTGTGCGTGGCGGTGTCGGCGCCCCATCGCGGCGAGGCATTCGCCGGCGCTCGCGAGATCATCGACCGCGTGAAGGCCGAGGCCCCCATCTGGAAGAAGGAAGATGAGCGCTGGGTCGAGGGGACAGAGCCGCCCCGAGACTGAGCGGCTGAGGGAGCTGCCCTCGGTCGAGAAGCTCGCCGCGCGGCTCGAGGACGTGCCGAAGCCGCTCGCCGTGCTGGCCGCCCGCAGGGCGGTCGCGGATGCGCGCGAGCGGATCGCGAGCGGCGAGCCTGCGCCCCGCGATCTCGAGGAGCACGCCCGCGGCTTGGCCGAGGAAGCCGCCCGCCCGAGCCTGCGACCCGTGCTCAACGCGACCGGCGTCATCGTCCACACGAACCTCGGGCGCGCGCCGTTGTCCGGCGAGGCGGTGGCGGCCGCCGCCCGGGTGGGAACCGGCTATTCGACCCTGGAGTACGACCTCGAGGAGGGCCGCCGTGGCTCGCGGCAGGAGCACGTCGAGGGGCTGGTGCGCGAGCTCACGGGCGCCGAGGCGGCCCTGGTGGTGAACAACTGCGCCGCCGCCGTGCTGCTCGCCGCCGCGGCGCTCGCCGGTGGTCGCGACCTCGTCGTCTCGCGCGGCCAGCTCGTGGAGATCGGCGGCTCGTTCCGGATCCCGGAGGTCGCGGCCCAGTCGGGGGCCAGGCTCGTCGAGGTGGGGACCACCAACCGCACGCGGCTCGCCGACTACGAGCGGGCCCTCGGCCCCGACACCGGCGCGATCCTGCGCGCCCACCAGTCCAACTTCCGAACCGTGGGCTTCACGCAGGAGGTGGCGATCGAAGACCTCTGCGGGCTCGGTCCTCCGGTCATCGACGACGTGGGCTCCGGCGCGCTCGCCGAGGGCGTCCCCGAGCTAGCCGACGAGCCTCCCGTGCGCCGCTCGGTCGGGGCCGGCTGCGCCGTCGTCTGCTGCTCGGGCGACAAGCTGCTCGGTGGTCCCCAGGCGGGGCTCATGGCCGGCACGCGAGTGGCGGTGGACCGCTGCCGGTCGCATCCGCTGGCTCGCGCCATGCGCATCGACAAGCTGTCGCTGGCCGCGCTCGAGGCGACCCTGCGCGCCTACCGCGATCCCCGCGCGGCGAGGGATTCGATACCGGTGCTCCGAATGCTCGCCGCCGGCGAGGATGAGCTCCAGGCGCGGGCCGAGCTGATGCGCGAGCACCTCGCGGAGGCGGGCGCCGAGGCACGGATCCTGCGCGCCACGGCCAAGGTGGGGGGCGGCGCGCTCCCCCTGCTGGAGCTGGAGGGACCGGTCTGCGCGGTGGATCCCGGCGAGGTCGGTTTCGATGAGCTCGCGCGGCGGCTGCGGGATGGGGAGCCGCCCGTCGTCGGGCGCGCACGGGAGGGCTGGCTGCTCCTGGATCCGCGGACGCTGGACGACATGGAGGCGGGCGAGACCGCGCGGGCCGTGGCGGCCGCCATTCGGCCTTGAGCGCGCCGCCGCTCACGCTCGGCACCGCCGGGCACATCGACCACGGCAAGACCGCTCTGGTCCGCGCGCTTACAGGCCGCGACACTGACAGGCTGGCGCAGGAGCACGAGCGTGGCATCTCGATCGAGCTCGGCTACGCGCCGCTCGAGCTGCCAGACGGGCGCCGGCTGTCGGTCGTCGACGTGCCCGGACACGAGCGCTTCGTGCGCACGATGGTGGCCGGCGCCTCCGGCATCGACCTGTTCCTCCTCTGCGTCGCCGCGGACGACGGGGTGATGCCCCAGACTCGCGAGCACGTGGCGGTGCTGCGCCAGCGCGGAGTCGAGCGCGGGGTGGTGGCGATCACGAACGCGGATTTAGCCGACCCCGCGCCCGCCTCCGCCGAGGCCGCCGGGCTCGTCCCCGACGCCGAGGTGGTGCCGGTGTCGGCACTCGAGCGAACCGGCCTCGACGAACTGCTCGCCAGGCTCGGTCGCGTTGCGGAGGAGCTCCCCGGCCGGGCAGGCGACGCCGGCCCGCCGCGGCTCCACGTGGACCGCTCGTTCACGCTGCGCGGCATCGGCACCGTCGTGACGGGCACGCTGTGGTCGGGCGCGGTCGCGGCCGGCGACGTGGTCCGCGTGCTTCCGAGCGGCCTCGAGGCGCGCGTACGGTCGGTGCAGGTGCACGACCGGCCGGTCGAGCGCGCGGACGCCGGCCAGCGCGTGGCCCTGGCGCTCGCGGGGGTCCGCTGGCGGGAGCTCGGGCGCGGCGACGTGGTCTGCGGGCGGGGCGGCGAGCTGGAGCCCACCTGGCTGGTTGACGCCGCGTTGACGCTGGAGCCGCAGGCGCGGCCGCTGCGCCGCGGCACCCGCCTGCACGTGCACCACGGAACCCGCGAGGCGCCGGCCCGCGTCGTGCCGCTGGCGGGCGAGGAGCTCCGGCCAGGGGAGCGCGCCTACGCGCAGCTCAGGCTGGAGTCGCCGCTGGTTCCCGCCTCCGGTGACCGCTTGGTGCTGAGGCAGCTCGCCCCGCCCGACACGGTCGGCGGGGGAACCGTCGTCGACCCCGGGCCTCGAAAGCACGGGCCGTCGCACGAGGCGCTGGAGCGGCTTCGGAGGCTGGAGCGCGGAGAGGAGCCCCAGCCGGAGGCCCGGCCGCAGCCGGCGGCGCCGGCCGCACCATCGCCACCGCAGCTCGATGAGGCGGCGCTGCGAATGGAGGCGGAGTTGCGCGCCGACGGCGTCACCCCCAGGGCCGATGCCGAGCTGGCAGCGGCCGCCGGCCTAGACCCCCGAGCGGCGGGCGAGCGGCTGCGAGCCCTGGGGCGGGCCGGTCGGGTAGTCCGAGTGGGGCGCAACCTGCACTTCGCTCCGGACGCCCTGAGCGAGCTGAGGGCGCGCGTGGTCGCGATCTGCGAGCGCGACGGGCGCGCGACAATCGCCGGGGTGCGGGACGAGCTCGGGACCTCCCGGAGGTACGCCCAGGCCGTGCTGGAGCACCTCGACGCCGAGAAGGTCACCCGCAGGGCTGGCGACGCCCACGTGCTGCGCCGCCGCTGACTGCCCGGTTCGATCCTCCCGAGGCGCGGCGAAGGGGTTACGGCCCGAACTCGCTCCAGCCGTTTCCGCCGTCCGAGCC
>JBKPHP010000268.1:0-11450 GCA_046729895.1 Actinomycetota bacterium
GCCCCGGAGTGCCCGGCAAGGGGGTGGCCCCGGCCGCAGTCCCGGCCGGCAAGGCCGCCGCCGCCCCCCAGGGAGGCGCCGCGGCCCCCGCCAAGCCCGCCGAGGGAGCGCCCGCGGGTCCGGACGAGGGGGTTCCCGCCAAGCCTGGCCAGGATGCGCCCGCGGAGCCGGTGGAGGCGGCGCCCCCGAAGCCCGCCGACGGCGCTCCGGCGGGCTCCGACGCTCCACCCGCGAAGCCCGCCGAGGAGGAGAACAAGGTCGAGACCGTTCCGAGGCCCGCCGGCCCCGCCACCCCCGCCGGAGCGCGTCCCTCCGGGCAACCGGGTCCCGCCGCGCGCATCGGACCGCCGCCGGTAACTTCCCGTGGCGGGGCTCCCTCCCGCCCGGCGTCGGCGTCTCGCGCCCCGCCTTCGCAGACCGCGATCCTGTCTCCTCCCGGGGAGGCCCGCCGGCCCTGGCACCGACGTCTGCTCGCCAGTCCTCGCTACCTCGTGCTCGCGATCGCCGGCGTGCTGATCATCGGGGGCGCGGCGGCGTTCGGGCTCGCCCAGCTCGCTCAGGAGGAGGCGCCCTCACCGAAGGCGGAGAGGACTGAGCCCTTCCAGCGCAACGGAGGCGACCACAGGCAGACCGGGCGGAAGGCCGCTCCGGTCGTCGCGTCGAGGATAACCGTCTCGGTGCTCAACGGCACAACGGTGCCGGGCCTGGCGGCCAAAGTGGGAGACAGGGTCGAGCAGCTCGGCTTCCAGCTCGGCAACGTGACGAACAACAGCGATCAGTCGCGCAACGAGTCGGTCGTGATGTACGCGCCCGGCAACCAGCGCGAGGCCGCCGCGGTCGGCCGCAAGCTTCGAATAGCTCAGCGTGAGCCGGTCAACGCGGCGAGCCAGGCGCTGGCGGGCGACGCCGGAGTGGTCGTGATCGCGGGCAACGACCAGCCCTAAGGGCCACGTCGTCCACCTCTCGCTTCTGAGTGGGCGAACCACTGCGGGATCGGGGCTGGGTAGGAGGTGCCAGGGGTCGCGGATCCGTGCGAAATCGCCGTACGGTGTCGCTTAGCACCCCTCCTGGGTGGTCTGGATGACTTTCTTCATGAAGCCGGTCGCCCCGGACCGGCGTACTCCTACCCAGCCCCTTCCGTCCCGAAGAGCACCCTTCGCCCAACGAGAAGCGAGGGCGGTCCGGCCTATGTGCCGCTGACGAGGGCGCGAGCATGCTCTGACAGATGCGGCACCCCAAGGCGCTCGGTCCGCTGGGCGGCCGACTCGAGCAGGATCCGCGACCGCTCCGGATCGTGGTCGACCAGCCTCTGGCCGGCCAGCAGCCGGCAGCGGGCAGCCTCGAGCGGGCGGTCGAGGTCCTCCCACACGCTCTCCGCCTCCTCGAGCAGGCGAGCGCCCTCGTCCGGGTCCTGGGCGGTGGCGCCCTGTGCCTCGAGCGCGGCCGCGCGACCGATCGGGTAGTGCAGGCGGTCGGCCAGCTCGGCGGCCTCGGAGGCGGACTCGCGGGCCTGTTCGGAGCGCCCGGCCAGCGCGAGCACGACGGCACGGAGCGCGGTGGCCTGGATCGACTGCGCTATCAACCCCGCGCGCTCGCAGACGTCCACGGCCTGGTCCAAAGCGATGACGGCGCCGTTCAGGTCGCCGTCGTCGCGTAGCCCCAGGGCCAGCCCGAACAGGGCCTGGAACGCCAGCTCGGACCAGCCCACCTTCTCCGCGAGCTCATGGGCCTGGCGGAACAGGCGCGTCGCGCCGGTGGCGTCGCCCTCGCGCCAGCGGAGCAGTCCGCGCAAGACGTAGGGAAGGCACAGCTTGCCCACCAGCCCCTCCCGTTCGGCCAGGTCGGCGCTCGCCTCGGTGGACTCCTCGACCTGGTCCCAGTCCGCCCGGTACACCGCAAGCTGCGCAATGGCTGCGTGCAGCTCCACCTGGGCGGGCAGGTCGCCTACCTGCTCGGCGAGGGTCAGCGCCTCGGCGTATGCGGAGGCCGCAAGCCCGGCCTCGGCCTCGGAGATCTCCAGGTGCCTTCCGAGCGCCAGCAGCGCCAGGATCGTCTCGCCGTGGTCGGAGCCACGCGCGAGCTCCACCGAACGCTCGAGGTTGGAGCGTGCCTTCTCGGTGTCGCCGATCCGGCCGAAGACCCGCCCGAAGATCCCGTGCGCGCGGCTCGCCGCCCGGGTCTCGCCGAGACGCTCGGCCAGCCGTAGCGCCTTCTCCGACGCGTATATCGCGAGCATGTTGTCGCCCGTGTGCAGGTAGAGCCAGGCGGCCTCCTCGTAGAGGCGCACGAGCTCGAGCCGGGGCGGGCCGTCCTTCAGCAGGTTGATGCCCTTCTGGTAGTGCTCGATCGCGGCCTTGCGCTCGCCCTTGTGGGACAGGCCGGCGCCGATCTTGCGGTGCAGGTCGGCCACGCGCTCCAGGTCCTCCTGGCCGCGGTGGTACTCGAGGCACTCCTGCCAGACGCCGATCGCCTCGTCCACCCGGCCGAGCCGCAGGGAGACGTCGCCCAGCTTCTCCCCGATTCGCACGAGCATGGCTGGATCCTCGGACCCGACCTCGCGCGCGTGGCGGTAGTGAGAGGCTGCCTCGCGGTTCGAATAAAGGAGCGCCGCCGCGTCGCCCGCCTCCTCGAGGAAGCGGACCGCACGCTCGCGCATCGGGCCGAGCTCCTCCCTCGGGAGCCCACCCTCGCGCCCCAGCGCAGCCGCACGCCCGTAGTGCTCGGCCAGCAGGGGGACCACCTCATCCGTGCGGTCACCCGCCCGCTCCTCGATGAAGGCGCCGAGGTCGAAGTGCTTCCGCGAGCGCACTGACTTGGGGAGCATCCCGTAGGCCACGTCGCGGATCAGCACGTGCTTGAACGCGAGCTCCCGCTCACCCGCCAGACGACCCTCCGACCCGGGGGCGAGGATGTCCTTCTCCCGCAGCGCCATGAGCGCCCGCTCCAGGTCGCGCCCCTCCGCCTGCGCCACGCCGACCAGCCAGCTCGCCCAGAAGGTCCGTCCCACCACGGCGGCCTGTTGGACCAGGCGGCGCTCGAACGGGTCCAGCGCGTCCAGGCGGGCAGCGAGCACGGCCTGCACGGTCTCGGGCAGCTCGAGGGCCTGGGTGCTGCCCTCCTCCCTGATCCTGCGCACCATCTCCTCGGCGAACAGGGGGTTGCCACCCGAGCGCTCGGCCACCACCGGCGCCACCTCGGCGCCGCCGTCGCCCGGTAGCAGCGCGGTGACGAGCTCGCGCGTGTCTTCCACGGTCAGCGGCTCCAGGAACAGCTGCGTGGCGTTGCGGCGCCCGCCGCCCCAGCTCGGCCGCCTCTCCAGCAGCTCGTCGCGCGTGAGGCAGAGCAGCATGAGCGGCGCTCGCACCCACTGGGCGAGGTGCTCGATCACGTCGAGCATTCCCTCGTCGGCCCAATGGATGTCCTCGAAGGCGAGCACCAGCGGGCGCCTCCGGGCCATTGCCTCGATCACCGAGCGGAGCGCCGAGAAGAAGCTCTCGCGAACGCGCTCCGGGTCCTCCGAGTCGACCCTCGCCAGCTCATGCGGCACCTCGAGTCCCAGCGACCGGCCGATGATCGCGGCGCGCCGCTCGGGCGGTTCGGACAACTGCTCGCCGGCCTGCGCCAGCACACGCCGCACGTATGAGGAGAGCTTGTGCCAGGCCTCCTCCGAGCTGTCGGTCTCGACGATCTCGCATTCCTCGCGCAGAACCTCGCCGAGCGCCCAGAACACGATCCCGGAGCCGTAGGGGAGGCAGCGCCCGGTGCGTAGGGCGGCGGCCTTCTCGCCGTCGCGGAGTCGCTGCTCGAGCTCGCTCAGCAGGCGCGACTTGCCCACGCCGGCCTCGCCGATGAGAGTCACAAGGTGGGGCCGCTCCTCGCGAACCACCCGCTCGTACAGGGACTCGAGGGCACCGATCTCGTAGTCGCGGCCCACGAGCGGCGCCTCCCGCCCCCTGGTCGCTCGCCGGACCGCGTGCTCGGTGATCAGGCCGACCGCCTCCCAGGCGGGCACCGCCTCCGACTTGCCCTTGAGCTCGAGCGGCTCGAGCGGCTCGTAGCGGACGGCCTCGCTCGTGGCTCGCATGGTTCGCTCGCCGACGGTGACGCTGCCGGGCCGGGCCGCGGTCTGGAGCCGGGCAGCCACGTTCACGGTGTCGCCGACGACGGTGTAGTCCTGCCCGACCGCGCCGGCCAGCACCTCGCCCGTGTTCAGCCCCGCGCGCAGGGCGAAGGACACGCCTTCGGGGAGGCCCTCGTTGACCTCGGCCATGGCGCCCTGCATGCCGAGCGCAGCTCGCACGGCACGCTCGGCGTCGTCCTCGTGTGCCACCGGCGCGCCGAACAACGCCATCACGTTGTCGCCGATGTACTTGTCCACGGTGCCGCCGTAGCGCTCGACCTCCTGGCCGAGCCGCTGGAGCGTGGTGTCCACGAGCTTCTTGACGGTCTCCGGGTCCATCCGCTCGGCAACCGCCGTGTAACCCGAGAGGTCGGCGAACAGAACGGTCACCTGACGCCGCTCCTCGGGAGGCCGCTCGCGGGGAGGAGCCGCGGCTGGGGACGGCGCCACATCCGCTTCGAGTGCGGTCCCGCAGGCCATGCAGAAACGAGCCTCGGGAGGCGCCGGCTCCCCGCAGTTCGGGCAGCGGCGCTCGAGCGCCGAGCCGCAGGACATGCAGAACCGCGCCCCTGGAGGGTTCTCGGTTCCGCAGGAGGCGCACGCGAGCCCGGCCATCGAGTTGACGATACACCCCCGCTGGCCGGTTGATTCCGGCCTCGTATGCCTGGCAGGCCCGCCGTGCCCGCTCGGGACGAGCCGCGCCGGGAAGCGTTTCGCTAAGGGATCTGGCCGGCCTCCCGGTAGGCCCGCGCGACCTCTCCCAGCAACCCGTCGTCGACGAGCGTCAGTTCGCGCCCGCCAACCTCGAGCGTCGCCCCGGGCCACGGCGGGTACCAGAAGGCGCGGAGCTTGCGCTCAACGTCGTCACCCGGTCGGATCCGGCGCAGCGCCTCGAGCTCGTCACGGCTCACATAGCGGCCTTCGCCCTGCGGCCGGCGCGGAAGCTGCTCCCCCGCGAGTGCCTTGCCGAGCACCTCCTGGAACAGGGCGAGGAGCCGCTCCTGGCTCTCGAGGTCGAGCGAGAAAGCCGTCGCGGAGCCGGAGTCGAGCTCGAACCGCTCGACGGCCACGATGTCGCCGGTGTCGAGGTCCTCGTCGACGACGTGGCAGGAGACGCCCCAGTCGCGGCGCCCCTCCAGGATCGCGACGTTGTAGCCGCCCACGCCGCGCAGGTCGGGCAGCGGGGCCGGGTGGAAGTTCAGGCAGCCGAGCCGAGGGAGCTCGATCAGCGGAGCGTGGATCCGCTTCCAGAACAGGAACGAGAGCACGAGGTCCAGGCCCTCCAGCTCGCCGCGACCCGCCTCCTCGTAGAGGTCCTCGTCCATGGCCAGCCGCAGGCCGTGGCGCCTGGCCACGAGGTCGAGCCGCTGCTCCTGATGGGTCCAGTCGTCCGGCTCCGCGGCCACCACGGCGGGCACTTCGCAGCCCTGCTCGACCAGCCATTCGAGCGCACGCGCTGCCGAGCGCTTGTTCTTCCCCAGGAACAGCGCCTTCACGCGAGCAGCTCCTCGTAGAGGGCAATCGTGCGTGCCGCCGCGTTGTCCCACGAGTAGGGCCCGGCGGCGGCCGCCGCCGCCCGCTCGCCGAGGCCGGTCCGCTCCGCTGGATCCCGGAGCAGCTCGCTGATCGCCGCGGCCAGCGGCTCCGGCTCGCCGGGCGGCACGAGCCGCGCCGCGCCGTGCTCTTCGCCCACCTCCTCGAAGCCGCCCACCGCCGATATCACCATCGGCTTGCCGAAGGCGAGGCCGATGTAGAGCACCCCCGACTGGTCGACCGAGCGGTGCGGGAGCACCACCAGGTCGGCGCGGCGGAAGAAGGCCGGAATCTCGGCTTCGGTGATGTAGCGGGTCACGAACCGCACGGTCCCCGCCGCATTCCGGGCCTGCTCGTGCAGACCGCCCATGATCGACTCGTCGAGCGGGCGGCCGACCACCCACAGCTCGGCTTCAGGCACCTCCCGGAAGGCATCCAGGAGCACGTCGATGCCCTTGTACGGCCGCACCATGCCGAAGCTCAACACCACGGGGGCCTCGACCGCCGCCAGCTCGTCAGGCAACGGCACCTCCTCCCGCTGACGGGTCAGGTGCTCGAAGGCCCCGTGGGGAACCACGCGTACTTTGCTCGGGTCGACGCCGAGCCGCTCCGTGAGACGGCGGCTGCCGTGCTCGGTGTGCACGACCACGGCGTCCATCCGCTCGGCCAGGCGCCGGGTCACCGCCGCGCTGCGACGGCTTTCGCCGCGGCGGATCACGTTGTGAAGGGTCATCAGGCGCGGCCTCTCGTTCGGGATCAGCAAGGAGTCGATCGCCTCGAGCGGTAGCCACTGGAAATGGCGCACGTCCGCCCCTCCGGCGTGGCGGCGGTAGCGAAGCATGTCGGGCACGTGCTCGAGCAGGCGCAGCGCCTGGCGGGAGCGGCGCCGCTCGCCACGGCGCACCGCGTGCCGGTAGAAGCGCTCGCTGACCTCGTAGCCGCGGGCCTCGGGGATTGGGCCGTAGACGAAGCGCGAGGTGACGAGCTCGACCTCCGCCCCACGGCGCGCGAGCGCCGCGCTGAGGGCGTGGTCGTACGGGGTGACATCGCCGCGGGGGTCCACCAGCTGGACGCGCATCGGCAGGACATTCTGCGCTAGGCGCGGGGCGGCTGGCCCGCCCACTACCGTTCCGCCGGCCATGGGCACTCCGCTGGTCCGCGCCGCCTTCGCCGTATTGGTGGGCGCGACGATCGCCGCGTTCTTCGTCACGCAGCAGCTCAAGGGAGAGTTCCCGCTCGTGCTTCGCTTCGCCGCGGCTCCGAGAGCGATCTCTCCCAACGGCGACGGCGCGCGCGACGGCGCCGTCGTGGGCTTCGACCTGTCCGAGCCCGCCACGGTCTCCCTCTTCGTGGTGGACTCGGAGGGCAACGACGTGCGCCGGCTCGTGAACGACCGCCGGCTCGCAGGCGACACGAAGCACCGCTTCTTCTGGAACGGGCGCGACGACGCCGGCCGGCGGGTGCCCGACGGCATTTACCGGCTGCGCGTCGTACGCCGCGACGAGGGCCGCGTGATCAACTCCTTCAAGGAGCTCCGGGTCGACACCAGGCCGCCCAGGGTGGAGCTCAGCTCGGCCCGCCCGGGCGTGATCGCTCCGGGCGATCCGGGCCAGCACCCGCGAGTCGCGATCCGCTATCGCGGGCTCCGCAACGGGGCGCCCGAGTTCCGAATCTTCCGTACGGACGAGGGGCCCCCTCGCGTGGTGGCGCGCTTCAGGGGCAACGACAGGCGGATGGCCGTGTGGCGGGGGAGCATCCGCGGCCACCCCGCGGTGGACGGCGACTATGCCTTCACGGTGACCATCCGCGATGGGGCGGGCAACCGTGGCGTCGCGCCGGCGGAGATACCGAATCCGGAGCTGGGCCGCCCCGGCACCGGAGTATCGGTTCGCCATTTGACGCTGCTCGGGCCGCTCGGTGTCGTTCGGGCGGGCTCGCTGGCCGTACTCGAGGTCGGGCCGTACGCGCGGGGCTTCGAGTTCCTCCTGTCGAGGCTCGGCTCGAAGCGCCTCGTGAAGCGGGGTGGCCGCTTCGGCGGGCGCTTCCGGGTGCGCGTCCCTCCGCGTTCCCGCACCGGCGTCTACCTCTTGCGCGTGCGGGCCGGACGGAGGAGAGCGGTCTGGCCGCTTGCGGTGGAGGGACGCCCCGCGGCCCGCGGGCCTCGCCCGCTGGTGGTACTGCCCGTGGTCAGCTGGGAGGGCCTCAACCGCTTCGACGACGACCTGGACGGCTTCGCCGAGACGCTTCAGGACTCGCGCTCCGTGCGGCTGGAGCGGCCCTTCGCGCGGGGCGGACCACCACCGCAATACGACTCGCAGGTGGCGCCCCTGCTGCGCTTCCTCGACCGCGAGAAGCTCCCCTACGACCTCACCACCGACGTCTCCCTGGACCGCGGCGCGCCCCCCTCCCTCGCGAGAGCCCCTGGCGTGGCGGTCGCCGGCAGCGCTCGCTGGCTCACGCCCGCCTCCCTGCGGGGGCTGCAGCGGTACGTGAAGGATGGTGGGTGGCTGGCTTCGTTCGGAGCGGACGCCCTGCGCCGCTCCGTCCGCCTAAACGCGGGGGTCCTACGAGACCCCACCGCCGCACGCGCGGAGAACGCCCTCGGCGAGCGCACCAGGCTCGTGAGAGGGAGTCGGGCGCCGCTGACGGTGGAGCAGGACCGCATCGGGCTCTTCGACGACCGCTTCGTGGGGGAGTTCTCCGTATTCGAGCGCTCTATGGCGCTCGCCCCGGGGGCCAGGCGGCTGGCAGCTGCCGGCCGCGACCCCGGCCGGCCGGCCTTCGTCGTCTACCGACTCGGCAAGGGGCTCGTTCTGCGCGTGGGCACGCCACAGTGGTCGGCAGAGCTCTCCGAAGCCGCGGTAGCCGGGGTCACCAGGCGCATCTGGTCGCTGCTTCGGCGCGGTTGAGGGACTTGGCCCTCTGCCATCCTTCGGCCGCGTGAATCGCCGCCGCCTGCTGATCGCGGGCGCCTTTGCCGTAATCGCACTGGGCGCCGCGATAGGGAAGTACGTCCACGATCAGAACCAGCCCACCCGCAAGCGCGGCTCGGCCACCGAGGAGTTCGTCACCACACCGGAGCCAAGCCCGAACCCCGGGCCGGAGAGCTCGGTCCCCTGGCCGACCTTCGCCTACGACCGAGAGCGCGACCACCTGTCGCCATTTCGGCACCGTCCTCCCTATCGCCGCCTGTGGTCGGCCAACGCCCACAACACGCTCGAGTTCCCTGCCTCGGTCGCCTACGGGCACGTGTACCTCGCGCAGCAGAAAGGGCTCTTCTTCGCCATCAACGGCAAGACCGGCCGGGTCAGGTGGCGGAAGAACACACATCGCTGCTCCGCCTCGTCGCCCACGATCGCCCGCCATGTCGTCTATCAGGCGTGGATGGACCGCGTGAACTGCCCGCAGTCCCGCCCCGGCGCCACCGGCTTCCTGATCGCGTGGAACGCCGATACGGGCAGGAAGATCTGGAAGCGCAACGGGGCGCCGATCGAGTCCTCGCCGCTGCTGGTGAAGCGGACGCTCTACTACGGCGCCTGGGATCACCGCGTGCACGCCGTCAACGCCCGGACCGGCCGCCAGCGCTGGAGCTTCAAGGGCGACGACGAGATCAACACGTCGGCCGCCTACTGGAGGGGCACGGTCTACATCGCCTCCGACGGGGGGACGCTCTACGCGCTCAACGCGCGCACCGGCAAGCTTCGCTGGAGCGCCCAGTCGCACTCCAAGTTCGGCTCGCGCGAGTTCTTCTACGCCACGCCGGCCGTGGCGTACGGGCGTGTCTACATCGGGAACACGGACGGGACGATGTACGTGTACGGGGCGAGGACCGGCAAGCTGCGCTGGGCACGGCCGCTCGGCACCTATGTCTACTCGGGCGCGGCGATCTGGAAGCGCCGCGTGTTCGTGGGCACCTACGACGGCAAGTTCTACGCGCTGGACGCCGCCACCGGGGACGTGATCTGGAAGCGGTCTGCACCCTCGGCGGTGCATGGGGCGCCCACGGTGATGAACGGGCTCGTCTACTTCTCGGTGTGCAGCAGCTGCGGGCAGGCGGCGTCGCGTGCCGTCAAGCACGGGCCCGACGGCACGTACGCGCTGAGCGCCCACACAGGTCGGGTGATATGGCGCTTCCCCGCCGGCAAGTTCGCTAACCCGGTGGTGGCGGATTCGAGGAGGATCTACGTCACGGGCCGGGCGAACCTGTACGCACTGGAGCCGAAGGGGGGGCGGCGATCGAAGAAGCGAAAGTCCTCTCACCGGCGGCCATGAGCGCCGCCACGGCCGCCCCGGTGAGCGGCCAGACGAGGTAGTAGTTGTTGAAGGTGCGGCCGATGAACATCAAGACCAGGATCGAGATCGAGAACGCCGCGGCTCCCACCCAAAGCTCCTCGGCCCGTCGCTGGACGAGCAGCAGCCAGACCGTGAGCGGCAGCCAGAGAACGAGCGCGAAGAGCGCGAACGGGTAGGACCCCTCGCGGTCGGCGAGGATGCCCAGCCGCACCATGATCCCCGACAGCCCGTACCCCACGATCCTGTAGGTCCCGGCGCCGTACTTGACCGTGTCGCGCCAGAAGGCGGCCGGGTCCCACACGAGGAACGGCAGGATCCCGACGGCCAGGACAGCCGCGAACACGAGGGCGGCGCGGCGCAGCTCGGCGCGGTCGGCGCCTCTCTTCACCAGCATCAGGGCGATGAAGGGCAGGGCCACGACCGCGAACTGCTTGAGCAGCACGGCTCCTGCGAGGCTCGCCGCCGCCCAGCCGTAGCGCGCACGCGTGACCAGCGCGAAGGAAAGCACGAGCAGGAGCAGGCTGGGGGCGTCGTTCTGGCCGAACCAGGCCGAGCGGACCGCGACCGGGTTACAGACCAGGATCGCGCCGATGCCCAGTCGCCAGGCGATGGGAGCGCGGAAGGCGAGGGCCGCGAAGAGCGTGAGTACCGTGCACACGAGCACGAAGAGCCGGAAGTCGTCGAATGGCTGGGGTAGTGCCCGCCACACCGCGGCGGTCACGATCGTGCCCGGGAAGTAGGCGTAGTGCCGCAGGGCGACCTCGCGCTCCAGCACGCGCGGGGAGACGGTGCCGTCGAAGGTGTAGAAGCGCTCCAGGCCGCTGCCGCGGTAGTCGTGCCCGTAGGGGTCGTGGCCGTCCAGGAGGAGCTCTCCGGCCAGCTCGTTCTGGTAGGTCGAGTCGTTGGTGAAGAACCATGGCGCGGTGGAGTCCCGCAGGCCTAGCTGGAGGAAGGTCGAGGGGGCGAGTAGCAGGAGCGCGACGGCGAGCACGACTCCGATGCCCGGCCGGGCCGGCCAGCTCCGCTTGCGGAACAGCGTGAGCCCAGCGCCCGCACACCCGAGCGCCGCGACGAAGCAGGCCGCCCTTGCGATACCCACGTCCCACTCTTCGCCGGCGGCCCGCACCAGCGGGGCGAGTGGTCCCTCGGGGTCCACCGACGGCGGGCGGAAGGGCCACGGGCTCGAGCCGAGCTCCGGGAGCGTTATCGCGACGATCGCGAGCAGGACGCCGAGCAGCGCCCACGCCCCGAGCTGGCCGAGGCGCTCCCCGGCCTCGCTCACGGCGTTACCGCCGCCTCACGCGCGGGACGTCTCTCCGGGCGCCCCTCGTCGCGGCGAGGCCAGGTGAGGAAGCCCGCCCCGACCCCGAGCACGACCCAGGTGATCGGGTCCTCGAGGAAGCCGCTGTACGAGAGGGCGTGCACGAACAAGGCCAGGAACGAGGCGCCCAGCGCCAGGCCGACCGTCCTGTCCAGACGGGTTACCGCGGCGAGCAGGCGCGCG
>JBKPHP010000269.1:0-3748 GCA_046729895.1 Actinomycetota bacterium
GATGTCGGTCTTGTGGATGCCGTGCAGGTACCCGATCGCCCAGTCGAGCTGCTGCAGGGCGTCCTCCGCCGCCTTGCGGTAGCGATCGGCCTCCTTCTCCTTGGGGTGATCCGCGTACTTCTTGTCGTTTCGTGCCATCAAATCCTCCGCGCCGCTTAGCTGCCACCTGCGTTCTTCTTGGAAGCCGAGCCCGACTTCGACCGGCTGCCCTTGCCCTTCGGGGCGCTCTCTTCGTCCCTGGCCGACCGGGGCGGCCGGGGTGGCCGCGCCGCCGGACGTACTCCACGGCTACGGCGATCCGGTGCCCGGGCCAAAACGGGAGGCGGCGCGTGGGGGTTCAGCAGCTCTAAGACGTCCGGGGTCCTGGATCCACCGTCTCGGCGGTCATTGTTCGAATCCAGCTGGGCGCCCGGGGATTGGCGGCGCTGGTCCTGGTCGCCCTCGTCGTCCGCCTGCTCGTCCTCGAACCCCTCGTCGGCCTCGGCCTCGAGCTCCAACTCTTCGTCGACGCTCTCGCCCTCGGGCTCCTCGTCCTGGGCCTCGGCCTCGGGCTCTTCCTCGTCGGCCTCGCCCTCGGGCTCCCCGTCGTCCGGCTCTTCCTCGTCGGCCTCGGCCTCGGGCTCGACGTCTGCCTCGTCCTCGAGCTCCTCTTCGTCGCCCTGGTCGTCGGCCTCGACATCCACCTCGTCCTCGGGCTCGGCCTCGTCGTCGGGCTCGACCTCGGCCTCGTCCTCCGGCTCGAGCTCGGCCTCGTCCTCGAGGTCGTCGCCGGCGTATTCCTCGTCGAGATCCTCGTCCTCGCCGAGCAAACCGTGCTCGGCCAGGCGGTCGCGGACCATGTCCGGAACTCGGGAGACGTTGGGAAGGTCGGGAAGGCCGGGAAGCTTGGGAAGGTCGGGTGCCCTGTTCACCGCCACCCGGGCCGCGGCGGCGAGCCCGGCGCCGAGGATGACCGCGCGAAGCCCGGAGAGACGACGCCGCTGAGGCGTCTGGTCCTCGAGCGCGGCCTCGATCGCCGCGGTCGCCATCCGGTTAATGTCGATCGCCACTGGATCTCTCCCTTCCCTGGAGATGCCGCAGCCGGGCTACCCGTCGAAATCGAAACACAAACCATCTCCCCGCCATCTATCGTCGAAGTAGGCGGTAGGTCAGGCCGGCAGTGGCCGCGCCGACGACCGCAGCAGCTAGCAGGGCGCGCGGGGGTCGCGGCCGTCCGCCGGAGATCCGCTCCTCCGCAACGCGCTTTACGTACCCGGTCATCGTGCCCCTAGATCGGGCTCACGAGCGGGCCTAGCTCTTCTTCCGGCCGGAGCCCGAGCGGCTATTGCCCTTTGACGACGAACGGCTGGAGGATGCCCGCTTCCGGTTCGAGGCCGAGCGGCTCCGCGCTCCTGAGGAGGACGCCTTGGCAGCGCCCGACGAGCGGCGGCGGTTGCCCGAGGACGAACCCTTGCTCCGACTCGACCCACGCTTGCGGCCGCCCGACGAGCTCTTCTCACTGCGAGACGACTTCTTCTCGCCGTCTTCGATCACGCCGCGCCAGGAGCCGGTTTCCTCCTCCTCCATTTCGACATAGGCCTTGAAGCGGTGCAGGTCCGCTCGGACCGCCCGCTTCACATGGCGCATGCCGCGGGCCGCCTTCTCGATCAGGGAGCCCGGTTCGACGTCGAGCGTCAGCTCGATGCGCGTGAGCTTGGGGGCGAGCTCGTGGAAGGACACCACTCCCGTGTGGCTGAGACCCTCGGTGACGTGCCACTTGATGCGCTCGTCAGGCCGCTGGTCGAGGATCTCGGCCTTGAACTCCTTGGAGACGGCCCAGATCTTCGCCTTGAACGAAACGTTGCAGTCGTCTTCCTGAGTGACCCGCTCGAGCCGGTGCATGAAGCTCGGCCACTCCTCGAACTGAGTCCACTGGTTGTAGGCCGTGCTGAGCGGCACCGCCACGTCGACCGCCTGCTGGACGGGCATCCGCCGGCCCTTGCCGACGCCCGGCTGGCCGCCGGACTTGCCTCCTCCGCCGCCCGGCAGCATGCTCTTGCCGGCCTCCTTCGCCATCCCGGCCGGGCCGCCCGCCTGCTCGACCGACTTCCCAACGGCACCCTTCACGCCGTCACCGACCTTGTCGCCGACCTTCTCAGTGGCCTTCTTGACGGGGTCGGCGCCATTGCTGAGGGCACGCTTTGCAAGCTTTCCTGCGCCCTTGGTGGCGAGCGGCGCCAGCGCCGCGACGCCCACGCCGGCGGCCACGCCCTTCATCCCGGAGAGCGGGCCGGAGCCCTTCCTCATACCGGAGAGCGGGCCGGAGCCCTTCCGCCCGTTGGCCGCGATGTTCTGTGCGGCCTCGCGCGCAACTCGTCCGACCGCGTTCCCGACCACATCAGCTACTACGTCCTTGGCCATGGTTCCCTCCTGGTTCCTCTCCGTTCGGGTCGCCCTACCCGCAAATGGGCAAGAGTTAACCCACTCCGGGGGCCCCTTTCCGCTGCGTACGGGCGGTCTCTACTCGCCCGTGCGCTGTCTCGCCCGCTTCGGTCCTCAGCCGAGCCGCTCGCGGATCAGGCGCTGGACCTCGCCGCCGTCGGCGCGGCCCTTCGTCTCGCGCATGACCGCGCCCACGATCGCGCCGATCGCCTTGTCCTGACCCGCCTTGATCTTCTCGACGGCGTCTGCGTTCTCGGCCAGGGCGCGCTCCACGACCTCCGCCAGCTCGTCGGCCCCGGCCCGGCGGAGGCCTTTGGCGTCGACGATCGCCTGCGGGTCGCCACCCTCGGACACGAGCGTGTCGAGGACCTCCTTGGCGGCAGACTGCGAGACGGCCTTCTCCCCGACGAGCGCGACGAGCTGGGCCAGGGCGGCGGGCTCGACCTTCCACTGCTCCGGATCCGCGTCGCCGAGCCTCGGGACGAGCTCGTTCTTTACCCAGTTGGCGAGCGTCTTGGGGTTGGCGGCGCCGTCACCCGCCGAGACCGCGCGCTCATAGAAGTCGCCCAGCTCGAAGCGATACGCCAGCACCCGCGCGGTCTCGTCCGGCAGGCCGAGGTCCCGCTCGAAGCGCTGGGCGCGCTCGCCCGGTAGCTCCGGGATCGCGGCGCCGGCGCGCTCCAGCATCTCCTCGGTCGCAGCGAGCGGCACCAGGTCCGGCTCGGGGAAATAGCGGTAGTCGTGCGCCTCCTCCTTCGAGCGCAGGGGCGAGAGGGTGCCGGTCCGCGGGTCGAAGTGCAGCGTCTCCTGTACCACCTCTCCGCGGCTCCGCACGATCTCCTCCTGGCGGTCGAGCTCCGCCTGGATCCCGCGGCGCAGGAAGGTCCACGAGTTCATGTTCTTGAGCTCGGTCTTGGTGCCGAAGCTGGCCTCGCCGACGGGACGGATCGAGACGTTCGCGTCGGCGCGCAGCGAGCCCTCCTCCATGTTCACGTCGGACACACCCATCCGCCGCATGGTGGCCTGCAACAGTCGCCCGAACTCGGCCGCCTCTTCGGGCGATCGGATGTCCGGCTCGGTGACGATCTCGACAAGAGGAGTGCCGCCTCGGTTGAAGTCCACGATGCTCGCCTCGGAGCCGTGGATCCGGCCCGACTCGCCCGCGTGGACGAGCTTGGCGGCGTCTTCCTCCAGGTGGACGCGGTGGATGCGGACATCGCCCAGCCGGCCCCCTCTGGCAAGTGGGATGTCGTACTGGCTGATCTGGTAGCCCTTGGGCAGGTCCGGATAGAAGTAGTTCTTGCGGTGGAAGATCGAGTGCGGGGCG
>JBKPHP010000270.1:0-4134 GCA_046729895.1 Actinomycetota bacterium
TGCGGCGAGACGTGCGAGGCCACTAAAGGCACCTGCTCAGACTGATTTCGCGAGCGCCGGACGCTTCGGGGACGAATCCGTCCGGCCAAGTCGTGTCGTGGTCGTACCCGGCATCGCGCGAGGTCCGCCTCGATGAGCTCCGCCTCGCGGAGGTCTGCCCGGTAGAGGGCCGTCGCGCGGAGGTCCGCTTTGAAGAGGCGAGCCTTCGCGATGTTCGCTCCGCCGAGGTATGCCCCTTGCAGGTTCGCCGTGGAGAGGTTCGGACCGCTGATGTTGGCGTCGTTGAGCATGGCCGCTTGGAGGTTTGCGCCGCGCAGGTCCGCCCCGCTGAGGTTCGCGCTGTCGACGATTGTCGATTGGAGGTCCGCCTCGCCGAGGTTCGCCCCGCTGAGGTTCGCCTCGCTGAGGATGGCCCTTTGCAGGTTCGCCCTGAAGAGGTTCGCCCCGCTGAGGTCGGTCGATCCCGAATCGAGCGCTGGCTGCGGACCCTGCTCATGGGCGAGCCTACGTCGGCTGAGCACGGTAAGCACGGCTTGCACGTCGGTAGGGGGCCTCTTGGGCTTCGTCCCCTGGAGCGCGTCGGCGTTCTCTGCCGCCGCCTGGTATTCCTGACCGCTGGCATCGCTTTTCGGGGCGTGCTCGCGGACGTAGGCGGTCAGCACCTCAATCACCTGCGGGTGGTCTTCCTCGGAGTCTCTCGCGATGCGCTCAAGGGCGTAGATGCCCCCCGAGGCGGACGTCGAGCTCGCTGTGCCCGAGCTGCTCGATCGCCTTGGTGAAGCGATCTGTGAGTTGCCCTGCGCGATTGAGCGCGAAGCGCCGAGCCGTATAGACGGCGCCGACGACGCCGATTGTGCCCGCCAACAGAGCCAGGCTGGCAGTACGCACGCCTTGCCTCGCGTCGGCCCGCCCCTTCGGGTCCAGGCCGTTCGTCTCGGCGAACCAGTCGGGTGCCAGCTTGGGCACGAGGTACGCGATCGCGAAAAGGCCGACCAATGCGGCCACGCCGAGGCTCAGACTGCGCCGATTCGTCGCCAGGGCGCGCCGCGCGGCTATCCGTTCTCCTGCGGCATCGGCGGCAAGTATCTCCCTCGCCGTAGGCTCTGCCTCAGTGTCATCGTCAGTGTCATCGTCGGTCCGCGGGCCGGTGGTGTCCGACCTGGCCGGTAGGTCCCGGGTCGGTGGTGGGCTGACTCTTAGGCTCGCTGTCGACCTTGCGGTCTGACCAGCATTGGTTGTGTCGCCCCCCGCCGCCCGAGGATCGCCGACGTGACCTGATAGATGGCATGTGCGATGGCCGGCTCGGTCCGTCCTGGCCGACGTGTAGGGACCTCCTCAGCTCAAGCGCGGCGCTTGTCCGCGCAGGCGTTCAAACCATGGAGCTTGAGGAGGCCCCAGTGACGATCGTAATGGGACTCGATCAGCACCGAGCGCAGATCACCGCGGAGTGGATCGACACCTCGACCGGGGAGGTGTCGCGTGCTCGGGTTGCGCCGGCGGACCGCGCCAGCGTGCGGGGGTTCGTCGGCCGCTTCCGAGGCCGGGAGCTCGAGGTGGCGCTGGAGGCGACGACGGGCTGGCGGTTCGTGGTCGAGGAGCTGCGCCGGGTGGGAGCCCGGGTGCATTTGGCGGAGCCGGCGGAGACGTCCGCTCGGCGGGGGAACAAGAAGCGCGCCAAGAACGATCGCGCCGACGCCCGGCATCTGCGCGAGCTGTTGATGGCGGGGCGGCTGCCGGAGTCGTGGATTCCGCCCGATCACGTCCTCGATCTCAGGGCGCGGGTCAGGCTGCGGCACACGCTCTCCGAGCAGCGAGGCGAGTGGCAGCAGCGCATCCAGGCGGTGCTCTACCACCACGGGTGTCCGCAGCGACGCAACCTGCTGACCGGCGAGGGGCAGCGCTGGCTTGCCGCCCAGCCGCTGCCGGCGTCCGCGCGCGAGCAGGTCACGGTCGCGCTCGCGATGATCGATGCGCTCGACGCGCGGCTCGCGCCGCTGAATCGGGAGCTGCGCGCCTATGCGCGCCGCCAGCCGGGCTGCCGAGCGTTGATGCGCCATTACGGGATCGGCGAGCTGATCGCCGTGACGGTCCTGGCCGAGCTCGGTGACGCCGGGCGGTTCTCCTCCTCGAGCGAGGCCGTCCGCTACGGCGGGATGGACATCACCGTGCACCAGTCAGACCGGCGCCGCGCGCCCGGCCACCTTTCCCGCCAGGGGCCGCCCGCGTTGCGCTGGGCGTTGTTCGAGGCGGCGCGGTCCGCCGCACGCGCCGGCAGTCCCGACCGCGACTACTACCGACAGACGGCGGAGCGGTTGGGTGCAAATTGCGCCTGCCTGTCGATCGCCCGCAAGCTGCTCAAGCGCAGCTACCACACGCTGCGCGAGCTCGGCGAGGAGGCACTCGCGCCCGCATGACCTCGCCCGTGCGCGCCAAGCCCTTCGTCACACAGATGCGCCGCGGCCGGCTCCACCATGCTCCTGCCGCCACGACCGCGTGGACGGCCCTGATAGACCGAGCGGCCGCAACGCCTGCCCCAAGCGGGATCACCCGATCAACCATCATGTCGCCGGCCCCGGGCGCTCCCGGGCCGTGGACCGAGATAAGGCTGGGCGCCCGCGCGCACACCACCCGCACCACCAACCGCGCGCACGAACCCCCACCGCTGAGCAATTCGAACCGGACAACCCCGGAGCCGCGCTTGACGCCCGGGCCCCGCACAGATAAGGAGCTTGGCTCCCGCCTTGACTGAGGCATGCCCACCGGCGATCCGCTTCACCGTTGACATCCGAACGGAGGGACGGGAGAGATGATGGTGTTTGGAACGGACCCACACAAGCGGAGCCACACGGTGGCGGCGCTCGATGGGTTGAAGGCGGAGCGCGTCGACGAGCTGAGCGTACGCGCTCGCGACGCGGGTCATGAGCGACTTTTGGCTTGGGCTCGCGAGCTGGATGGGGAGCGGGTCTGGGCGCTTGAGGATTGCCGCCATGTCTCTGGCGGGCTCGAGCGTTTCCTGTTGCGCTCGGGGGAGCGGGTGGTGCGTGTGTCGCCGAAGTTGATGGCGGGCGCGCGCCGCTCGGCGCGGGAGTTCGGCAAGTCGGATGCGATCGATGCCGCGGCGGTCGCTCAGGCGGCGATCCGCGAGGGGGTAGAGACGCTGCCCGAGGCGCGGTGTCCGGGCCGGAGCGCGAGATCGCGCTTCTGCTCGACCACCGCGAGGACCTGGTCTCAGAGCGCACTCGAATCCAGAACAGATTGCGCTGGCTTTTCACGACCTCGACCCGACGATCGAGATCCCGGGGCGGGCGCTCGACCGCGACAAGTGGCTGCAGCGGCCTCAGGGCCGTCTCGCCCGCCCCGCGAGCAGACCGTCCAGGTGCGGATCATGCGCGAGCAGCTACGCCGCTGCCGCGAGCTGACAAGGCAGGCCAAAGCGCTCGAGCGCGAGCTCGGCGCGCTCGTCCGCCGCCAGGCGCCGCAGCTGCTCGCCCTGCCCGGCTGCGGACCAGATACGCCAGGCCGCAAACGGCAACGGCGCGCACCCGGAGCTCGACGCAATCAGCTAGGGGCACCTGTAGGGCGGCGCCTGCACCCCGGGGTGCCGTGGCAGGGCGGCTTGCGTTCTCTAGCGAACCGGCGATGATGGACTCGGGGCCCGCCCACGGAAGGGCCTCGGCGCTCCTACGCGCGGGCGTGGCGTTAGGCGGCGGTCGCACGACGGCTCGTCACTGGTTAGTGGCCTAAGCGGTCGCGAGCCGGCCCGTCGCACGCACTACTCCTTTGCGCCGGATGCGATAACGCGCGCTTGGATCCCCAGCGCTTCTGGTTCTCGCGCAAAGCGGCACGCGGATCGAGAGCGCTCCGTCGCATGGAAAGCGGCGCGCCGCGCGAGGGGTAGCCTGGGCGACATGCCGGGGGCTTCGTGAAGGCGGTAGGAATCGAGCGGTTCGGCGGCGATGTGCGAGAGCTGTCGCTTCCCGATCCGCGTCAAGCCGGCGCGGGCGAGACGCTCATCACGGTGCGGGCCGCCGGGGTGGGGCCCTGGGACGACATCGTCAGGCTCGGATCGTGGGACGTCGGGCCGCGGCCGCCGATGGCGCTGGGCGTCGCGGCGGCAGGGACAGTCGCTGCCGT
>JBKPHP010000271.1:0-2852 GCA_046729895.1 Actinomycetota bacterium
CTCGAAGTCCGCCGTGGCGCGCCGGCGCAGCCGCATGATCTGCGACATCGGCGCGACGTCCTTGGGACAGACCTCGATACAGGCGAAGCAGTGGGTGCAGTCGTAGATCCCGTGCGGATCCTCGGCGAGATCCTTCAGGCGCTCCTCGGTGGCGCCGTCCCGTGGGTCGCTGACGAAGCGGTAGGCCTTGGCTAGGGCCGCCGGGCCGATGAACCCTGGATCCACCTCCAGGGAAAGGCAGGCAGACACGCAGACGCCGCAGTGGATGCAGGCCATCGACTGCGTCACGTCGATCATCGCCTCGGCCGGCACGATGTACTCGCGATCCGGTGGCGGTCCCTCGGGCAGCAGCCAGGGGACCACGCGTTGGACCTTCTTCCAGTGGACGGCGTCCATGTCCACGATCAGGTCCTTGAGCACGGGCATGTTGCCCATCGGCTCGACGACCACGGCGCCGCTGTTCTTGGAGGCGGCCTCCGCGGCGGCATCGCCGATCTTCGTGTTGCAGGCGAGGCGGGACTTCCCGTTGATCTTGACCCCGCACGAGCCGCAGATCGCGGCGCGGCAGGAGCAGCGGATGCCGATCGAGGCGTCCTCGCGGTCCTTGGCCTGGAGGATGCCGTCGAGCACGGAGCGCTCGGGCGGCAGATCCACGCCAAAATCCTCCCAGTACGCGGCCTCGCCGCTCTCGGGGTTGAAGCGCCGGATCTTCAGGGTGTAATCAGCCATGGTTTGGGTCGCGGGTCGCTGGTCGCTGGTTGCTAGGGCGGGAGCCCAAGCGCTTCTCCCAGCGACTAGCGACCAGTGACCAGTGACTCAATACTTCCTTTCCTCCGGCTCCCACTGCGTAAGCGTTACCTCGGAGTACGAAATTTCCGGCTCGGCGCCGTCCAGGCTCAGGTTGATGTGCTTGAGCCAATCGTCGTCATTCCGCTGAGGGAAATCGGTGCGGAATTGAGCGCCCCGGGATTCCTTGCGCTCGAGCGCCGAGAGCACTATGCACTCGGCGTTCTCGAGCATGAAATGCAGCTCGAGCGCACCGAGGACGTCCTGATTGAAGATACTCCCCTTGTCGTCGACAGCCACGGTTTCCGCTTCCTCCCTCAGGCGGCGCACGGTGTCGAGGGTGGTGCGCAGCCCGTCCTCGTCCCGGAACACGGCGCAGTACTTGTCCATCGTCTGGCCGAGCTCAGCCCTCAGCTCCGACACCCGCCGCCCGCTTCGTTCCCGGCTAACGAGCTCCGAGATCATCCGCTCCTCGTCGGCGAGCGCGCCCTTCGAGGGCTCGGGCATCCCCCGGCTCCTCCCGGCGTGGGCCGCATGCTGCCCGGCGCGACGGCCGAAGACGAGGGTGTCGAGCAGCGAGTTGGCGCCCAGGCGGTTGCCCCCGTGCACCGAGACGCATGCGCATTCGCCGGCCGCGTAAAGGCCCGGTATCGCCGTTAGCCCGTTCGTATCGGTCTTGATCCCGCCCATCACGTAATGGTTACCCGGCTTGATGTGGATGGGCTCCTTGGTGATGTCGACCCCCGCGAAGTCCCGGCCGACGTTCACGATCTCCCGTAGCGCCTCGTGGATTCGCTTGCGAGGTACCACCGTGATGTCGAGCGCCACCGTGCCATCTTCGTAGCCGCGCCCCTCGTTGATCTCGGTCTGCTCCGCGCGGCACACAACGTCGCGTGAGGCGAGCTCCATCTTGTTGGGCGCATATTTCTCCATGAAGCGCTCGCCCTTGGCGTTGTAGAGGTGGGCGCCCTCGCCTCGCGCGCCCTCGGTGATCAGCAGGCCAAGCCCGGCCAGAGTGGTCGGGTGGTACTGGATCATCTCCATGTCCATCAGCGGCGCGCCGACCCGGTACGCCATCGCGATCCCGTCGCCGGTGCAGATCAGGGCGTTGGTGGTGGGGGTGTAGACCTGGCCGTTGCCCCCGGTCGCCAGGATCACGCTCTTGGCGGTGAACAGCTCCATCGAGCCGTCCCGGATGTTGCGCGTCACGGCTCCCGCGATCCTGCCGTCGCCGTCCAGGACCAGGGCGGTCGAGAACCACTCCTCGTAGCGGTAGACCTCCTCGTGCTTCATCAGCTGCTCGTAGAGCACATGGAGGATCGCCTGGCCGGTGATGTCCGCCACGTAGTAGGTGCGCGCCGCGGACGCCCCGCCGAAGGCCCGCTTCCCGAGCCGCCCCTCCTCATTGCGGTGAAAGGTCACCCCCAGGTGCTCGAGGTCGAGCAGCTCCTGGGGCGCCTCGCGGCACATGATCTCGATGGCGTCCTGGTCGCCCAGGTAGTCGGAGCCCTTGACCGTGTCGAAGGCGTGGGACTCCCAGGAGTCCTCGGCGTCGAGGGCGGCGTTGATGCCCCCCTGGGCCGCGTTCGAATGCGACCGAACCGGGTGCACCTTGGAGAGAATCCCGACGGTCGCCCCCTTCTCGGCGGCGGCGAGCGCCGCGCGCTGGCCGGCGAGTCCGGCTCCTATGACGAGGACGTCGTGCTGGGGCATTCGGAGGGGCGGCCGATTCTATGCGCTACACGGCGGCAGCCGGCTCTTGAAGCGCTCGCCGGACTCTGTCGATGGTGACGATCCCGCGGAGCACGCCGTCGGCGTCCACCGCCATGACCGCGCCAAGCCGCTGGAGGGCGTCCAGGCCGAGCAGTGACTCCAGGGGCTGCTCGAGGCCGGCTGCGAGCCCGCCAGCGTCGTCACGGGCCATGACCGATGCCACAGCGCGGCCGGGGCGAACGGGCTCCGGCACGCCCTCCACCGACTGGCGGGTGACCAGGCCGATGAAGTGCTGTGCTGCGTCCACGACCGGAAACCAGGGGGAGCGGTAGCGCAGGAAGTACTCGTCGAGG
>JBKPHP010000272.1:0-27921 GCA_046729895.1 Actinomycetota bacterium
GCGCTGATCCGCGAGTTCCTGCTGACGCTCCGTTCGCTGATCGACTGGTACCTGGAGCGCCTCGACCGCCCCGCCCGCGACCCGCGCGTCGAGGACATCCCCATCGACTAAGACATCCCATCGACTAAGCCGCCGCCGCCGTCAGCTCCACGTAGCGGTCGAGCCGCCGCTCCACCTCACCGGCGTCGTCGGGCTTGACGTAGAAGATGATGCGCTCGACGCCCGCCTTCGTGAGCTGCTCCACCGTCTGGCGGTCGGGCTTGGCCCCGGAGAAGCCCACCGGGATGCGTTCCCGACCTGCCTCGCCCGCCCGGCGCTGCAGCTCCTCGATGCGGCCGGGCAGCTCCTCGAGAGGCACGCGGTTGGGCATCCACTCATCGCCGTAGGCGAGCACGCGGTCAAGCACCTTGGGTCGGCTTCCGCCGACCACGACCGGCGGGTGGGGCGTCTGGCGCGGCTTGGGCCAGCACCAGATGGGGTCGAAATCGACGTGCTCGCCGTGATACTCGGCCTCCTCACGGGTCCATATCTCCTTCATAGCCTCGACGCGCTCACGCATCACGCCGAACCGCCGGGCGAAGTCGGTGCCGTGGTTCTCGATCTCCTCGCGGTTCCAGCCGGCGCCCACCCCGAAGAGGAAGCGCCCGCCCGACAGCTGGTCGAGGGACGCGACCTCCCGGGCCGTCGTGATGGGGTCGCGCTGGACGACCAGGCAGATGCCCGTGGCCAGCCTGATCCGCTCGGTTGCGCCAGCCGCCGCCGTCAGGGCCACGAATGGGTCATAGGTGTGGCTGTACTCGCGCGGCAGGTCACCGCCGCCGGGGTAGGGCGTCTTGCGGCTGACCGGGATGTGCGTGTGCTCGGGGAACCACAGAGACTCGAACCCGCGCCCCTCGACCAACCGTCCGAGGGTGGCCGGATCGACGCCGTAGTCAGTGGGGAACATGGCGATGCCGAACTTCATCGTCGGCCCTCCGTCAGACTCGGGAACGTGACGGCGGAATATCACGAACTCCCCCCGGACCTGCCGGTCCCGGAGGGGGACGGCGCCGCCGACCAGCTGCCAGACGCCGTCGGAAAGAGCCTCGCCTAGCGCCCGCGGGAGATGTCGATGGCCCGGATCGCGTGCTCGTCCGGGAGCTTGTCGAGAACCTCGCGGACGGCGGCGTGCACGTCGCGTTCGTCGTGACCGAAGTCGTCGGCGAACGCCCGGAGGGCCGTCCACGTGATCTTCAGCTGGGCCGGGGTCAGATCGAGCCGGTAGGCGATCTCGTCGGGGCCGATCAGATGAAGCTCCTCGTCCGCCATGGGTGGCGGAAGACTACCCTTCGCCCATGCCGCAAACCTGGGTCCTGACGGGGTCGCTCGACAACCTGCGCGTCACGCGCGAGCAGGGCTTCCGGGTGATCGGGGCCAAGGAGGGTCGCCGCCGCCTCGCCGAGCAGATCGAGCCGGGCGATCTGATCGTCTTGTACGTGACCGGGGTACAGGCGTTCGGCGGGATCGTGCGGGTGACCGGGGAGATGTTCGAGGACCGCAGCCCCTTGTGGCCCGGAAAGCCGGGCAAGCCCGATCCCTATCCCTGGCGCTTCGAGACGGAGCCCGTCGTAAAGCTCGACGAGGATCGATTCGTCCCCGCGGAGGAGCTCGCGGGAGAGCTCGAGCACGTACGCAAGTGGCCGGCCGAGCATTGGCGGCTCGCGTTCCAGGGACAGCTCCGCAGGGTCTCGAGCGCCGACTCCGAGCTGCTCGAGCGCCGCATCCGGGAGGCGGCCGGGGCCACCGCGGCGGCGTGAGGCACGAGCGCCCGGCGTGAGGCACGAGCGCCACTACACCCTCGAAGAGGCAAACGCCGCCCTGCCCGAGGTCTCGGAGCTGATCGACCGGCTCAGGGCCGCCCGCGACCGCCTCGGCGACCGCGAGGCCCGCGCCGCGCTCGCGGAGGCGGCTCCGACGAACGGCGGCGGCGAGGCCGGCCGCACGATCTCCCAGGGGTTCCTCGACATACGCGAAGGGCTCCTGGAGCTCCAAGAGCGCGAGGTGGTCCTGCGCGACCTCGACCGTGGCCTGGTGGACTTCCCCGCGATGCGCGATGGCAGCGAGATCTACCTCTGCTGGGAGGAAGGCGAGGCGGAGATCGGCTACTGGCACGAGCCGGATGCCGGATTCGCCGGCCGCCGGCCCATCGATGACTGAGGCGGTGTTCACCCGCGCCCTGCGGGGGATCGCCCGCACCTGGCGCCTCCTGAACTTCGAGCAGCGCATCGCCGCCATAGGCGCGGTGCTCCTGGTCGTCAGCACCTTCGGCCCGTTCTCCTTCGTCGAGGCCGCGGAGGTCCTGATCGCCGCCGGCGTCCTCGCCCTGCTGCACACTCGGGCGCTCGGCAAGCGCTTCCACCTGCCCTTCGGCGACGGGACCGTGATCCTGACGGCGGGCATCTGGGCCGCCCTGCTCATCGCCGCCAGGCTCTTCGACCGACCCCTCGGGCAGAACCTGCTCGCGCTCGTCTGCTCCGGGATCCTCGTGGTCGCCGGCGCGGCCGAGCGGGCCAAGCGACCCGCGGACGACGTCCCGGAGGACGCTCCCACCGAACCTTTGCCCCCGGAGCCGTCCCGGCAGGCGGAGCCACCGGCGCCGCCCGCCGAGACGCGCGGCTAGCGGCCCCTCGCCACGACCCGCCCCGCCCTGGCAGACGCAGGGTGACTGGCGCGAAGCCAGCTGTCCGCCCGCTTGCGCCGCGCCGTCAAGCGCTAGTCCTCGAAGAACCCATAGCCATATTCACCGCGCTTCAGCGCGAGCTTGGCTATGGAGATCATGCGGTCGTCGTCGTTCTCCTTCACGTGCTCGAGCTGGTGCTGCACCCGTTTCGCCGCACGTGTGCAGAACGTCTCCGCGATGTAGAGCTCCTGGCCCGAGACCTCCACGTCGTGCTCGGCCAGGTGCGCGGTCACCCGCGACAGCACCGCGATCTGGGCGTAGATGTCCGCCACCGCGTCGGCGAGCCGCTTCTGCTGGAACTGGCGCTCGATGATGCCCTCGCGGTGCTCGCGCAGCAGCGACTCGGTGACGGCGCGCAACTCCTTCACCTGGTCGGTGAGCGGCTCCGCCAGGTTGGAGATCGCCTCGTGGGCCATCGTCACCTTGTCCGGCATGACCCCTCGCTTCACTCGCGAGGTCACGTAGTCCGCCAGCACGCCGATCGAGCCGATCGGATCGCTCAGCTCGACACCGGCGACCTCCTTGAGCTCGTCGCCCAGCGGCTTCATCCCGGACAGCGCGATGAATGCGCGCATGACGTCGTTGGCGCCCTCGAAGATCGAGAAGATCCGGATGTCGCGCATGGCCTTCTCGTAGGGCTCGTCGCGCATGTAGCCGGCGCCGCCCTTGAGCTGCATGGCCCTGTTGGCCGCGTACCAAAGGAACTCGGTGCCGGCCACCTTCACGATGGCCGACTCGAGCGAATAGTCGGGCACGCCCCTGTCCACCAGGCCGGTCGTGAGGTAGGTCATCGCCTCGAGGCCGAACAGGTACGAGACCATCCAGCCGAGCTTCTCCTGGACCAGCTCGAAGTCCGCGAGCGGGCGGTCGAACTGCTTGCGCTCCTTGACGTGGTCGAGAACCAGGTCGAGGAGGATCTTGGTCGCGCCGACCGAGCCCGTGCCGAGGCTCATTCGCCCGTTGTTGAGGACGTGCATGGCGACCTTGAAGCCCTCGCCGGGCTCCCCGAGCACGTTCTCCGGGGGGATCCGGACGTCCTTGTAGTAGAGGCGCCGCAGGTCGTTGGCCCTCAACCCCATGGTGTCGAATCGCTCGCCGAGCTCGAAGCCCTCCATGCCGCTCTCGACGATCAGGGCGATGTGCCTGTCCTTGCCGTCGATCTCGCCGCGGGCAAACGTGACGAGGACGTCGGCCCGGCTGCCGTTGCCGATGTAGCGCTTCTCCCCGTTCAAGACCCAAGAGCCGTCCGGCTGCTTGACGGCCCGCGACCGCAGGCCGTGGACGTCGGAGCCCGCCTCCGGCTCGGTCAGAGCGAACGCGGCCATCTTGCGTCCAGTGGCGAGGTCGGGCAGGAAGCGCTGCTTCTGCTCGTCGCTGCCGAACAGCAGGATGCCCTTCATGCCGATCGACTGGTGCACGCCCATCACCACCGCGAGCGTGCCGTCGATCTGGCCGAACACCTCCGAGACCCGGCAGTAGCCGGTCTGCGAGAGACCCTGCCCGCCGTACTCCTCAGGCACGTACAGCCCCATCAGCCCGCGCTCCCCCAGACCGGCGATCACCTTGTCAGGGATCCAGGCGTCCTCTTCGAAGCGGCGCGCGTCGTAGGCCTCGTCGGCGTACTCCCGCAGCGAGGCGATCAGCTTCCGGATCCTCTCCTGTTCCTCGTCCGAGGGCATCGGAAAGGGAAAGACGAGCTCCTCGTGGATCTCGCCGAGGAAGAGGGACTTCGCGAACGAGGAGACGGACTGCTCCTCAGCGGGGCGCTGGGCAGTGGTCGCCGCCTCCATCAGAAACCGGCGGCCCCGTCGACCGACTCGGGCGGGCGCGGACCAGGGCCGACATACTTGGCCGTCGGGCGGATCAGGCGGCCCTCGCGCTTCTGCTCCATGATGTGCGCCGACCAGCCGGCAACCCGCGCGCAGGAGAACAGCGGAGTGAACAGGGCGGGCGGGACGTCCGCGAAGTCGAGCACCACCGCGGACCAGAACTCGACGTTGGTGGCGAGCACGCGGTCCGGCTTACGCTCCGCGAGCTCGGCCAGGGCCGCCTCCTCGAGCGCCTCCGCCGCCTCCACCCGCGTAGCGCCGATCTCCTTGGCGGTCCTGCGCAGCACCCGAGCGCGGGGGTCCTCGGCCCGGTACACGCGGTGGCCGAACCCCATCAGCCGGTCTCCCCGGTCGAGCAGCTCCTTGACGTACCCCGTCGCGTCCTCCCGGGCCGCCACGTCGTCGAGCATCTGGAGCACTCGCGAGGGGGCCCCGCCGTGGAGCGGCCCCGACAAGGCTCCGACGGCCGCGGAGAGCGCCGCGGCCACGTCGGCACCGGTCGAGGCCACGACGCGCGCGGTGAAGGTCGAGGCATTCATGCCGTGCTCGGCGGCGGAGATCCAGTAGGCGTCGATCGCCTTCACGTGGCGTGGGTCGGCCTCGCCTCGCCACCGGATCAGGAAGCGCTCGGGAATCGACTTCGCCTTGTCGATCTCCCGCTGGGGCACCGGGGGCTTGCCCACACGGGCGGACTGGGCGACGAAGGAGAGAGCCATGACCGACACGCGGGCCAGGTCGTCGCGGGCCTCCTGATCGGAGACGTCGATGAGCTGGCGCAGCCCCCACTCGGGCGCGAGCATGGCGAGGGCGGCTTGGAGGTCCACGCGCGGGTCGCGCGTGCGCACCGACAGCGGGTGCGGCTCGGCGGGCGGCATGCCGGGCTCGTACGTGCCGTCCACCAGCAGTCCCCAGACCTTTTCGAACGGGACCCGCCCGACCAGGTCCTCGATGTCGACGCCACGGTAGCGGAGCGCGCTGCCCTCCTTGTCCGGCTCGGCGATCTCGGTGTTGAAGGCGACGACGCCTTCGAGGCCCGAGGGGACCTCCAGCAGCTCCGCCATATCGCGTCCTTAACGCGTCGGGGACGGGTGCGCTGAGAATATCTGTACCCATGAACCCGATCCTCTCCGAGCACGTGGATGCCTACCTGCACGACCTGCGGCCCGAGCGCTCCGCGGTGATGGCCGAGATGGAGGCCGTGGCCGAGCGCGACGGCGTGCCGATCGTGCACTGGGAGACCGGGCGCCTCCTGGCGGCGCTGTGCAGGGCGCTCGATCCCGTCGTGCTGGAGGTGGGCACCGCGATCGGGTACTCGACGCTGCACATGGCGGAGCAGGTCGAGCGCGGCCAGGTCGTGACGCTCGAGATAGATGCCGCTCGGGCGGCGCAGGCCCGCGACTTCCTCTCGCGCGCCGGCGTCTCCGAGCGGGTGGAGATCGTGGAGGGCGACGCCCGCAAGACGATCCCAACCCTCGACGGACCGTTCGACCTACTGTTCGTGGACGCGGCCAAGACGGAGTACCGCGAGTACATCGAGCTGGCCGAAGCGAAGCTCTCGGACCGTGCCCTGCTCGTGGTCGACAACCTGCTGATGTCGGGCGAGGTGGCGCTGCCTGGCGACGCCGAGACGCGGTGGAACCCCGACTCGCTCGCTTCCGCCCAACGGCTGAACGCTGAGCTCGTGGCGAGCGAGCGCTGGCTGGGTACCGTCCTGCCGGTGGGCGACGGAATCGGCCTGGCGGCCAGGAGGTGAACCCGTGAGGGTCTTCGTCGCGGGAGCCAGCGGCGCGATCGGCAGGCGGCTCATGCCCAAGCTGGTGGCCGCCGGTCACGAGGCGACCGGCATGAGCCGCTCGGATGAGCGGGCCGAGCGGATCCGGGAAGCGGGCGCCAAGGCGGTCGTCGCCGACGTGTTCGACGAGGATCGCGTCCGCTCCGTGATGGCGGAGGCATCGCCGGACGTCGTGGTGCACCAGCTCACCTCGCTTCCGGACCGGCTCGACTTCCGCGACCAGTCGATCTACGACGCCACCAACCGGGTTCGGGGCGAGGGGACCCGGATCCTGATCGAGTCCGCCCGGGCGGCCGGGGCGCGGCGGCTGGTGGCGCAGAGCATCGCCTTCATCTACGCGCCGCAAGGCGACTGGGTGAAGGACGAGAACGCCCCGCTGCTCGAGGACGCTCCGGGGGGGTTCGGCGAGGGCGCGCGCGTGGTCAGGGAGATGGAGCGGGCGGTGGTCGGCGCCGAGGGCCTCGAGGGCCTCGTCCTTCGCTACGGCTTCTTCTACGGCCCCGGCACCTACTACGCCTCGGACGGGTCCTCCGCCGAGGACGTGCGCAAGCGCAGGCAGCCGATCGTCGGCAAGGGCACCGGCACGTTCTCGTTCATCCACGTGGACGACGCGGCGGACGCCACGGTCGCCGCCGTCGAGCGGGGCGCACCGGGTGTATACAACGTCGTGGACGAGGAGCCGGCGCCGCTCAGGGAATGGCTGCCGAGATACGCCGAGGTCGTAGGCGCGAAGAAGCCCAGGCGCATTCCGTTGTGGCTGGCGCGGCTGGTGGCCGGTAAGGGCGTGGCGCTCTTCGCCACCGAGCTGCGCGGCGCCTCGAACGCCAAGGCCAAGCGTGAGCTCGGCTGGGAGCCGAGTCACCCCACCTGGAGACAGGGCTTCCGCGAGTCGCTTGCTTGATGAGCTTCCGCGGCTCACTCGCCTGATGGCGCCGGATGTCAGAGCGGTCTGGCGCAACCCGTGGTTCGATCGCCTCGGCGCCGCGAGCTACGACTTCTTCGCCCGGCGCGAGCGGATGGCCCGGGTCGGCGGCCTGCTGCTCTGGGTCACGGATACCCGGCTGCTCTATCGCTCCCTCGCCGCCATCTCGGACGCACCCGAGGGCTCGGCGATCCTCGACGTGCCCTGCGGGGGCGGAATCGCCTTCCGGGCGCTCCGCCCGGAACAGCGCGTGCGCTACGTCGCCGCCGACCTCTCACCTGGCATGCTGCGCCGGGCGCGGCGCGAAGCGGAGCGCCGCGGGCTACGGCAGGTCGAGCTGATGGAGGCGGACGTCGAGGCGCTCCCCTTCGACGGCGCGAGCTTCGACCTCTGCGTCTGTCTGAACAGCCTTCACTGCTTCACCGACCCGGCCGCCGCCCTTCGCGAGATCGGCCGCTGCCTACGGCCGGGCGGCCGGCTGATCGGCGACGCCGCGGTCCGCGGCCGCGGTGCCCGGTTCGACTTCACGATCCGGCTCTACGAGCGGCGTGGCATCTTCGGCCCGTGCGGCACCGAGGCCGACCTGAAGGGCTGGCTGGCGGGCGCGGGCTTCGAGGACGTGCGCCTCCGGCTATCCGGCGCGGTCGCGTACTTCGAGGCCCGGTTGGGCGGGGTTCCGCACGTAGTTGGTCACAGTGACCCATAACGTGCGGAACCCCCTGCCCGCTGTCTCAGTGGGTCGCCTTCAGGGCGATCGGGATGAACACGGTGGCCGCCAATATCAGGATCACCCCGATCGCCACGAGGGTGCGCGAGCGGAAGATGTGGCCCAACACGCCGATCAGGAAGCCCACTCCGAACACCACGAAGAAGAACGCCGGGTCGACCTCGAAGTCGCCGGTCTGCTTGGGGCCCTGATCCGGGTTGAGGAATTGGGCGATTACGGGCCAGAGGGCGGTCAAGAGGGGCGAAAGTATCCTTGAGCGGGTGAGCGACGAGTTCCGGTCGATCGAGGAGGCGCGCGGCGGGCTCGGCGAGGTCGGGTACCTGGCCGATGAGCCAACCGCGCTCGTCTCGTACCTCGCGACGCGGCTGGGCAAGCCCGTCCTCGTGGAGGGACCGGCCGGAGTCGGGAAAACCGAGCTCGCCAAGGCGTTGTCGCGCGCCAGCCGGCGGCAACTGATCCGGCTCCAGTGCTACGAGGGGCTCGACGAGGCCAAGGCGCTCTACGAGTGGAACTACCGCAAGCAGCTGCTCCGCATCCAGACCGAGGCCGCGGACACCGGCTGGGAGGGGGTCAAGGAGGACATCTTCGGCGAGGAGTTCCTCCTCTCGCGGCCGCTCCTCACGGCGATCTCGGTCGACGAGCCGGTCGTCCTCCTGATCGACGAGGTCGACAAGACCGACCAGGAGTTCGAGGCGATGCTGCTGGAGGTCCTCTCCGACTTCCAGATCTCGATACCCGAGCTCGGCGTCGTCGAGGCGCGCACCCGCCCACTCGTGCTGCTGACGTCGAACAACTCCCGTGAGCTGACCGAGGCGCTCAAGCGCCGCTGCCTCTACCTGTGGCTCGACTATCCCACGGTCGAGCGCGAGCTCGAGATCGTGCGCCTGCACGCGCCCGAGCTGAGTGAGCAGATGGCCCGGAAGCTGGTCGAGGTCGTGCACATGATCCGCTCGCTCGACCTCAAGAAGCCCCCCTCGATCGCAGAGTCGATCGACTGGGCCCGTGCCCTGCTGCTGCTCGGTGCCGACGACGTCGACCAGGCGGTCCTGGAGCGGACGATGAGCATCATCGTCAAGCACCGTACGGACCTCGACCTGGTTGCCGAGCGAGTCGGGGTGAAGCTGACCGATGGACTCGCCGGGCGGCAGGCGGGCTAACCCCGCTCTCTACGGCGGCATGCCGGAGGGAGGCGGCCCGCCGGGGATGGCGCCGCGCCTCTTGGAGTTCGCGGACGAGCTTCGACAGGAGGGCGTCGCGGTGGGCACCTCCGAGCTGCTCGATGCCTTCCAGGCGCTCGAGGCTGTGGCCTGGACCTCTCGCGAGGACTTCCGCGAGGCGCTCGCCGCCACGCTCGCCAAGTCCCAGGAGGACAGGCACGTGCTCGACGTGCTCTTCGACCGCTTCTTCTTCAGGGCCGTGGAGCGCGAGGCGGTCGAGCGCGGTTTGAAGGAGGAGCGCTTCCAGGGCGCCGAGGACCTCGACCTCGAAGCCCTTCGCGAGCGCATCCGCGATGCGATCCGCGCCGGCCAGGACGGCGAGATGCGCGACCTGGCCAGGCTGGCCATCGCCGCCTTCGGCCGGCAGGGGGAGGGCTCGGGGGTGATCGGCGTCGACGTCCAGCGGATCCGGCGCACGCTGGGCCTGAAGGCCGAGCGGGCCGGGCCACAGGACGACCCCGACGCGGTCCCGCGCGAGCAGCTCCAGGAGTTCGAGCGCCACATCCGCCGGGAGCTCGAGCGGCAGCTGATCGAGCGAACCGAGTCGCTGCCGCCTTCGAAGCCGCTGCGAGAGTTCGACAGGGCGCTCCCGTCGAGCCCCGCACAGGACCTCGGCGCCGTCCATCGGGTGGTCGCCCAGCTCAAGCGCCGGCTCGCCTCGCAGGGCCGCGAGCATCGCGGCCGGCGTCGCTCGTGGGTGATCGACGTGCGGCGCACGCTGCGCGCGTCGCTCGAGACGGGCGGGGTCCCGCTCAATCTCAAGTACCGGCCACGACGGCCGCGGCGCCCGGAGCTCTACGTCCTCTGCGACGTCTCCACGAGCGTCACCAGCGCCAGCGTCTTCTTCCTCTCCGTGCTGCACGCCCTGCACGACCAGTTCCGCAAGCTCCGCTCGTTCGTGTTCGTGGAGCGGATCTCGGAGGTCACGGACGTGTTCGAGCGTGAGCGAAGCTTCGAGGCCGTCTCCCGCGCGATCGCCACCGACGCCGGCGTGGCCGACGTCTCCGGATACACCGACTACGGGCGCGTATGGCTCGAGTTCCTCGACAAGGTGCTCGACGACCTCGACCCGCGCTCCACCGTGATCGTGCTGGGCGATGCCCGCACGAACGGGCGCGAGCCCCACGCGCAGGTGTTCGGTCGGGTGGCCGCGCACGCCGGGCGGACCTTCTGGCTCAACCCGGAGCCGCAGCTCTACTGGAACTACGGCGACTCGGTGATGGCCGCCTACGAGCCTTACTGCGACGGCGTCTTCGAGTGCTGGACCACGAAGCAGCTCGAGAGGTTCGTGAAGGCCCTGGCGGACGAGCGAGCGCTCGTGGCCTGATCAGGCGCTAACGAGTCGTCGCTCGCCGGCGCTGTACCGCCAGGGCTCAACCCGCGGCCAAGCGCCCCTCGACCACCGACTCGACGGCGCTGGAGGTGTAGCGATGGCCGGTGATCGCGGCGATGAAGACCTCACGGTCTAGGGCGTAGAGCAGGCCCTCGGTCCGCGTGGTGACGGTCGCGGTTCGCGGCACGTCGCGCAACAACGCTATCTCCCCGAAGAAGTCGCCGCCCTCGATCGGTGCGAGCGACGCGCTTCCCTGCCTGACGTCGAGCAGGCCGTCGGCTATCACGTAGAACCGATCCCCCGCGTCCCCTTCGCGGATGACCACATCGCCGGGATGCACCTCGAGCTCCGTGACTCGGCGGGAAAGATCCTCGAGGGTCGCAAGCGGCAGGGGAGCGAACACGGTGAGGCCGCGCAGCAGCCTGAACGTCCGCTCGGGCACCTTCGCTCCGGCCTCGAGGCGCGCCAGCGGGACCCAGCGGAGCGCAACGAGGAGCGGAAGGCAGGCGCCCAGCAGCAGGAGCGCCCCGCGCGGGCCGAGGAGGGACACGAGGACCGGCGCCGTTATGGCGCCGATGCCGGTGGTGAGCCAATAGCTGCTCTCCACGACGGCGAAGGCGCGAGCTAGCACCTCATCGGAGGTCAGCCGCTGCAGCAACGTACTGCCGGCGATCTCGACCAGCGCGTAGCCGACCCCGAGCACCAAGAGCATCGCCAGGGAGATCCCGAGCTCCGGAAGGGCGGCGATGATCGCAAGCGGAGCGCCCACGAGCAGGGCGCCGAAGGCGAGCCCAGAGGCGAGCCTTCCCCGGGCGAGCAGCGACAGCGCCGCGGCTCCCCCGAGCAGGCCGCCGACGCCCCACGCGCTGTTCAACCAGCCCACGCCGGCGCCGCCCAGATCGAGCAGCTCGAGGGCAACCACCACCACGAGGACGTCGACCGCGCCCTCGATGAGCGTGGAGCCGGCGAGGAGCAGCACGACGAGCCTCAAGCCGCGATCCGTCGCGACGGTGCGGAACCCGGAGGCCACCTCCCCGAGCCGGCCGCTCTCGCCCCCTTCGGCGCGGTAGTCGGGAACCGGGTCGCGTGCGATGCGCACGATCGGCGCGACCGCGATCGTGAACATGGCCATGCTGGCGGCGAAGGCGGTCTCGGCGCTCGCGGCGGCGATCAGGGCGCCTGCCACCAGCGACCCCGCCAGGAAGGCGGCGTTGTCGATCGCGCTCGTCAGCGCGTTCGAGGCGGCGAGCTGGCTCGGCGTGGCCGCCAGCGAAGGTAGCAGCGCCGCCTGAGCGGGCCGACGCGCGCTGGCGATAATCGTGTCCAGGGCCGCCAGGACCAACACCGGCGCGAGGGGCGCATCGAGCGCCGCGGCCGCCGTCACCCCCGCCAGCATGGCGGCGCGCCCGGCACTGACCCAAAGCAGGACGTCTCGTCGCGACCAGCGATCCGCCAGGACCCCGCCCAGCGGCGCCGCAAGCCCGGCGGGCAGCATCCGCACCAGCGTCGCCAGGCCGACCGCGGCCGTGCCCCCCGCGTCGTACGCGTACACGGCAAGCCCGATGAAGAAGATCCAGCTGCCGATCGCCCAGATCGTCCAGGCCAGCTGCAGGCGGCGCAGTCCGGCTGTGCCGAGCGCTTCCGCCAGGGAGCGGCCCAGGCTCGCCCGGCCGGGCGAGTCGGCCATATCCCGCGACCCTACCCGCGGCGGGCCCGTCTCTGCCAACCGGACCGGGAGCAATGGACACGTTCCCCCTCTCGCCTATCCGGTTTGCCGGACCACCGCCAGGGTGGTCCCGGGTTACCCTGGAGTTGGACTCCTCGCCCCTGCGGCGACCCGGACTGGCCTTGCCTCGACGCCCTAAGCTGATCGCTGCCTGCGTGCTCGCCGCCCTCGTGGCCCCGGCGGCGGCTCCCGCTCGCGCCGCTGACCCCCGCCCCAACATCGTGGTGATCATGACCGACGACCAGACGGTGAACGACCTGAGGTTGATGAGCCTCACCCGCGGGCTGCTTGCCCGCGGCGGGGTGACCTTCAGGCGCAGCTATGTCTCCTACCCCGTCTGCTGCCCGGCGCGGGCTACTTACCTGAGCGGGCAGTACGCGCACAATCACCGCGTGCTCGGGAACTACCCGCCGAGCGGCGGGTACCGGCGCTTCGACAAGCGCGAGAGCCTGCCGGTATGGCTGAGCCGCGCCGGCTACCACACCGCCCACGTCGGGCGATACCTCAACGGCTACGGCAGCGACACGCCGGCCGTCGTGCCGCCGGGCTGGAGCGAGTGGTACGCGCCGATCGGCGTCTCCTCGTATCGCATGTGGGGCTACACCCTCGACGAGAACGGAACGCGTCACACCTACGGCGCCCCCCTCAGCTCCGATCCCGCGCTGTACCAGACAGACGTGCTGCGGGACCGGGCGCTCGCCGTGATCCGCCGCCGCGCGCTCGCCGATCGTCCGTTGTTCCTCTCGATCGCCTTCCTGGCGCCCCACATGGAGGCCTCGAGCATGCAGGCCATGACCGACATGGGGCTTCGCCCGGCTCCGCGCCATCGGGGGCTCTTTGCGCACGCCCGCCTGCCGCGCCCCCGCTCGTTCAACGAGCGCGACGTGTCCGACAAGCCCCGCGCGATCCGGCGGCGGCCCCGGCTCCACTTCGACGACGTGGCGGACATCACCGATCGCTACCGCCAGCGCCAGGAGTCGCTGCTGGCCGTGGACGAGGCCGTTCAGCAGCTGGTCCAGGGGCTGGCCCGGGCAGGGCAGTTGGATCGCACGTACCTGATCTTCACGTCCGACAACGGCTTCATGCAGAGCGAGCATCGGGTGCCGAGCGGGAAGGTGCTCCCCTACGATCCCTCGACCCGGGTCCCCCTCCTCCTCCGCGGTCCCGGCATACCGGCGGGCCAGGTCTCCGACGAGCTCGTCGGGAACATCGACCTGGCGCCGACGGTCCTTCAGATCGCAGGCGCCGCCCCGGGGAAGCCGGTGGACGGCCGCTCACTGCTCCCCTTCGCGCGAGACCCCGAGCTGCTGTCGCGGAGGCCGCTGCTGCACGAGACCGGAGGCCGTCGCTACGTGCCGGGCGCGGACGTCGACAGCGGCGAGGCGCCCGCGACCCGGCGGCAGTTCACCTATCGGGCGGTCCGCACCCGGCGCTGGCTGTGGGTGGAGTATCGGGGACGCGCCCGCGAACTGTACGACCTGGCGCGCGACCCCGCGGAGCTGCGCTCCCGCCACGCAGACCCGCGCTATCGGCGCACGCGGGCGGCGCTCCACAGGGCGCTCCGTCGCCTCTCCCGCTGCAGGGCACAGAGCTGCGGCAGGCCCATCGGGGCGATCCCGCGCCCGGGCCGCCCGGCGGCGCTAGAGGCCCGCTCCGCGGGCGGTGCTGGGCGCCCGGCTCCGCAGGCGGCGCTGGAGGCCCGTTCCACGCGGCGCCCCTGACACTCCGGCAGATATCGCAGCGATGTCAGGCACTCGCGAGATCGCGGCTAGCTATCCTCCGGGGCAAGCACAACAGGGGTGCTCGCGGGAAAGCGGGCTGAGATAGCGCCCCCGAGAAATCGCCCGGCGCTGACCCTTCGAACCTGTGGGGTAATGCCCGCGGAGGGAGTGATGCACACACAAGCCGAGGCTCCCGAGAGGGAGCCTCTCTCGGTAGACGGCACGGGCGTCGCGCTGAGCGGCGTGGAACGCAGCTACCGCAGTCGGCGCCGCGAGGTCGTCGCGCTATCGGGGCTCGACCTCCAGGTCCGGGCCGGCGACGTGATGGCGGTCGTCGGCCCCTCCGGATGCGGGAAGTCGACCCTTCTCGAGCTCGCCGCGGGCCTTCAGGAGCCGGACGAGGGCGCCGTCGTCGCGATGGGCGCGAGCGACGCAGCCGGGCGCCGCGCCGCCTGCGCCTACATGCCGCAGCGCGACCTGCTGCTCCCCTGGCGGGACAGCCTTGGCAACGCCGCCCTCGCGCTCGAGTGCCAGGGCGTGCGGCCCGCCGAGGCCCGTCGCCGGGCCGCGCCGCTGTTCGACCGCTTCGGGCTTGCGGACTTCGAGCATGCCCGGCCGGCCGACCTGTCGGGAGGCATGCGCCAGCGCGTGGCCTTCATGCGCGCCCTCCTTCCCGGCAGGCCGGTTCTGCTGCTCGACGAGCCGTTCGGGGCCCTCGACTCGATCACCCGGGCGTCGATGCAGGGCTGGCTGGCCGAAGCGCTGACGGAGGAGCCCCGCACCGTGCTGCTCGTTACGCACGACGTGCAGGAGGCGCTCTTCCTCTCCGATCGCGTAGCGGTCCTCTCGCCCCGCCCCGGACGTGTCGTCGCGGAGCTCGAGGTGACGCTGCCGCGGCCGCGCTCCCGCCGAGCGGTCGTCACCGATCCCGAGTTCGGCCGGCTCGAGCGGCTCGCCCTGGAGGCGCTCGGGGCATGAGGCGCTACGCGCTCGCCGGGTTGCTGTTGGGCCTGTTCGTCCTCGCCTGGCAGGGAGTGGCCTCCCTCCACGCGGTCGATGACCTCACGCTCGCCTCCCCCGTCGAGACCATGCGGGCCCTGCGCGACGACTGGTCCCTCCTCATGGACAACGCCGGCGTTACGCTCGTCGAGGTGCTCCTGGGCCTGGCGATCTCGATCGCCGCCGGCGCGGGCTTCGCGATCGCCATGCACATCTGGCGCCCGCTACGCGAGGCCGCCTACCCCCTGCTCGTGGCGTCCCAGGCGATCCCGATCGTGGTGCTCGCCCCGATCTTCGTGCTGGCCTTTGACTATGGAATGGGGCCCAAGCTCGCGATCGTGGCGCTGATCTGCTTCTTTCCGATCACGGTCAACGTGCTGGACGGGCTGCGGAGCGTCGAGCCCGAGCTGCTGAAGCTGATGCGGAGCCTGGGCGCCTCTCGCCTCCAGTCGCTCATCAAGGTGGAGCTGCCGTCGGCTCTGCCCTTCTTCTTCAGCGGGCTCAGGATCGCAGCCACCGTGTCGGTGATCGGCGCCGTGTTCGGCGAATGGGCCGGCGCCGACGAAGGGCTCGGCCGGCTCGTCCTGCTGGGCAACAACCAGCTCCAGACGCCGCGGGTGTACGCGGGAATAGTGATCCTGACCGTGATGGCCGTGGCGCTCTTTGCGCTGGCCGGTCTGGCGGAGCGGCTCGTCTGTCCCTGGAACCGAAAGGAGGCCCCGTCCGCTTGACCCGACCCCTGCTCGCCGCGCTCGCTCTGCTGGCGGTGCTCATCACCACCGGCTGCGGCGAGAAGAAGGAGGTGCTCGAGCCGAAGGGCTCCAAGCAGCTCGAGCTGCTGCTCGACTTCTTCCCGAACGCGGACCACGCAGGCATCTACGCGGCCCAGGCCGATGGCTACTTCAAGCAGGCCGGCCTCAACGTGAAGATCCGGCAGCCGGCGGACCCCTCGGCCCCTCTCAAGCAGGTGGCCGCCGGCCGCGTGGACCTGGCGATCTCCTACGAGCCGGAGGTGCTGCGGGCACGCGACAGGGGCCTCCGCGTGGTGGCGGTCGGGGCGCTGGTGAACAAGCCGCTCACCTCGATCATCTCGCTCCCGCGGGCCCACGTCCGCCGACCGGCGGACCTGAAGGGCAAGACCGTGGGCACCGCGGGAATCGACTACCAGACCGCTTACCTGCGCACGATCCTCGTCGATGCCGGCGTCGACCCGGGGACGGTCAAGCAGCGCAACGTCGGCTTCAACCTCAACCCCGCGCTGCTCACGAAGAAGGTCGACGCGACGCTCGGTGGCTACTGGAACTACGAGGGGGCGGAGCTGCGGCTACAGGGCCGCAAGCCGCGTATCATCCCCGTCGACCGGGCCGGCGTCCCCTCCTACGACGAGCTCGTGCTGGTGGCTCGCGAGGAATCCCTTCAGCGGGAGAAGGCCAAGATCCGGGCCTTCATCGGCGCGCTCTCGCGAGGCGCCCGCGCGCTGCGCCGCAATCCCGACAAGGGCATCCAGGGTCTCCTCGAGGCGAACCCCGACCTCGATCCGAAGCTCCAGCGCGCGGCGGTGAAGGTCACGCTGCCGCTCTTCTTCCCCCCGGAGGGCAAGCCGTTCGGCTACCAGGATCCGGAGGCGTGGGACCGGTTCACGGGCTGGATGCGCGACAACAAGCTGCTCGTAAAGACGCCCAGCGCCAAGGACGCGTTCAGCAACGAGCTGCTGCCCGGCTCGGGGCTGTGAGGCTCGGAGTCCGGAGCTCTACGACTCGTCCAGATCCAGGGCCGCCGAGTTGATGCAGTAGCGCTGGCCGGTGGGGCCCGGGCCGTCGGGGAAGACATGTCCCAGGTGCGAGCCGCAGCGGGCGCACAGCACCTCGGTCCGGGTCATCCCGAGGCTGTGGTCCTGCTCAAGCTCGACGGCGTCGGCCACCGAGGGCTCGGTGAAGCTCGGCCAGCCGGTACCGGAGTCGAACTTCGAATCCGAGCTGAACAGCTCGTTGCCACACGCCCCGCAGCGGTAGATGCCGTCCTCCTCGGAGTACGTGTAGGCGCCGGTGAACGGCGGCTCGGTCCCCTTCTCTCGCAGCACCCTGTAGCGCTCCGGCGGCAGCTCCTCGCGCCACTGCTGCTCTGTCTTGTCGATCCTCTCGGTAGCCATGGTTCAATGGTATTCACTGCCCCTGGCGACCGGGGACTGGCGGCTAGCGCTTGAGCAGGTGGACGTCGACGAGGAAGGAGCGGGTGCCCGCGATCTCGATTGCGCGCTCGCGCCGGCGCCCCCGCGCACGGACGCTCGGCGCCCGCCGCGGGCGGCGCAGGACCCTCGCCAGCATCCAGGCTGCCACCCCGGCCACGAAGCCGATGGTGCCGGCGGCGACCACTGCGGGCAGCGGCGGTGGCACGGGGCGGTCGATTACGCGCGGCTCGGCAAGCACCGGCAGCGGCCGGACGTCGGCCTGGGACTGCTCGGGCGGGGCGCGGTGCTCGGCGGGCTCGGGCAACGGTCAGGCGAGTCTACCCGCGCGAGCGGCGTCAGGCGAGCGGCCGCTCGTAGACCCGGTAGCGCTTGGCGATCTTGCCCCCCATCGCCTCCATTCCGCGGTTCATCGACCTGTTGGTCTCGAGGATCCAGCCCATCTCTCCCCACTTGACGCGGTGCCGTGCGGCCGTATCGAAGTGCTCTATGTAGAGGCCGGCCGCCACGCCGGTGTGCTGGTACTCGCGCTTCACCCCGAGGAAGCCAACCCGGCAGCGGTCGATGATCCGGCGCCTGCGCAGAAAGTGCCACCAGCCAGAGGGCAGGATGCGGCCGTTCATCCGGCGCAGCACCTGGTTGATGTCCGGCACCGTGATCGCCACCCCCACGGGCTTGCCCTCGGCGGTCTCGGCCATCATGAACCAGGCCGGGTCGAAGACCAGCTGGAGCTCCAGGGCGTACGCGTCGATGTCTTCCTTCGAGTACGGGACGAAGCCCCAGTTGCGCTTCCAGGCCTCGTTGTAGATCTCCCGGAAGGCCTCCAGGTCACGGCGCAGCGTGCGGCGCCGCATGCGCCGGATCCGGATGCCGTACTCCGGCTCGAGCTTCTCGGCCAGCTCGAAGAGCACGGGGAGGATCTTCTTCCGGTCGGAGATGTAGAGCTCCCACATCCATAGGTCCACGGCCTTCTCGAGGCCTACCTCCTCGCAGAGCCTCTGGTAGTAGGGCGGATGCCAGGGCTGCTTGACCATGGGCTCACGCTCGAAGCCCTCGTAGAGGACCCCGGCCTCGTCGTTCATGCTGAAGTCCATCGGCCCGACCATGCGGTCGCAGCCGCGCTCGCGGAGCCAGCCGGAAGCGGCCTCCAGGAGGGCCTTGATCGCCTCGAGGTCCTCCGCCAGCTCGAGAAAGCCGAACATCCCCCAGTCGGTGTGGTGGTAGTCGTTGAACGCGTGGTCGATCTGGGCGCTGATTCGCCCCACCACGCGGCCGTCCCGACGGGCCAGGAACAGCTGGGCCTGGGCGTGCTTGAAGTAGGCGTTGAAGCGCGGGCTCAGGAAGAGGCGACGCTCGAGCCGCAGCGGGGGAACCCACTGGGGGTCGTTAGCATGCAGCCGGAACGGAAGCTCGATGAACTCCCGCCGCTCGCGGCGCGAGGAGACCGGGCTGACCTCGAGCGACACGGCGCGGCACTGTAGCGATGCCCACTGCGACGGATCTCTTCGAGAAGGCACGCACTCACGAGCGGCTGGAGCAGCTCCAGGCCGCGCGTCAGCTCGACCTTCTGCCCTACTTCCGCCTGCTCGAGGGACAGGCCGGGCCGATCGTTGAGATGGAGGGGCGCAGCCGGATCATGCTGGGCGGCAACAACTACCTCGGACTGACCGGCGACGAGCGGGTCAAGCGCGCCGCGCACGACGCGCTCGAGCGTTACGGCACAGGCGTCACCGGCTCGCGCTTCATGAACGGCACGCTGCCGATCCACCTCGAGCTCGAGCGCGACCTCGCGGAGTGGACGGGGGAGGCGGACGCCCTGGTCTACACCGCCGGCTACTTGGCGAACGTGGGCTGCATCGCGACACTGCTCGACCCGGGCGACACCGTGATCTGCGACGCCGGGGATCACGCTTCTATCCTCGACGCGGTATCGATGTCCCGGGCGCGCATCCGCCCCTTCCGGCACGGGCGCCTGGACAAGCTGGAGACCATGCTGGAGCGCGCGGAGGGCGACGGCGGCGGCGTCCTTGTGGTGGTGGACGGGGTCTTCTCGATGGAGGGTGACCTCGCCGACGTTCCCCAGATCGCGCGCCTCTGCCGGGAGCACGGCGCGCGGCTGATGGTCGACGAGGCCCACGGCGTGGGCGTGCTGGGAGCGCGGGGGACCGGCGCCTGCGAGGCGTACGGCGTGGAGGAGGAGGTCGACCTGAGGATGGGGACGTTCTCGAAGTCCCTCGCCTCCTGCGGCGGCTTCATCGCCGGCCCGGCGGAGGTGATCGACTTCCTGCGGGTGCAGTCGCGCTCCTTCATGTTCACGGCGTCGGCTGTGCCGGCGGCCGTGGGCGCGGCGCTGGGTGCGCTGCGGATCATCCGCTCCCGCGAGGGACCGGAGCTCTTCGCCCGCGTGCTGGCGAACGCCCGATACCTGCACGACAGCCTCCGGGAGCTCGGCTACCAGGTGCTCGAGCCCACGCGCATGCCGGACGGATCCGAGCTCGTCACGCCAATCGTGCCCGTGGTCATCGGGGACGACTGGCGCGCGGTGCTGTTCTGGAAGGCTCTCTACGACGCCGGTGTCTACGTGAACGTCGCCCTCTACCCGGCAGTGGCGCGGGGTGGCGCGCTGCTCCGGACGAGCGTGATGGCCACGCACGAGCGCGAGCAGCTCGATCGCGCGCTCGATGCGTTCGAGCGGGTCAAGGGCACGGTGCCGGACGAGCCTCCGGCGGAGGTTCCCTCCTGAGGGACCGAGGATCGCGGACGATCGTCGGCGAGCCTCATAAGGCCAGAGGACCGCTAGCGCGGGCCCGGGCGACGGTCCAAGATCTCGAGCGCCCTGGCACGGATGAGGTCGAGGTTCTGCTGAACTCGGCCGCCGGCTACACCCCTCGGCACGGAGGTCGCTGCCAGAGGCTTGAGGCCAGACTCGCGCGCCTCCTCCGCGCGTCCCCGGGCTACCTCCCAGTTGATCAGCGAGCTCATCAGGCGGTCTCGGCGGCGTGCCGCCAGGCTCGCAGACCGATAAAGCCGATGTGCCGGTTCTGTTGACCGGCCCTCATCCGAAGCAACTGCACGAGCTCGGCCGTCGGGTGGAAGGGATCCGCTACCGCGTCGCCACTGTCGAGTGCGACGGCGGCCCGCAGTTCGCCGTCTATGAAGCCGAGCAGCGCGTCGCCGCTGGGCGCCGAGCGGCTGTCCAGCTCCGCCAGCCGGCCGATCTCCCGGCGGTCTGCTTCGGTCGAGTGCCTGATCGTGATCGCTCTGCCCATCTCGGCCCCCTTCTCGTGGTCTCTCGCCTGAAACGACCCTGGGCGCCCGTCTGTGAGGTCGTAACCACTGTTCGTCATTAGGAGGTATACTACACCACCGAAAGGCTTTTGCAAGTTACGAACTGCTGATAGCCTCCATTAGCGACACTTCTCACCTAACCACCTAAAGGGATGACAGGCCACGAGTCAACCAAGCCCGCCCCCGAGCCGCTCGCGCTCGTTCAGCGGTTCGTGAACAGCCTGGACTACGAGGACCACGACGAGGAGCTGGGCACGCCCGACGAGCTGCGCGACTGGCTGGCGGAGCGCGAGCTCATGGGCTCCGACGAGCAGGTCAGCGAAGGCGACCTGCGACGTGCGATCGACGTCCGCGAAGGCCTCAGGGCGCTTCTGCTGACGAATAACGGCGAGCCGCTCGACGAGCCCGCCGTGCAGCGACTCGAGCGTGCGGCGAGCCGCGCCGGCGTGAAGGTCAGCTTCACGCAGGAAGGGCAGCCGGAGCTGGTGCCCGACGCCATCGGCGTAGACGGGGCGATCGGCCGGCTCATGGCGATCGTGGCCGCGGCGGCCCGTGACGGGTCCTGGGAGCGGCTGAAGGCCTGTCCCCGCGACAACTGCATGTGGGCCTTTTACGATCGCTCGAAGAACCGCTCGGGCCGCTGGTGCAAGATGGAGGTCTGCGGCAACGTGGAGAAGGCGCGCTCGTATCGCGAGCGCCACAAGCCCGAAGCCGCCTAGACCGGCCGCTTGCCGGCTATGCGGCGAGACCGGACCGGCTGAGCCTGGCGCGCTGGGGCTGTGTGGGCCGCGTCACGGCGGGCGTCCTACGTCCCGACGGTCCGGCTGGTCTTCCCGCCAGTTGTCTCTACGTCCCGACGGTCAGGATGATCTTCCCGCGCGTGTGTCCGGACTCGCTGAGCTCGTGCGCCCGCTGGACCTCGGTGAATGGAAGCACCTCCGTGACCTCCACGTGCACCTCGCCGCTGGCGACCAGCTCGGCGATCCGAGCCAGCTGCTGCGGGGTCGTGCTCGTGACGTACAGCTCCGCTCGCACCCCGCGCTCTCGCGCCGCCTCCTCCGGCGGCGGGCCGGCGACCGTCACAAGGATCCCTCCCTCGCGCACGGTGGGCAAGAGCGACTGCGTCGTGTCGCCGCCCACCGTGTCGAACGCGACGTCAACGTCGCTCACCGCCTCGGCGACCTCCTGCTGGGTGTAGTCCACGTACTGCTCGGCGCCGAGGCTGAGCACGAAGTCGCGGTTGCGCGTGGATCCGGTCCCGATCACCCGCGCGCCCCCGAGCCTCGCGAACTGCACCGCGAAATGGCCAACGCCACCGGCTGCGCCCGCGATGAGCGCCGTCTGCCCCTCCGCGACCTCTGCCGCGTCGAGCATCACCTGCCAGGCGGTGAGCCCGGCCACGGGTATTGCCGCCGCCTGCTCGTGGCTCACGTCACTGGGCTTCTTCGCGATCTCCGCGGCGGGGGCCGTTGCGAGCTCGGCGTAGCCGCCGCTCGCGGCGATGCCGAACACCTCGTCTCCCTCGCTGAAGCCCTCGGCCCGCGACACTTCGACGGCCCCCGACACGTCCCTGCCCAGGATGGCGGGCAACGGCCTGTCGACGAATCCGCGCCGGTACTTCCAATCGACCGGGTTGACTGATGCGGCGCGGACCCTGATCAGCACCTCGCCTTGGCCGGGCTCCGGCTGCTCGGCTTCCTCGTAGCGTAGGACGTCCGGTTTCCCGGTCTCGTGCATCACCACGGCTCGCATGGGGTCTCCTCCCTCGCGGCGGCTTTTTCGGGGCCCGAAGTCTAACTTACGCTTCGTAAGCGCAGCTGGATTGAAGGACGGTCGACCGATCAGACCTCGAAGTCCGCGCCGGCCGACGCGAATCCCACCCGCTGGTTTGCGCTGAACTGGACCCGCACGGAGATCCCCACGCCCCAGAAGATCTCCAGAGGATTTGGCAGTTCGAACGTGTTGCTCGTATCCAGGTGAGAGCGATGGTCCCCGAACAGCAGGTACGGACCAAAGGTGCGGATCAGATTGACCCCGTCCCAGACGTGGATATCGGTGATGTTCGCCCCGGCCAGGTTCGCGTTGTTGACGGTTGTGTCTCCGGCGGTGAACATCACGAAGACGCGCTGGAGCTTGACCCGCGCGTTATCGATGATCACGGGGGTCGGTATCGAGACGTGAAACCAGTTCGCGTTGCCTGTCTTTCCCTGCCAGAAGGTGCCCCAGCCGCGCCGCAAGCCGACCACATCCGTGTACGGAACGCCGTCGACATTGTCCAGTCCCTGGGTGGGGAACTCGGGCGGCATGAATGCCGTGCCGTGGACCCAGTTCGCGTATCCCATCGTGGCCTCCTGGCGGCGAAGCGTGCGGTCGGAGCGGCGCCAGGGACCGTGTCGGTGGGCCTCCGGCCACCCAATGGGGAGCCTATGCCGAACGCTCCGGGGAAATCAAGCGATAGCGGTGTGCGCGGTGAGCAGACCTGATCGACCAGGCCTGGCGTCCTCGGCTAGCGGTGCTTTACGCCTTCCTCGACGAAGTTCGCGAGCCGCGGCTCCGCTACCACCACGTCCCCCAGCGCCTCGTCGATCGCGTCGAGCGTGTCCTGTGACAGAGCGACGCCGGAGGCCGCGGCGTTCGAGTACACCTGGTCGGGCCGCGAGGCGCCGACGATCGCCGAGGCGACGTTCTCCTCGCGCAACACCCAGGCAAGCGCCATCTGCACCATGGTCAGGCCGGCGTCCTCGGCGATCGGCACGAGTCGCTGAACCGCCTCCAGCACGTCGTCCGACAGATAGCGGTCCATCGCCCAGCCCATCGACTCGCTGGCGGCCCGGGAGTCCGATGGGGGTTGCTCGCCCGGCCGGTACTTGCCGGCAAGGACACCCTGGGCGAGGGGCGACCAGACGATCTGCGAGATCCCTTGCTCGGCGCAGAACGGGATCAGCTCCGCCTCCGGCACCCGCCAGATCATGTTGTGCTGCGGCTGGGAGGAGACCCACTTCCTGGCGCCGGGGACCTCGAGTCCGGCCTGGATCTGCTCGATCGTCCATTCGCTGAAGCCGATCTCGCGCACCTTGCCCGCGTCGCAGACCTCGGTGAGCGCCTCCATCGTCTCCTCGATCGGTGTCTCCGGGTCGGGCCGGTGGCACTGGTAGAGATCGACGTAGTCGGTCCGAAGGCGGGCCAGGGAGGCGTCGAGTTGCTTGTGGATCTGCTCGCGCGAGAGCCCCCGGTCGGTCTCGCTCATCGGGAAGAAGACCTTGGTCGCCAGGACGTAGGAGTCTCGCCTGAAGTCCGAGAGGACCTCCCCCCACACCTGCTCGGCGATGCCGCGCCCATAGACGTTCGAGGTGTCGAACAGGGTGACCCCCGCGTCGACGGCCGCCCGCGTGCAGGCCTCCGTCTGCTCGCGCTCGACCCCTACCCCGTAGGTGAGCCACGAGCCAAGCGAGATCTCCGAGACCTCGATGTCCGAGTCGCCGAGCTTGCGGTACTGCACCAGCGCGACTCTAGTAGGCGGCGCCCGCCGCCAGGGCTTTCGGCCCAGACCGGGATCGTCTTGGCACAAAGGCGCGTCGCTAGCGACGGGCCCTCGGCAGCCGGGCGAGGTCGATCGTCGCCTTCCAGATATCCGTCCGGCCGGTGAAGCCGACGAGCCGACTCGGATCCCCGCGCGGCGGGCTCGAGTACCAGGTGACGAGGAAGCGCCAGCGACCAGCCGACCCTCCACCAGAAGGCGACGGCCCGTCGAGGCGCACGCCGCGTAGCTCGGCCGCGCAGCGGAAGCGGCGGAAGGGCCGACGGGACCAGCACACCTTCGTACGCCGCCGGCCGCGATTGCCGAGCAGCTCGGAGTCCGTGCAGAGGGCTCCGCGCCAGCGGATCAGGTCGCTGTTCTCGTTCTGCTTGCAGACCCCGGTGCGGCAGTTCTGGTTCTGCAGATCGCCCCGCACTAGGATCCTCGTGCTCACGAGCCAACGCGGCCGCTTCCGCGCCACCCCCGACGGGGGTAGGACGAGGACGACGAAGGCCGCCAGGAAGCCAGGACCAGAGCCCGGCGCAGGACCACCCCCGCTTCCCATCCAGTCGCCCGCGCCACTGTCAAGCTCAGCTTGAAACGGGAACGCGCGGTGGCCCGGGAAGCCCGGATCTCGAGCTACTCGACGCGGTGCACCTTGAAGAGGTTGGTGCCACCGGCCTTGCCGGGCGGCAGGCCGGCGGTGATCCCGATCTGGTCGCCCGTCTCGGCGAGCCCGGCCTCCACAGCGGCGTCGGCACAGCTCTCGAGGAGGTCGATCGTGTCGGGCGATTCGGCATGGACCGCTCCCTGCACTCCCCACAACAGGCAGCAGCGGCGCACGATCTCGGGCCTGGGTGAGAGGGCCAGCACCGGCGCCTTGGGGCGGTAGGCGGATATGAGGCGGGCCGTCGTGCCGGTGCGAGTCGGGCTCACGATGACCTTGAGCCCGAGCTGGTAGACGGCCCCCACAGCGCCGAAGGCGATCGCGTGGTACTGGTTGTTGGCCCGGGGACCCCGCTCCGAGAGCCAGCGGCCGTAAGGGAGCTCGCGTTCGGCGGTCTCGGCGATGCTCGCCATCATCTCCACGGCCGCGACGGGGTTCCGCCCGACCGCGGTCTCCTGCGAGAGCATCACGGCGTCGGTGCCGTCGAAGATCGCGTTGGCCACGTCGGCGACCTCCGCCCGGGTGGGACGGGTCGAGTGGACCATCGACTCCAGCATCTGGGTGGCGGTGATCGTGGGCTTTGCCCGACGACCGGCAATCGCCAGCAGCCGCTTCTGCACCAGCGGGACCTCCTCGATGGGAAGTTCGATGCCGAGGTCGCCGCGGGCGACCATGATCCCGTCCGCCGCGTCCACGATCTCCTCGGCGTTTGCGGCCGCCTGGGGCTTCTCCACCTTCGCGATCAGGGGCAGATCGCTCCCGCGGGCCCGCAGGTGCTCACGGACCGGCTCGAGGTCCTCCCGCCTGCGCACAAAGGAGAGCGCGATGAGGTCCACGCCCATGTCGAGCCCGGCATCGATCAGGGCGATGTCCTCCTCGGAGACCGCCGGAAGCGAGACGGTGACGTTCGGCAGGTTGATCCCCTGGCGGGACGCGACCACGCCGCCCACCTCCACGAGGGCCAGCACCTCGCCGGCGGAGACGCCGTCCACGCGGAGACGCACGGCGCCGTCGGCCAGGTAGCAGACATCCCCCTCGTCCACGAGCTCCGCGAGGCCCTGCCAGGCCACCGGCAGGCGCTCCGCCGTTCCCTCGACCTCGCTTGGCGTGAGTACCACCCGGGAGCCCCGGCCGAGCTCTGCCACCCCCCCGGCGACCGGGCCGATCCTCAGCTTCGGCCCCGGGACGTCCCCCATGATGGCCACGAGCCTGCCGGCGCGCTCGGCCGCCTCACGGATCGCGCGCGCGGTCTCAGCGTGGAGCTCCGGGTTCCCGTGAGCGAAGTTCAGCCGGGCCACGTCCATCCCGGCCGAGATCAACCGCTCCAGGACCTGCGGCTCGCCGGAGGCGGGGCCGATCGTGGCGACGATCTTGGTCGACCGCATCTCCGACGGACTGTACTCGCAGCGGTCCGCGTGCCGCGGTGGAGCTCCGGCTGAGAGCCTAAACCTGCCCTCCCACGAAAAGGCCGCTCTTAGCGAGCCGCTCCGGGAGCGGAAGGGTTGACTCGTAGCGGGCCCTGGGCTTTAGTGCAATTGGCCTTCGACGAAGCCGGGACGGCGGGGGAGGAGGGCCCTCCTTGACAGTTCAGCTCGACTGACTCGTGGCGTCCTCCCCTGTCCGATTCCGCCTTCAGCCGTAAGGCCGCCGGGAAACTGCATCCGCGAGAACACGCCAAAGTTGCGGGGAGGTCTGATGGGCAAGACTGCCACGGTCGGCGCTGAGCAGCAGCATCTGCGGGCGCTCGAATACGCGAACCGCGTGCGGCTCGCACGAGCCCGTATGAAGCGGAAGGTGGCGGCCGGCGACCTCGCCGCGGCCGACATCATCATGAGCTGCCCCTGGCAGGCTCATAGCATGGCGATAAGCGACCGGCTGATGAGCCAGAAGCGCTGGGGTCGGACGCGCTGCAGGCGGCTGCTCGTGTCGTTGGGCGTCCCGGAGAACAAGCAGATCGGCACCCTGACCGAACGACAGCGGCTTGCCGTGGCGGCAGTGCTCACCGCCAAGCGGGCCCCGGCGGCCTCGGCGGCAGCGGAACCTGTTGCTCCCCCCGTCACGCCGTCCGCTGCCCGGAGCATGGCCCGAGAGAGAGCGCTCTCGGCGGCCTGAGGAAGGGCGGCCCCCCGCGACCGGCCGACCGGCCACCCGGTCAGGCTCCCGGCGCCTCGTCGACCGCGACGCCGGGCCCCCTGGTGGCGAGCTCGACGATGTGCCCGTCGGGGTCGCGCAGGTAGACGGACTTGCAAAAGGTTCGGTCGAGCACCTCGCTGCAGGGAATCCCGCGGGAGGCAAGATAGCTCCGCCAGGCCGCCAGCTCCTCCTCGCTCTCAACGGCCAGGGCGAAGTGGTGCGTGGAGCCGACCCCCACCTCCCCGTGCTTCAACCTCGGGTACTCGAGGCACGTGATCAGCGTCCCCGGCCTTCCCTCCTCGTCGCCGAAGAACAGGTGGGTCGCGCCGGGGTCGTCGAGGTTCGCGGTCTGCTTGAGGGCTCGCATCCCGAGCAGGTTGCGGTAGAAGTCGACCGAGCGGCGGGCGTCCTTGCAGAGCACGGTGATGTGGTGAATCCCCGAGATCCTGAGGCGGCGCACGTCAGTTGCTGGGAGCCAGCGAGGGTCCCGGGCCGGCGATCAGGAAGAACCAGATCGAGAAGGCAACCACCGCGATCGCCACGCTCACGGTCATGACCGCCTCGAGCGCAGTGGCGCCGTGCGTGTCGAGGCCGCGCGCCTCGCGTAACTCCAGGTGCTTGCGGTTGAGCCAGCCGAGCACCGAGACGATCAGCAGGATGCTGACGACGACTCCGACCATTATCACCGCCAGGGCGGTGCCCAGCGAGTCCGTCTTCCCCTGAACCTGGGACCCGATGTAGAGCCAGGCCACCGGCACGCCGATCCAGAGCACGAGACCGCCCCCCAGCATCATCAGCAGGAGGAGTACCCCGCTGACACCGGCGCGCAGCAGATTGCGCATGGCACGACGCTAGCGGAAACCGAGCCCGCCGGAACGGCGCTTGAAAAGCTCCCGGAGCCAGTAGAAGGCAGAAGCGAAAACGGCCCCCGCGATCACGACCAGGAGCCACAGCCTGACCGGGCCGAGTCCGAGGGCCACCGCCGTCACGACCGCGAAAGCGGCCACCCCCGCGAGCAGCGTCGTGTGGGAGCGGTAGCCCGCGAGATGCTCGCGCAACGCGAGCTCGGCACCGCCGAGCGCGGCGATCACGATGCCCGCGGCGAGCCGCTCCTCGCCCCCCTTGCCACTGAACAGGCCCCAGAGG